>CAYWXT010000039.1:0-29675 GCA_964462125.1 uncultured Pirellulaceae bacterium | reverse complement strand
CCGAAGGGGTTTCAAGATGGTAGCCGGCGGTCGCGCAGCGCACCGCCGGAACGCGGCGCGCCCACGCGCGCTGCCGACCCCGGAGGGGTCGAAGATCGGCACTGTTAGTATTCATGGCCGGTTGCGGAGGATTCGGCGGCGACGGCGGTGGTGGTGCTTTGGACCGCTTGCCGGACGCTCCGGGATTGGGCCTCGTCGGTCAGCCGAGCGATCACTTCCGCCGTCGGCATCGAGCCGAGGTCCCCTTCGATGCGGTCCCGCAAGGCGACATGTCCGACCTCGGCCTCCTTGGGGCCAACGACCGCCATGTAGTTGACCAGGTCGAGTTGGGCGTTGCGGATTTTGGCTTGGACCTTGCCATCGGTGGAATCGACGGTGACTTTCAATCCGGCGTCTTCCAGCTGCTTGGCGACCGTCACGGCGTAATCGAGCGATTTGTCACTCAGGGGCAACACGCGGACCTGTTCGGGGGAGAGCCACATGGGGAACGCGCCGGCGAAGTGTTCGATCAGCATCCCGGTGAATCGTTCCAGGGATCCGAATGGGGCGCGGTGGATCATCACCGGGCGATGCGCGGCGTTGTCGCTGCCGGCGTACTCCAGCTGAAACCGTTCGGGGAGGTTGTAATCGAGTTGCACGGTGCCGAGTTGCCATGAGCGGCCGATGCAATCGCGGACCATGAAGTCGGCTTTGGGTCCATAGAACGCGGCCTCCCCCGGTTCCTCATTGAATTCCAAACCTGATTGTTCCAGGACACGGCGGAGGGAACTTTCGGCCTGGTTCCAGTTCTCCTCGCTGCCGACGTACTTGCTGGTGTCGGGATCGCGGAGGGAGAGCTGAACCCGGTAGTCCTCCAGGCCGACGGCGCCGAGGACGAACTGGGTCAGCTCGATCGTGGCGCGGAACTCCTGTTCGACCTGGTCGGCGGTGCAAAAAATATGCGCGTCATCTTGGGTCAGCCCGCGGACGCGGAGCATCCCATTGAGCTCGCCGGTTTGTTCGTGGCGATAGACGGTGCCGAACTCGAACAGCCGCAGGGGCAGTTGGCGGTAGGAACGCGGCTGGGCCTTGAAAATTTGGCAATGGTGGGGGCAGTTCATCGGCCGGACCAGGTACCGTTCGTGGAGCTTTTGCCAGCGATGCAGGACCTCCCGTTTGGCTTCGGCCGGGGCGGAAGGTTTGTAGTCAGGCAGTTCGACACCCAACACTTCGGCCGCCGCCATCAATTTGTCTTCCCCTTCCCGATCGAGCGATCCCGCTTCGAGCCGCCGGTTCCAGGCGTCGAGCAATCCTCCGGCGTCGCTGCCGAACAGCGGCGGGAACTGGCTATCGCGGTAGTAGGGGAAGTGGCCGCTGGTTTCGTACAACTCTACCCGGCCGATGTGCGGGCTGTAGACAGGGTCGTAACCCCGGTTGAGCAGTTCCTTGCGGAGAAATTCCTCGAGCGTGATACGAACCCGGGATCCTTTGGGCAGCCACAGGCAGAGGCCTTGGCCGACTTCCGGATTGATCGCGAACAGTCCGTGTTGTTTGCCGAGCACACGGTGATCGCGGCGGCGGGCCTCTTCGAGTTGTTCGAGGTAGGCCTTGAGTTGTTTTTTGTCGAAGAAGGCGGTTCCGTAGAGCCGTTGCAGTTGTCGTCCTGTGGCGTCGCCTTTCCAGTAGGCTCCGGCGACGCTGAGCAGTTTGATCGCCTTGATCTTGCCGGCGTCGGGGATGTGGGGGCCGCGGCACAGGTCGACGAATTCGCCTTGGCGATAGAAGCTGACCGTCGCCTGATCGGCCAGTCCGGTATCGATATGTTCGACCTTCAGGTCCTGGTGCAGATCGTCGCACAACGTCCGGGCTTCGTCTCGATCGAGCCAGAACCGTTCGAACGGTTCCTTCTCCTTGATGATCTTTTTCATCTCCGCTTCGATCTTGGGAAAGTCCTCCTCGCTGATCTTTTCCGGCAGATCGAAATCGTAATAGAAGCCGCCGGAGGTGGTCGGTCCGAACGCCAGGGAGACACCCTTGTACAGCCGCATCACGGCGCGGGCCATCACGTGGGCGGCGGAATGGCGAAGGACGTCGAGTGCAGCGGCGTCGCGCTCGGTCAGCAGTTTCAGCGGCAGCGGTTGGTCGTTTTCGGTCAATTCGCCCAGCGGCCGGGTCGCGTCGACGACGCGGCCATCGACCTCCGCCGCCACCACCGCCCTGGCCAGGCCGTCGCTGATCTGCCGCGCGACATCCAAGGGGGTCGCGTGGGCGGGATGTTGGACGAGGTTGCCGTCGGGAAGTCGAACTTGGACGTGGTCGGCGGAGGCGGTGCTCATGGAGGATCGATCGGCTTGATGGAGTTGGATTGCTCGCACGATACGGGGGCGCGAGTCCTCCCGGCGGCTGGCCAGGCTTTCGTATGGCAAGAATGATGTCGGCAGGGCGTGACCGTCAATCCCACCTGCCGATGGACGCGGATCGCACAAGTCGTAAGATCATTTAGGCTCTGTCGGAAAACCTGGATCCGACTGCGCTCGCCCGATGCCGTCCGCTTTGTAACGCCACGGCGCGAACCGTGCGGCGGCGACCCTCATTCTCAGTTGCGATAGACGACTCGATCCTTCCCACGCCATGAGTCCCGGCCCGCCATCATGTCCCCTTCTTCGCGTTCCTCCCACCGCAAGCGTTCCCGCACGTCCCCCAAGAAGCATCCTGAGGGGTTCGCTGCGGGATTGTCCAGCGAGGAAGTGGTCACCGACACCGACACCTACTTTGACCGGCTGGAGCGTTGGCTCGATTTGGAGAGCGAGGCCGAGCGGGTACGGCTGGCGCAGCGGCGCCAGATTCGTTCTCGGGAGGACGCGGAAAAGACTGGTGAAACGCTAGTCCGGATGCGAATGGTGGACCACACCACCGGGTTGGCAGGCCGGTTGCTGTTGGACTTCGCCAAGATCGAAGGGGGCGCGCTGCCGATGAACCGGTTGAAGGTCGGCTCTCCGGTGGTGATCTCTGACGACGAAGACGCTCGGGACGAGGGGGTGGCGGGGGTGGTCAGCCGCCGCACGCGGGAGAAGTTGCAGGTGGCGACCGAGCGGTGGCCGGAGAGTGACGAGCACCGCTTTCGGCTCGACTTGTCACCGGATGAGACGACGCGGCGGCGGCAGCTTTCCGCGATGGCCCGCTCCCGGGTGGCGACCGGTCGGATGGGAAAACTGCGCGATGTGCTGCTGGGCCACCGTCCCCTGGGATTTGATCACCTGCCCCAAATCGACTGTGAGACCTTGTTGAACCGGCCGCAGCAGGAGGCGGTGCGGTTCGCCCTGGCCGCCCGCGACGTGGCGGTCTTGCATGGTCCGCCGGGGACCGGCAAAACGACGACATTGGCGGAAGTGATCATCCAAGCGGTCCGCCGCGGGGAGCGGGTGTTGGCGTGCGCTCCGAGCAACACGGCGGTGGACAATCTGCTCGAACGGTTGGTCGGGGCGCTGCCGAACGTCCTCCGCGTGGGGCATCCGGCACGTGTCTTTGAAGGCTTGCGGGGGCACACGCTCGACGAGCTGGTCGACCGCGATCCTTCGAACGGCGTGATTCGCGAGATGCGGCGGGAGGTGGAGGAATTGATGCGTGCCGCGGCGCGGCCGCCTCGAAGTCGTGACAACCGCCGTCGGCGGGGGGAATATTTCGCCGAAGCGGGGCGGTTGCGGGGTGAGATCCGGCGGCTGGAGCGTTCGATTGTCCGCGGCGTACTCGACGGAGCGGACGTGATCTGCACCACCACCACGATCGATGAAGACCTGCTGGGGGATCGCGAATTCGATCTGGTCGCCATGGACGAGGCGTGCCAATGCACCGAGCCGGGGGTCTGGCAGGCGGTCCTCCGCGGCGACCGGCTGGTTCTGGCCGGCGATCACTGCCAGTTGCCGCCCACGGTGCTGAGCGAACAGGCGGCGGCCGAGGGGATGCGATGCTCGTTGATGGAACGGCTCGTCCGCCGCGAAGGGGAGGATGTCTTTCGACGGCTCACGGTCCAGTACCGGATGCACGAGTTGATCATGCGGTTCTCGTCGGAAACCTTCTATGACGGCTCTCTCATCGCCGATGCGTCGGTCGCGTCGCATCGACTGTGTGATCTTCCGAACGTGGATCAGACACCGCTGACCGATTTCCCGTTGCTGTTGATCGATACGGCCGGCGCGGGGTATGAGGAGGAACTCGAACCGGACGGGATGAGCAAGTTAAACGTCCAGGAGGCTCGACTGATCGGGCAGTTGGTCGATGAGTTGCTCGATTCGGGCGTCGCCCCAGAGCAGATCGCGATCATCGCTCCCTATGCGGCGCAGGTCCGCCGTTTGCGATCCGAGATCGATCTGCGTGATCTAGAGATCGATACGGTCGACGGCTTTCAGGGCCGTGAGAAGGAAGTCGTGCTACTGACCATGGTGCGGAGTAACCCCACCGGCGAGATCGGGTTTCTTGCCGACACGCGGCGGTCCAACGTCGCCTTGACCCGCGCCCGTCGCAAACTGATCGTCGTCGGCGACAGCGCCACCTTGGGAGGAAACCCTTTTTACGCGCAACTGCTCGACCACTTCGAGTCGTGCGGGGCGTACCAGAGCGTGTTCGAGTTTGATCAGGGCTAGGTTCGGTTGGAAAGTCCGCTTCGCCGCGACTTCGGCTACGGGGCTTCGCTCGGGGTGTTGGGGGGCGGAATTGTTGTGCTTTCTGTGATTGGCCGCGGTATGATGCTGGAGCCGATGGAGGCTCCGGGTTTTGTTTGCATCGGGGGTTCGAACCATGCGATTTTCTGCTCGTTTCTGTGCTCGTGTTTGTACTCGTTGTTTACTCCTGTTTGCCCTTTGGGGACTCGCCGCGCCGGCTTCGGCGCAATCGGAGGCGGAACTGCAGGCGGAGCAAGAGTTTTACGACTTGCTGATGATGCTCGACGAGTTCGGTGCGTCGCTCCCCGAGGAGGCGTTTGACATTGAAACCCCAGAGCTGGACCGCGAGCCGGGGCTGGAGGAGGAACTCGAGGGTGAGGACGTTGACGACACGTGGGTATTGGCGTTTTTGTCGCTGTTGGACCAAGAACAGGCGATCGAGGCGGAGCGTGCGTTGGCGGAACTCGAGATGCTTGCCGAGCACCTGCAGTCGGCTGCGGAAGGTTCCGCGGGCCGGCTTGAAGCGGCGCTGGAGGCGGCCGCGGCCGACCTTGAGCGGCTGGTCGAACGGGCCGAACGTCTGCAACCGATTGAACCCCCAGCGGCGCGAAGGGCGATCGGAGAAGCGCAGCGGGTGTTGGCGCTGTATTACTGCCAGCAAGCCAATCGTGATGCGGCGGGATCACTGGCGAATCCGGACCCGTCGATGCGTCAGCGGCTCACCGATTTGACCGCCGCAGCACGACTGACGTTGGCAGCGAGCCGCACGATCAGTTATCGCCTTCCGCCGGAAGCCAAACGCTCGCTTGCCTCGGCGATCGCACTTTCCAATCTGTTCCCCGAGCGTGACGTCCGGCTGCGCCTGGTTCGCGAGCGGGCACGGGAGATTGAGCGAGCGTTGGGGGATCTCGGGAACGCAATCCGCCGGGCGGCGCGTTAGGGTCAATGGCACGAACATTCCTCCATCCCGACCGGAACGGATGTTATGTGGTCAGTCCCCGGTATCGCAGTCGATGCGGAACCATTCCGGGTCACCCGATTGATAGAGCACCGTTTCGCCGCGCGTCGGGTCCGCGGCTATCTGCAGGGAGTGAAAGATCAGGGATGCCGCGGTGCGGGTGGCGAACTCTGACTTTCCGGCGGGCGGGATGATCAGATAGAGCCCGTGGCGTGCTCGGGTGATTGCTACGTACAGCAGGCAGAGCGATTCGGTCACAGCGGAGGACGCCTGGGTCCCGAAGGCGCGTTGCCAGGCCGGGGGGAGGAAGTGCCACGCCTTGCTGGTCAGATAACGGGACATCGCGATCGGCGGTTCCCCCAGCTTGCGGACATCGGGAACACTGCGTCCACTGGTGCGGACCAGGGGGGCGTCGAGTTCCGGCAGCACCACTGCGTCGAATTCGAGTCCCTTGGCCTGGTGCACTGTCATCACGCGGATCGCTGCTACCTGGGGGCGTTCCACGCGTTTTTCCCGGACGAGTCGAACGAAGTCACGGACCCGCGGTGTCGCGTTCGGTTCGTATTGCATCGCCAACCGAACGAGCTGGCGGAGCCGGGTCGTATCGCGCCGGTCGCAGACCTTGGCCAAGCAAGAGGCCAGTTGCTCGATCGCTTCGGTCAGCCCGCGCTGGTCGATCAACCGGCGGACCTGTGCCGCGGCCCGCTGCGGCGGATCGTTCTCGTTCAGGTCGAGTATCGTCGCCAGCGGCGTGTTCGCGACGTGGTACTTCCACCTTCGGTCGCCGGGGTGTTCCGACAGCATCAGGGCGGAGAGGACGACCTCGACCGCTGCCGAGTCGGTCAGCGGATTGCCTCCTTCCTGGCTGACCGGCAGCCCCAGGGAGTCGAGCAGAAAGATCATCCGTGCAACACAGCGATTGGTGCGGGTCAGGACGCCAATCGACCGATCGGGCGCGGCTTGATGCAGGGTGGCGATCCGGTTGGCGGCGTCTTGGAATAAAACGGCTGATTGCTCTTCGCGTCCGCGGTCGTCCAAGCGCGAGGTTTCGAAATGGACGTAGCCGAGCAAGTCCTCGTGATGGGCGTGGTGCTGGGGAAACCGCTGGGAGAACCGTCCAATGGCATCCGCCTCATGGCTGGTTTTGTCGTCCGCATCGCCGCTGCCAGCCGCGGCCATCGGGTGCCGCGACAGGTTGCTGAAGACATCGTTGACCAGCGCGATGACCGCCGGGCTGCTTCGGTAGCTGGTGTTTTGTTCCTGCGTCTCGACGCCCTCGATCTCTTCGGCCACGGCGTCAAAGATTTCCGCGACCCCGCCGCGCCAACCGTAGATCGCTTGTTTGGTATCGCCGACGCAGAAGAACGAGCGGTCGGCACGCTGGTCGTCTTCGGCTGGCGTCGCGGCGCGGGATGCCAGCGGCCGCAGGACCTGCCACTGGATCGGCGAGGTGTCTTGAAACTCGTCGAGCAGCACATGATCGATCGCCCCGCCGGTCCGATCACTGAGCAGGCTTGGATCGAGCGACGAGACATGTTCGGCCAAGCGGGCAGCGATGTCGTCAAAGCCGAGGGTGCGGAGTGACTCCTTGAGCCGTGTTACGTGCTCGTGGTAGGCCTGCAGCAGCGTTCCGGTGGCGAGGTTTTGCGCCCGCAGCAGCGACAGCGCCTCGTGGCGTGCGACTTCATAGAGCAGATCAAAATCATCGTTGAGCGAGGCGGGGAACTTCGACCGCCCGTATTTGACCTCCGCACCGCCGCGCCGTGCCTTGGCGACGTTGGCGACTAACGTGTCGGTCGGCAGCGATTCGAGCTGCCGCTGTTCGAGCAGATCCGCGATGTCGTTGAGCTTCTTGACCAGCGACTTCTGCGGCAGCTCCGCCTGGCGAAAATGGCCGGCGGCGCGCGTCAGGTCGGGCGCGGCTGGCTGTTGGGGAACGGGGAGTCGGTCCCAGACATCGGCGGTACATTGGCGTTGCTGGGCGTACGTACTCTGCACCATCGCGATCAGATCGCGCGCCACCGATCGGCGCACCTCTCCCTTGCCCAGCATCGCCAGCAGCGAGGTCATCTCCGTCGGTCGCAGCCCCCGGATCAACGCGTCAACCGCCCGCTCGGTCAGCCACGACTCTTCGATCTCGTCGGTCAGCCGCCAGGCGGGCGGCAGTCGAAGTTCAAACGGCAACGAGCGGGCGAGTTGTGAGAAGAGGCTGTCGAGGGTGCCGATCCGCAAACGGTGAACCTGGTCGACGAGTCGGCGGAGCAAGCTGACGCAGACCTCACGTTTGAGCTCCGGGATGCCGACCTGGTGCCGGATCGCCTCCAGCGCCGCCGGGTTGGACGGGTCGGCAGCGCTGGCCAAGGCGAGCAGAAGTCGATCGAGAATCTCCCCGGCTGCTTTGCGAGTGAAGGTCGTCGCCAGGATCGAATCGGGTTCGGAACCTTGAAGCAGGATTCTCAGCAGCCGCGCCGTAAGCTGGAACGTCTTGCCCGTCCCGGCCGAGGCGCGGACGACCGTTGGGCGGAGCGCATGCCGGCTGGTCTCGCTCACGTCGGTTCCTCCATCGCCATCTCTCCCTCCTGGGCGTCGAGCAATCGCTGGGAGACGCCGGTCTGCAGAATCATCGCGTAGTCATCAAACGGCACTCGCTCCTGAGTCGGCGCGAACTGCCCGGCACAAATGCCCCGGATGCAATCGCGGATCCGATCGTTTGCGTCCTCGATCTGCTCGGCGGTGAACTCGGCGATATTGATCCGCGTTTCGCTCGCTTTCTCGCTGACGTTGAAATACCCCAATTCCACCTCGGCGGGATCGGCATCGATTCCCAGGAACGGGATCATCATCCGGTACAGCGGCAACTGCAGATCGATCCACTGTTGTCCGTCGGGGGTGGTTTGCAGGTGTTTCTTTTCCGGCCGGTGGCCGTGGGTTTTGTAATCGAGGATGGCCCAGCGGCCGGTATCGGGGTGGTGGTCGATCCGGTCGAACCGTCCGCGCAGCCCCATGAACTGGCCGTCGACGACGATGCCCGCCGGTGTCTTGGGTTGGCCCTGGTCGTCGACGCGTTTTTCATCCACCTGCGCTTCGGCGGCGTGAATCGTCCATCCGGCGGCGATGCGGCGGGCCTGCTCGATTGCGACCAGCTGCAGCCGTTTTTCAGCCTGCGCGACCTGCAGCCGGACGGCGACCGACGTCTCCTCGCCATAATGTTCGCGCGCGTAGTGGTGCAGGTGTTCGACGAGTCGCTGTTCGATCTTCGCCGCGCTCGTTTCGTCCCGGTCGTCCGACTCACCGAATCGTTCGACCGCGGCGTGCACCAGATCGCCGAACTGGTTCGCCGCCAACTCCGAGGCGAGATCGTCGAGGGGTCGGATCTTGAGGACGTGTCGTAAGTAAAAACGGTAGGGGCATATGAGGTAATCGCGAAACGCGGTCACACTGAGCGCCGGGGGCATGACCGGATGTTCGATCGAAGGGATCGTGATATCGGTCACCTTGGGGCCAGCGTCCCAATGATGGGTCACGGTGGTCTCTGGTCGGGGTTGAGCGAGCAACCGCCGAATCCGGCGAGCAACATCCTCCGGCGCCGCAGCGGCGAGCAGTCGGCTTGGCGGTGTCGGCGAGCCGTCGGCAGCGGACCTGCCGACGATGAACCGAATCTCCTCTCGGGTCGAAAGCATCAGCCACATGGCGTACAGGTCTCGGGCGTACCGGCGATCGTTCTCCGCCACCATCAATCGAGTTCGCACCACCGACGGGAGGAACGCATTGCCGACCACCGCCTCGGGAACAAATGGGTGGTTCAGCCCGTTGACCACCACCGCCGCTGTGTCGTCGAGGGCCAGGTCGAGCCAGCCCAAAATTTTGACCTGTCCCGGAGACGCCCCTTCCAAAATCCGAATCTCGGCCAAACGTCCGGTGATCAGTTCCACGGCCGAGGGACCCCGCGTGGGAACGTCCAATTGGTCGTTCAGCGTCGACCAGCGCCGGAGCAGGCGGTGGACCACTGAGACCGCTTCGACCGTGCGCGACAACGGCGCAAATACCCCGCTCGAGGTCGCAGTGGATTCCGTCGGCGCCGGTGACGCTGCTGACTCGGTTGACGCAATTGAATTGGGGTAAGTTTGGTTCAGCCAGCGATCGAGATCGGCGCTCCATGCGGCGATCGGCTGCTCTGTCTGCGTGGCCAACGGCCCCAGCCAGTGATCGACCCAAGCGGCAACGTGAACGGCAAGCGGATAATTTCGGTGCGCGACCGGTGGCAAGGCTGCGTCGACACGAATCGGGAAATGATTGGCGAGCAGCCCGTCGAGGTCGGTCAACCAATCGCGTGAACCAGCGACAACCTCGCCCCGCTCGGCGATCGGTGCCATCAGTTCCGTGTCGATTCGGTCTCGTACGTCGGCATGCCGCACCAGGGCCGCGAGCGAGTCCCATGTTCGTCGCTGCAGGTACCCCGCGAGCAACGCGAGCAGCCGGCCGACGGAGGTTTGGGCGACGGTCCAGCCAAGGTGGCGATAGGTCGAGACACCGGAGCCCCGAAGTTCAACCTCCACCGGCCCCACCTGCGATTCGTCGGTGACGCCGATGGTGATCTGGTCGGGGGAAAAATGGTCGGCGAATGTTGCCAAAGATTCCGTCACCGCGGTCGCCTGGTCCGATACATCCGCCGCGGCGATCAGATGCCGGTCCTGCAACGGCAACACCACGTCGCGCCACCTGTCCGGCCGGACGACGCCGAACTCGTCGAAGCGGTGCGATTCCGATTTCGGCGCAGCGACCAGGGCGATCACGTGGCCATCAAGCTCCTGCAACATCTCCGTCAGCATTGGGCTCAGGTCGGAGGTGCCGATCAGCACGACCGAACCGGCGATGCGACAGTGCCCCGATTCGGCCGCCTGCCGTCGCTCCTCGTCCGGGTCGGACAATCGGGCCTGAGCAAGTTCCGCAAGGTAAAGCTCGTGCAAGTTGGCGAGGCAATCCCAACGCCGCCGATCGAGTTCAGAATCGCAGCCCTGAGCGACCTCGCGAAAGCGAAGGCGATTGGCGGCCAAGTCGGTCTTCATCCGGCGGATGGTGGCAGCCACTTCGAGCCACGGTTCCATTGGTTCCCGCTGCGGCACTTGCGGCAATACGGTACCGAGTGACTGCGGATCGGCCCCGCGAAGGGCGCGGGCCCAACCCAGCGTCTGTTCCAGATCACGGGCGATCCGGCAGGGTGCCTCGTAGAGACGATCGGGCAACTGGCCGACCGTGATCACATCCGGCGGCGTCAGCTGCACCTCCGCCTCCCGCGCCGCGTCCCCGAGAAGTTCTTTCAAACGGCGAACGCCGTGGGTCGCCGGCAGAACACAGGTGACGCCGGATAGGTCCCAACGTCCGTTGCTGGTGAAGCGTTCGCGGAGCACGGCCACGGCAGCGGGCAACAGCGGCCCGTCCCAACCGAGAAATCGAGTCTCACGCATGGCGGACGCGTGCCGCTGTGGTGGTGTCTCGCCAGAGGTTGGGTGGTTCGATGATGACCGGCTCACAGCGGTTCCGCCACCAGCGGTTGGACGGCGGGCGTGTCGTCTTCGCCGACGATGCGTCCCAGGATCAGGTGGCGCGTTCCGTCGGCCGACAGCCCATTGTTATCGGTATCCAGCGGCACCGTTTGCTGGTCGTTGAGTCGAACGTGGGTCTGACCCTCGGCCATCATGATTTCACCGACCAACAGGATACCGTCGCTGCCCCGCCGCTCATCCGGGACGCGGAACCAATCGGGGGCGACCGCCCCGAACGTTTCCAGCAAGTCAGCGCGTCGCATCTGAGCAACCACCGCATCGACGTCACTTCGATCCCCGCTGGCGGCCAGGGAAGCAACCTGGGCAACCGCTTGGTAGGCCAACGCCATTGCCCGGTTGCGGGCCTTGGTATCGGAGGAATCGATTCGGCTTAAGGCCTCCAGCCGTCCCAATGCCTGATCCCGTGCGGCGGCAAGTTCCGCCCCGGAACCGGGTGAGACCAACGACTCGGACGCCGGGGGCGACGGGTCGGCCGCGGCCGCTGGTGGCTCGGGCGTGATCGGTGCTGGTTCTGGCTCTCGATCCGTATCGGCGTCAGGCTCAGAATCTGGCGCAGGTGCTGTTTCTGACTCCGGTTCCGGTTCCGGCTCTGTTTCGGTTTCTGACTCTGTCGCTGATTCCGGTTCCGGCTCTGACTCTGGCTCTGTTTCTCGCTCTGGCTCTGTTTCTCGCTCTGGCTCTGTTTCTCGCTCTGGCTCTGTTTCTGGTTCCGGCTTTGCCGCGTCGGTGGCGAACGCATGGGGCGTCGCTGCTGGCGGCATCCAAACCGGGACGTCGCCGTCATCCTCGAACTCGATCTCGACCTCGAGTTCGAGTTCGACCGGCTGGTCCTCTTCGACCGGTGGGTCATCCCCGGGGGGTGTCGGCGGATCCGACATCACGACCGGGGCGTCATGGTCTTGGGAAAGCGGCTCGCTGGGGGACGAATCGTTGGGGGATGAATCGCTGGGCGGCGCCGCGGCGGCAGAGGGCGTCTCCGGGGGATCGGTTTGGAGCTGGGGGTCGTCCGTGATCTCCTTCAGGGCGGATTGGGCGATCGCATTGGAGGGCGGCGAGTTGTCGTTGGACTGGGTTTCGGCCTGTAAATCGTCCGCCAACGACCGGCCCTGGGGCGCCGGTCGATTGTTGCCGGGGAGCCGTTGGGAACGATTATCGCTGGGGGCAGCGTTTTGGTTATAGGTTCCGTCGAAGGGATAGAATCCGAGGTTCGGGGCGCGGTCGAGCGCGATCAGGATGACCCCGGCCAAGGGGAGTGCGATCAGCGGACCGAGCGCGATTCCGACCATGGTCCGCAGGGCCGAGGGACGGCGTGCTTTGTGTCGCAGTTCGATTTCCGGGTTGGATTGGACCCGCATCGGGGGCGGCGAGGGATCGCCGGAGCCTGGCGTCGAACGGTCGCCGAAGGGGTGGTCGGACCCGGCAGTGTTTGGGGCATGGTCCTGGTCGAGCACAATCGACGGCATGGCAGGGGTGGACTCGTCTGAACCTGGTTCGACAACCTCCAAGCCGAGATCGCCGCCGGGGGTGACGATTTCGAGTTCCGGTGGAAGCCGCTCCAAGACTTCGGACACGGGAAACTGCTCGCGACACCACGGGCACCGGGCTTGAGCGTCGGGAGGGAGCGTTCCGGCAGGGAGGCGGAACGCTTCATGGCAGCGCGGACAGGGAGTCAAAAGCATGGCATTCCTTGCGGTCACGAATCGTGGTTCGAATTATAACCAGTCAACCCTGACGGATCAGCACGCCTGATCGTCGCCGGGCTCCCCCCCGGGGAACCCGATCCCCGGACACCTTTGTTCCCGCTCATTGCTAAACTGTGTCGCGGCGATCAGCAAAACCCGCAGCGTGGAGAGGAACAGAGCGGTACGTAGGAACCAGCCATCACGCGAAAGAACAGCGCCCCGACCGCCAAGACGCCGAGGACCAAGATGACGACCGACACGATCCGCGAGGGCGAGGGCAGTTCGGTCACGCGTCGGCTGGTGAATCGTCAACGGGTGATCAGGCTGGTCAAGTTGGCCGTTTCGATCGTCGTTATCCTCGGGCTCGCGTTGGCCGTTCGCAACGGGGTCGAGCAGTGGCGGGGCGAGACGTCCAAGTTGCAGGCGTCGATCGAGACGCTCGAGCGGGAGATCGCCAACGCGACCGAGGAGGAGCAGCGGCGGGCGGCGATCCGGCAGCGGGAGCGGTTATTGGCCAGCCTGCCGACGGTGAGCAATCTCCGCTGGGATCGGATCGTGGCGGCAGGTCTGGTATACGGCATCGGTTTGGTGCCCCCGGCGATGCTGCTCCGCCAAGCCCTGGCATCGCTCGGGGAGTCGACCAGCCGTGGCGTGGCGATCGCGGCGCAATTGTTCGGCCATGCAGGGAAGTACGCCCCGGGCAAGGCGCTGGTCGTGGTGCTCCGGGTCGGGGCGCTGGGGCGCGATGGCGTCAAGCCGATCCCGGCGACGGTCAGCGTGTTCATGGAAACATTGCTGATGATGGCCGTTGGTGCGACCGTTTCGGGACTCGTCATCGGTTGGCTTCCGGTCCCCGGCTGGCTGGTCGCTTTTGCTGCCGTCGGCGCCGTCGCCGCGAGCCTGCCGACCTTGCCACCGGTGCTGCGGATCGTCACCGAGCGGGTGACCGGTTGGGGGACGATGTTTCGCGAGGGGGGGCGGTCTGCCCAGGCACAAGCCTGGGCCCTCTTTTTCGCCGGATGGTGCTGGTCGCTCCTCTCGTGGATTCTGATCGGCGCTTCGTTTTCCCTGTTGCTTGCGGCAATCCCGACCTCGCGGGAACTGCCGCCGACCGGGACTCTGTATGCGATCGGGCTGGCGTCGATCTCCCTCGCCGTGGTCGCCGGGTTCGCCTCGTTGTTGCCGGGCGGGGTGGGGGCCCGTGAACTGGTCCTGACAACGATCCTCGCCCCGGCTGTTGGCACCGGGCATGCCTTATTGGCCGCGATCGCGGCCCGGCTGTTGTTTCTGTGCGTCGAAGCCGGCCTGGCCGTCGCGGCATGGTACTGGCTCCGCCAGCACGCAATGAAGGCCCCGGCCGTGGCGGTACCAACCGACCGGGAGGGCTGACCGGCAGCGCCGCTGGCGGAGGCCGGGCCCAAATGGACGCTGGCCCAAATGGACGCTGGCCCAAATGGACGCTGGCCCAAATGGACGCTGACCCGAGGAGACGCTGACCCGAATGGACGCTTGGGGTTGGGGATACGACAAGGGACGTGTTAGATTCAACGATCGGGTTGCACCTTCGCGATCTGGCGTGTCGGGGAATTCCCGACCGGCGATGCTCCCTCCCATATGCACCGGCAAGGTCCTGATGACTGTCGACATGTACGCAATTTGCCCCTGCGGCAATGGCAAGAAGATCAAGTTCTGCAAGTGCAGAGAGTCGGTCGGCGAATTGGATCGCGTGATGAAGATGGTCGAGGGGAAGCAGGTCGTCCCGGCCCTCGATCGCCTGTCGACCATATTGAAGGAGCACCCCGACGCGGCTTGGGCGCTCGCGATCCGCGGCCGACTATTGCTCGACCTTCAGGAGTACGAGTCGCTGACGGAGAACGCGGACCGCTTCATCCGGCTTCAGCCCAGCAATCCGCTGGCGTTGACCCAGCGGGCAGCTGCCAATCTGTTTCGCGGAGACATCGAAGCGGCGGTCGCCTCGCTCTTGGAAGCCTTGACCGAGAGCGGTCGCGAGATCGACGCATTCGTGTTGGACGTGGCGTCGGTATTGGCGGTCTCCCTCGCCCAGGTCGGCATGTACCTGACCGCCCGCGTTTACGCCACACTGGCGATGATGACCTCGGGCTACGACGGCGGGAAGAGTTCGATGCAGTTGCTGCAGCAACTCAACGGCTCCCCCAACATCAACCAACTGCTCAAGTCGATCCCCGCATTGATCGAGCGCCCCGCGGATGTCGAATGGGGGGAACGCTACGACGAGGCGAACGGGTTGCTTCGCAACAACAAAGTGATCCTGGCCCAGTCCAAATTCGAGTCATTGCAGCGGGTTGCCGGGGGCGAGCCAGCGGTGCTCTCCGGGTTGCTCTCTTGTGCGATCTGGCGGGGACATGCCGAAACGCAGAGCGAAATGCTGCGGAAATTGTCGGCATGTGAGTCGCTCGATTTGGAACAGCGATACCGGTTTCGGGCAATGGCGGCGTTGGTCCAGCCGCGGACGCCGGAGATCGCGATCGAGACGGTCGATCTGACCGCGGACGTCGACGATCTCGAGCAGGTGGAAGTCGCGTTGACCGCTGACAGTCGATTTGTCGCCATTCCCCGCGAAATGCTGCAGGGCATTCGGGTCAACGAGAACGACGTGCCGCCGCGAGCCGGTTTTCAGCTGATCGACCGTGATCCACCGCCGACCGAGACGTTACCGCCAGCCGATCAGGTTCCCGAAGTGATCGCGATGCTGATCTTGTTCGGCAAACAGACCGACCGGGAGGCGCGGGTTGAGGTACACGACGTTCGGCGGCGCAACTTGGACGAAGTCCGCCGATGTTTGGCCGCAGCGCTTCCGGATGTCACATTCAACGAGAGCGATGAGCCGGCGATGCCGCTCCCCTTGATCGCAGCGTGCGACCCACCGGTGGCGATGATTCGGTTCCAGGGGAACCGTCTCGATGCCGAGAAATTGCAGGGGGAAGTCACCGCCAGGCGGATGCCGTCGACCATCGCCTCGCTCCCCTTACCCCTGCTCGGCGGGAAGTCACTCATCGAGTCGGCGGACGATGAGGCGAAACGGTTCGAGCGAACCGTCACATTGCGGATCATCGAACATTACGACGCGATCGTCTCCAAAGGAGAGGAGATCCTGGCGGAGGTATCCAGGTTGGCGAAGCTTGAGCCCCCGCCAACGATCAAACTGACCGATGATCAAATCGAGACCGTTGCCAACGAGGACCTCAACCGCCTCGACCCCGAAGGGCTGGGAGCGGAGTCGCTGATCTACCTGCTTCAACGGGCGAGCCAGATTTCGGCAACGCCTGCCGCGCGGCGGCTTGCCAAGTCGCTGCTGGAGGTTGGGTTCGAACAGGCCGAGGAGGAAAAATCGGGCCGCATGTTCGCTCATTGGGTGCTGATCAAAACAGCGCCGCAGGTCTCCCAGTCGCTGCAGTATTTGGAAACGGCGAAGTCATTCGCCGACCAGAATCAGCTTCCGATGGCCGATCTTTTGCTGACCGAGGTCGACCTGCGACTGCAAAGTGGTGACGCCGCCGGCTTCCAGGCGGCGATCGAAGCGGTCAGCGGGCGGTATGGCAACGATCCCGAGGTCATCATGCAGCTTCAGCAGATGCTGGTCCATTACGGGATCATCCGGCCCGACGGCTCGCCGAGCGGCGCTCCGCGGCCCCAGGGCCCGGCAGCGGCCCCGGCGGCGACCGGTTCCGCTGAGTCGGGCGAGTCGGGGTTGTGGACTCCAGAGAGCCCGGCGCCGCCCCCCCCCGGCGGCGCCCCCGAGCAAGGTGGCGGCAGCAAGCTGTGGGTCCCCGGAATGGATTGAGACCGGTGCCAGAAGATTTGACGCCGGTGGGGTGGAAACCAGCCGACAAGCCGCAAGGGGCCGACGACGCGTCGTGGATGCGGTTGGCACTCGGGCTCGCCCGACGGGGCGAAGGGTGGGTGGAGCCGAATCCGATGGTCGGCTGTGTCCTGGTGCGTGACGGTCAGCTGATCGGTCAAGGTTACCATCGGCGGTTCGGCGGGCCGCATGCGGAGATCGAAGCCCTGCGGGTGTGCGATGATCCGCAGGGGGCGACCGCCTTCGTGACGCTCGAGCCGTGCTCTCACCATGGGAAGACTCCACCTTGCACCGCCGGGCTCATAAGCGTTGGCGTTTCCCGCGTCGTCGCCGCCATGGAAGACCCCTTTCCGCAGGTCGCCGGGGCGGGCCTGGCGGAGCTTCGCGCCGCGGGCATTGAAACCGCGGTGGGGATCTGCCGCGATGAGGCGATCGAGTTGAATGCTCCTTACTTGAAGCGCGTCCGAACCGGCTGTCCGTGGGTGATCGCCAAGTGGGCGATGACGCTCGATGGCCGGATCGCAACCGTGGCGGGAGAAAGCCAGTGGATCACGGGGGAGGCGTCGCGCCGCGAGGTCCATCAGCTGCGATCCCGAGTCGACGCGATTGCCGTGGGAATGGGGACCGTGGAGGCAGATGATCCGCTGCTGACCGCCCGGGGCCGCGGCATCGCGGGCGAAGCGCCATCGATCCGGCGCATCGCCGCGCGGGTTGTCTTCTGCCGCCACCGCACCCCCGCGATCGATTCCCGGCTCGTGCAGTCGGTCGACTCCGCTCCCCTGGTCGTCGTCGCGGCGCCGACGGTTGCAGACGAACCCTTGCGGTCGCTGCAACGGGTCGGGGTCACCATTTTGCGCACCGAGTCCGACCACCCTGCCGCGATGGTCACCGCGGTGCTGCGGCGGTCCGCAAGCGACGTTGGTTTCGCGGTCCAGGAAGCTTCGCGGGGGCTTTCTCCGGATGCGAAGGGGCAATCGCTTCCGGGGCGCCTGGCCACCAATTGGATGCTGGAAGGGGGAAGTGAGCTCTTGGCCAGCTTTTTCGCTGCAGGCCAGGTCGACGAGTGCCAGGTTCACATTGGTCCACTTGTGTTCGGTGGGGAATGCGCCAAGGGACCGGTTGCCGGGGCCGGCATTGGGCGATTGGATGATGCGAGCCGCTACTCCATCCGGCAGGTCGACCGCTTTGGCGAGGACGTTCGGCTGACTTATCGCCGGGAAAAGTTTGCAGAAACGCTCGGGTTGGCCTGATTCTCCTCTTCATCTGAAGCCTCTCTTTCGACGATATTCGCAGCAAAGACTTCGACCGAATGATTCGGGAAGGAGGGTTCAGGGATGACGTGGCGTGGATTGATAGTCGTGCTTGTCGGTCTGTCCAGCACGAACGTGGCGTCGTTTGCCCAACGGCCGCCCGACGGGGAATCTCCCTCGATAACCTCCCTCTCTCCCCTGGCCGACCGCTATTTTTCTCCCGCAGGCATCGTCCGCTTCCAGATGATTGGCGGACGGATTTCGCTCGACCCGCCCTGCCATCGCAAGGGATCGAAACGTCGCGAAACCGATGAGGAGTACGAGAGCGTCCGTGTGACCGCGGAGCGGGGAATCCCGTCGCTGCACTATGTCTGCCACACGCCCGAGCAACAGTTGACCGTCAGCGTTGGCGACGCGACTGAGCTGAGGATCGAATCGCGGTTGCCTCCCTCAGGCCATCGCAGCGTGTTGGAGCAGCCTGAGATTGGCGCGATTCGCTGGACGCTCAGCGGGGCGGGTACCGACGAGTCCTATACGGGGGAAACGTTGCTGCATATCCGCGAGCAGTCCCCAGAGCAATTCGATCGGCACCACGACGCGATTCTGACCTGCTTGCTGCGGGGACGTTCGTTGCGAGTGATCAGTGAGGAGACCCGTGCTGCCTTGATGGAGCGATTGGAGACGGCGGAGATGCCCGATCGTTCGGCGGTGCTGGACGCAGTTGACGCGTTGAAGGCCCCGCATCGCGGGCAGCGAGTGGCGGCGGAGCGGCGGTTGTTGGGGTGGGGAACCCCGATCTTGCCGATCGTCGCTGCCATCGACCCTGACCGGCTCGGTCCCGAGCAGTCGGCTCGCTTGACCCAGATTCGCCAGCGGCTCCGCCGCAGCCACGAGGACACACCGGCCTCGCTGGCGATGCGGCTGATCAATGACCGCGAGCACTGGGAACGCATCGCACCGCGGATGAGTCAGGCGGAGATCGAGCGGGCGAACAGCCATTTGTCCGCCTGCGGCTTGGCCGACATCGATGGCGAGAGAAGATCGTCGAGCCGGGTCGCTTCGGCACCCTAGGATCACGCGGCCATGGGAACGAAAGCTTCCGTGGTTGCTGACAACGCCTGCTCGATGGAGCGTTTTTCCGCATCGGTCATCCGCGAACCGTCCATTTGCCAGGGGGCATAGCGCGGGTGGTAGATCTGATGATAGAGCGGGTAGCCGGTGCGATCGAGATGCTTGAAGTCATGCATGCAGAGCACCGCTGGGTTGCCTTGGACCGCGGCGTACTGTTTGACATCGGAACAGGGGACGCAGCCAAATAGCCGCTGATAAACTTTCGCGTGCCGGGGGTGAACCGCCAGCAACAGTCGCTCGACACCGCGGCGGCGTGCGGTCTGGAGTGTCAAACTGATCATCTTCACGAGCATTTCGAATCGTTGTTGTTTGTTGGACGACTCGCCATCACACGCCAAACAGGAAACCTCTGCCAAGCGAATGCCGTCGGCGCGCATTTGATCCACCTCGTCGGCGAATAGCGAGTCCAGCGGGAGTCCGAACTCGGCGTCGCGGACCAGGGATACGGTGAAACGGACTTGTCCCTGCCGTTTGGCGATCAGCACCTCGGTGCCGTCGGCCAAGTGATGTTGCATGACCCGCATGCCTGTTGGGGCCGACGGAATCAGCCCCGCTTCGCTGTACACATCATGGACTAAGCGAAACGCCGAAGCTCGCTCCTCGGGAGTCTCGGCGACTTTCATCTCTGGGGCGTTCGAATCAGAAGCTTCGTCGACACCTCCAGACGGTCCAACGTGACTCACCTTCCCGGTGGGCCAACCCAAAAACCGTGCCTTGGCGTCAGCGGAGAACCACTGCACGTTCCGAAGCGGCACGACACTGCCAGAGGTATCGGAACGTTGCCCAAAAATGCCTTGGCTATGAGGGTCGAGTGATCGCATCGTTAGCCGTCCTCTGTGGGTACAGAAAGAATAGGGAACAAGAAAACAAAGAAGGATGCCGCGCTGGTTTTCAAGAGGCGACCGTCAGCTCACGGGCTCGAAATTGCGGTCGCTGATTGCGGAGTTCAGAAGGTTCGCTAGCTTGGCCAACGAACGAATTTGTACTTGGACATAACCGGCTGACTCGTCTGGGCTGATTCGCACCACCGTGAGCTCGGGATGCAACGCATACAGATGAGACAGCGTTGCCTGTAACTCGGGGCCCTCTGCCCAGGAATGGATCCAGGCGTCGGGTTCTTTCTGGGAGATCAATGCCATCACTTGGACCGTGTCGGTGGACTCACCAACCACTTCGTAACCTCCATAAGAGGCCAATGCCTGTTTCACCAGCTGTGCTTGTAAGCGGTGCTCGATGGTGAGTACGACCCGAACGTTTTTCATGTCGATTCTTTTAAATGGGTGGGCAGGGGCAAGATGTTATTCTGTGGGGTGTGTCGTCGATTCCTGCGCGGCTAATTGTGCCGATGTAGCAACCCGTTTTCCATAGATCTCCGGCTTTCCAAAGGATTCAAATTCGATCTGGTTCTTTCCCGGTTCCTTCTAGTTCCAGGGGGTTCGCGCGGCCGGTTTTGTCCGCAATGCGCGCCGGTGGTGCGAGCCGGTCGGCTCGAAAACCGCGGGGATCTTCCCTTCCCGCCAGCTTTCCGAAGGGGTACGGTGACTTGACGGCTTGAACTCCCCCACGCTTTCAGTATTGCGATGACCGCTCCCGACTACTTTGCCGCTCTACCCCAACCCGACGAACTGAAAACCTCGGCGCCGGGGCCAGCGGGGAAGCTTCCGTTGTCCGATGAGATCCTAACGAGCTGGAATAGCGGCGACCTGTTCGGGCTGACCCAAAGCGTCGGGATGGGATTTGACCCCCGACGGGTACTGGGAGACCAATATTTGATCCTGAGTACGCAGGGGGGGGTGAGAAACCCAGACGGCACGCCGCTGGCACTCGGTTATCACACGGGACATTGGGAGCTGGGGTTGTTGGTGCAAGCCGCCGCGGAGCAACTCAATGAGCACGACAGGGTTCCCTTCGCGGCGTTCGTCAGCGATCCCTGCGACGGGCGAACCCAGGGGACGCGGGGGATGTTCGACTCGCTGCCCTACCGCAACGACGCTGCGATCGTGATGCGGCGGCTGATCCGATCCCTGCCGCGGCGCAAGGGGGTGATCGGGATCGCGACGTGCGACAAGGGACTGCCAGCGATGATGATGGCGTTGGCCGGAACCTCACAGTTGGCCAACGTCCTTGTCCCCGGCGGCGTGACGTTGCCCCCCACCGTCGGCGAGGATGCGGGCAAGGTCCAAACGATCGGGGCACGCTACACCCGCGGGGAAATGACGCTTCAGGACGCCTCCCTGGAAGGGTGCCGGGCCTGCGGGACCCCTGGCGGTGGCTGCCAGTTCTTGGGAACCGCAGCGACCAGTCAGGTGGTGGCCGAGGCGCTCGGGATGACCGTTCCCCACGCCGCATTGGCCCCCAGCGGCCAACCAATCTGGACGCAGCTGGCACGCCATTCCGCCGACGCCTCGCAAGGGATGGTCGAGCGGGGCGAGGTACTCGGCGATCTGCTCACCGACGACTCGCTCTTCAATGCGATGCTGATTCACGCGGCCGTGGGCGGCAGCACGAATCTGTTGTTGCACATTCCCGCGGTCGCAGCGGCGGCCGGGCTGCGACGTCCCGACGCGGCGGACTTCCGCCGGGTCAACGCCTTGGTGCCGCGGTTCGTCGATTGTTTGCCCAATGGACCGGTGGGCCACCCGACGGTGCGGCTGTTCCTTGCCGGCGGTGTCCCCGAGGTGGCGTGGCATCTTCGGGAACTTGGATTGCTGCGCTCCCAAGCGCGGACGGTGACCGGGCTGAGCTGGGATGAACTGCTCGATCAATGGTCGGTGAGCGACCGCCGGGCCGTCTGCCGAGAACGACTTCGCGACCAGGATGGGGTCGACCCGGACGAAGTGATCCTACCACCGGCCGAGGCCCGCCGCCGCGGCTTGACCAGCACCGTTGTCTTTCCCGCCGGGACCCTCTGTCCGGAGGGGTCGGTGATCAAGGCGACCTCGATCGACCCCTCGGTTATCGACTCCGATGGCGTCTACCGCAAGCGCGGTCCCGCCCGCGTCTTCACCGCCGAACGGGATGCGATCGCGGCGATCAAAGGCCAGTCCGAGACCGAGGTTCGCCCCGGCGACGTGATCGTTTTGATCGGCCGCGGCCCGCTCGGGTGCGGCATGGAGGAGACCTACCAGATCACCTCGGCACTGAAATATCTATCCACCGGCAAGGACATCGCGCTGGTCACCGATGCCCGATTTTCGGGCGTCAGCACCGGTGCCTGTATCGGGCACGTCGGCCCCGAGGCGCTCGCCGGCGGCCCGATCGCCAAGCTCCGCGACGGGGACATGGTTGAAATCGAAGTCGACCGTAACTCACTTGAAGGTCACGTCAACCTGGTCGAGCCGATCGATGGGCTGTCGGTCGAGGAGGCGCTCGAATCTCGCGAGCCGCATCCGGCCTTGGCCGTGGAAGCCGAGATGCCTGACGATACTAAGCTTTGGGCAGCGCTGCAGCAGGTCGGTGGCGGGACCTGGGGCGGCTGCGTCTACGATGTCGATGAAATCGTCCGCACCCTGCAAGCCGGACTCGCCGCCCGCGCCGAGGATCACGCTTCAGCCTCTCCTTAGGCAATGAGCGGGTTTGCAGACAGAGCCTAGATCCCCTCCCGGGCCTTTCCCCCTTCCGCTTGACGAAGCGTTTCAGCCAACACTTGGATCTCGCGGACGGAGAGTTCTTCGGCGCGCCGCTGTGAGGGATGGCCGAGCTGGCCGAGGATGCGATCGACGGTGTCTTTCTCCAAACGCCCCTTCATCGCGCTGATGACCACGCTCCGCAGGAACTTGCGTCGGTGGAAGAACAGCGACCGGACGGTTTGGTGAAAATGTTCCAAATCCGGAAACCGCTGGCGCCACTCCCCAACCGCGTCGAGGCGCACGATCGCGGAGTGGACCTTGGGCCGCGGCCAAAAAACCGTCGGCGGCAAAACGCGCACAATCTCGACCCGGCACAACGACTGGACCCAAACCGCCAGCGCCCCGTAGTCCTTCGTCCTCGGCGCGGCGACCATCCGGTCGGCCAGTTCCTTTTGAATCGTGACGACCATCGCATCGGGAGGGGGCGATCCGCCGAGCAGGTTACTCACGATCGGTGTCGCGATGTTGTAAGGCAGGTTGGCGACAAGTAAGAAGCGGGCGTGTTCGCCGATCTGGCCGATCAACTCGCGGACCTGGTGCATCACGTCGTCGTGAAGGTGGTTCTTGTTCCGCAGGGCGTCGCCATGGATCAAACGGACGTTCGCACGATCCGCCAATTCCTCGCTCGCCAGCCGATGCAGGTTCGCATCGATCTCGACGCTCAACACCGCCCCGGCCTGATCACTCAGCCGGGTCGTCAACGAGCCGATCCCCGTCCCGATCTCCAACACCACGTCCTGGGGCGTTAAATTCGCCGTCCGCACGATCAGATCGACCAGATTCAAATCGATCAGGAAATTCTGGCCGAAGTGGGACAGCGGCTGCAGGCCCGCGGAGGCGAGACGATTGGAAAGGTAACTGGCGGTTTGGCGGGGTGGGGACAAGTGAGTGGGTGTGTGGTGAGTGGTGAGCGGTTCGAGAGGCGTGATCGTGCCGGATTTCTTTCTGAGCCTACGAGGATCTGGGGGCGAGTTTGAGAGCTCGCTCGACATATTTGGCCAGCACGTCGGTCTCCAGGTTCACGTGGTCACCGGATGAGCGTTGGCCGAGCGTGGTGACCTGCAACGTGTGGGGGATCAGGGCGACGGAAAATGCGTCGGCGCCCGCGTCGACCACGGTCAGACTGACGCCGTCGACGGCAACACTCCCCTTGGCGGCGACCTGCGAGGCGAGCTGCGCGGGGAGTTCGAATCGTAACGTTGCCCAAGGCGGTTGGTCGCGCCGCTCCAGCAACTGGCCGACAGCATCGATGTGGCCGGTGACGTAATGCCCGCCGAGCCGGTCGCCGACGATGAGCGAACGTTCAAGGTTGACCGGCGAGCCGGCGATGAGTTCGCCCAGGTTGGTCCGCGACAAGGACTCCTCCCCGGCTTCAAACTCCAGGCGGTCGGCATCGAGCGCGACGACGGTCAGGCAACAGCCATTGATGGCGATGCTGTCTCCGGTCTGTACCTCCTCGGCGACCGGCCCGGCAGCGATCACAATTCGCCGTCCAGGCGGCTGGTCCGTCACGCCGATAACGCGTCCCATCGTTTCGACAAGGCCGGTGAACATGGGGCGGACTCCGGGAACTTTTGCGAGGTGGGTGGTCACTTCGCCGAGCATTGGACAGAATGCCGCCCGCTCGCACAACGGCTGCGCGCGGAGCAACCTTCCACCCCCTCTTGCCCCTCCGACCCGAGGTTCCGATGTCATTGATCGAAGCGGCCCATGCCCGACAAATTCTCGACAGCCGAGGCAACCCGACCATCGAATGCGAGGTCCTGCTCAGCGACGGGGCGAGCGGGCGGGCGGCGGTCCCCAGCGGCGCCAGTACCGGCGTCCACGAGGCCTGGGAACTGCGGGACGGGGACAAGTCGGTTTACATGGGCAAAGGCGTCCAGACGGCGGTCAGCAACGTCAACGAGAAAATTGCCGACGCGATCCAGGGGATCGACGCCACCGATCAACCGGCCGTCGACGCAGCCATGATCGACCTGGACGGCTCGGCGAACAAGAAAAACTTGGGGGCCAACGCGATTCTCGGCGTCTCCCTCGCAACCGCCCACGCGGCGGCCGCGTCGACCGGCCAGCCCCTCTATCGCTATCTGGGGGGCGTCGCCGCCAAAGTCCTTCCCGCGCCGATGATGAACATCGTCAACGGGGGAGAACACGCCGACAACTCGGTCGATATCCAAGAATTCATGGTCATGCCGCTGGGGTTTGAGCGATTCTGCGACGCTTTGCGGGCGGGCACCGAGGTCTTTCACCACCTGAAGAAAGTCCTCTCCGAAAAGGGGTACAACACCGCGGTCGGGGATGAAGGTGGTTTTGCCCCCGATCTGAAGAGCAATCAGGAGGCGCTCGATTTGATCTTGCTGGCGATCGACCGCGCCGGCTACCGGCCCGGGGAGCAGATCTGGATCGCGCTCGATTCTGCTTCGACCGAGTTCTACGACGCCGCCTCCGGTAAATACGCGATCGACGGCAAACAGCTCAGCGGCAGCGAGATGGTTGACTTCCTCGCCGCCTGGTGCGATCGTTATCCGATCTGCAGTATCGAAGATGGCTGTGCCGAAGACGATTGGGAAAGTTGGAAGACACTGACCGCGAAGCTCGGCGACAAGGTTCAACTGGTCGGGGACGACCTGTTCGTCACCAACGTCGAACGTCTCCAGCGGGGGATCGATGAAAAGATCGGCAACAGCATCTTGATCAAGGTCAACCAGATCGGAACGCTGACGGAAACGATCGACGCCATCCAGTTGGCCCATCGAAGGCACTACAGCGCCGTGACGAGCCACCGCAGCGGCGAGACCGAAGACGCCACGATCGCCGATCTGGCCGTCGCTCTGTCGACCGGCCAGATCAAAACCGGATCGGCGAGCCGCAGCGACCGGATGGCGAAATACAATCAGCTCTTGCGGATCGAAGAGATGCTCGGGGATGGGGCGGTTTACGGCGGCCCATCCTTTCCCTGCCGGTGACCATCGATGTTGACGACCCTGCTCGCCGAACGGCCGCTACTGCTTTCCTTGATGCTTGGCGTCGTTGCGGCAGGCGCGATTTATGGCTGGCTTCAGACCGGGAAACGCGCTGCCCTCCTGGTCGCCGGCATCGCTGTGGCGTTAATCCCGGTCGCCTGGGTTGTGGCCGAGCGGTGGGTCACCGACCGTGAACAGATTGAACAAATGTTGTACGACGTCGCCGAGGCGGTCGAATCGAATGACCACGAGCGCGCGGCGGAGGTGATTGCTGACGAGCAGCTTCGCCAGCGAGCGATCGCCGAGTTGCGACACTATGAGTTCTCCCACGCGAGCATCCGAGGGATTCGCCGCCTCGAAGTGCGCGGCGGAACGTTCCCCCCGGAGGCCGATGTGGAACTGAATGTCAAGGTCGTCGTCAGCCGCCACGGTATGCAGATTCGGGACATGACCATCCTGCGGCGGTTATTGCTCAAGCTCGAAAAACATGGCGCCGGCGGTGACCCTGGCCGGTGGGTCGTCGTCGACTATCAGCACGGGCCGATCGCTGGCGGAGCTGATTCTTACTCCACGATCGCGGTCCCATGAACGCTCCAAGTCACTCTCCCCCCGGGTCGTTGATCTCCGTCGACGGTATCGATGGGGTGGGCAAGTCGACCCAGATCGAACGGCTGGGTGCGCATTTGGAGTTCAAGGGGCGAAAGATCCTCGTGATCCAGGATCCGGGGAGCACGGAAATCGGCGCCCAACTTCGCGCGATCTTGCTCGATTCGAACATCCAGCTCCATCGTCGTACCGAAGCGATGCTGTTCATGGCCAGCCGCTGCGAGATGGTGGAAACCGTGATTCGCCCGGCACTGGAGGCTGGACAGACGGTCCTGTCCGACCGGTTTCTGCTCGCCAATGTGGTCTACCAGAGCGTCGGCGGCGGCGTCGACGTCGACACGCTTTGGCAGTTAGGTGAGTTGGCCAACGCCGGCCTTCGCCCTGACCTCACAATCCTGCTCGACATGCCCGCCGCGGCAGCGGCTAGCCGCCTGAACCGACCCGCTGACCGGCTGGAGGCCCGGGGTGAAGACTATCTGGAATCCGTCCGCCAAGCGTTCCTGCAACAGCTCCCCAAAGCATCCCCGCGGACGCACGTCGTGCGTGCCGACCGGCCGATCGACGAGGTCGCCGGTGAGTTGTCGCAGGTGATCGATCGGTTCTTCGATTCGAGGCCGGACGGCCCGCTCACATAGTAACGCAACGGCGCAAGCCGTGCGGCCCGGATATATCACAACGCAACGGCGCAAGCCGTGCGGCCCCATCCCGAACTTTTTGCCGCGACACAGCACTAGGTCGATTCCGGAGACGGTCCCGCCGACGGCTGGGGGCGTCCGTAAAGGACACTTGCCATCAACACGGCGCCGATCCCGATCACGCCCATGGCAAGAACGAATACGAAGAACATGGCGGAGGGTACCTCGAACACGCCCGAATCTGACTCCGGGGCGATTACCACGGCGACAACGCTGGTCACGTTGTTGACGAAGTGCGCCAGCATCGCGGGGAACAACGAACCACTGCGCCACGCAACCCAGCCCAGGAACAGGCCGATGGGAAGCACGGTGATCGCGTGGACCGGGTCCCAGTGAAACATCGCAAACGTGATGGATGCTAACAGAATGCCGAACAACGGTCCGATCGCGCGGGTCAGTCGCCGTTGCACGAAACCGCGAAACAGCAGCTCTTCGCAGACCGCCGGGGTGAGCCCAATCATGAGGGCTAGCGGCACCAAAAATCCGCTCCGGCCGTGCTCACGAAAGATCTCCGACATCTGCTTCAGCTGCTCGCTTTCCTCCAAAAAGAGGCTGCCGACCACTCCGGAAACCATGCCGACCAAGGGGACGGCCATGGCGGCGGCGAGCCATGCCCAGAGGGGCCAGTGACCGCGGACCAAGCCGAGGCATTGACGGGTCGGGACGCGCGACAAAAAAGCCATCCCCACCGCTGGGACGACAAGTACCAATTGCGGAATCACGACCAGCATCAGAAATCCAACGCGCGATTGAACCGCCTCGGCGAGCATCGCCGGGTCGCGCAAGGCTGCCACGTCAAATGATCCGGAGACGATCACGATCACAGCGAACATCACGATCCCACTGGTGATCAAAAATCCCAGACCGGAGGTGACAAGAACGAACAGGACGACCGCCAAGGATCGCAGCGTCTCCAGGATCCCGTTGGGCTTTGCCGGTCCAGGCTCGATCGGGTCCTCCCCGGCGGCGGTCTCCTCCGCCTCTGAACCTTCCGCGGACACCGGTTGCTCAGCAGATTCATCGGGCGGCAGCGGCCGAGTGGGGTCGTACGGGTTCATGCGGGACCAAAAGGGGTTTCAACGGGGCGATGTTTAAAGACCAGGGGTGACGCCGAGGGTCATTCGCTGCAGTCTACGGAGTTTCCCCCCGCGTGTCGCTCCTCAAATCAAACCGCACGTTTCGTCCAACCCGAACATCACGTTCATGTTCTGGATCGCCGCGCCACTGGCCCCTTTGATCAGGTTGTCGATGGCCGCGACCAGCACCAACCGCTCACCGGCCTGGCGGACCGCAAGGTGGACAAAATTCGTGCCGCTGACGTGCTTGGTCGCCGGCAGCTGATCGATTGGAAAGACGAACGGGCATCCGGCGTACCGCCCCCGCCAACACTCCATCACTTCGGTTGCCCCGACCCTGGACGACCCTCGAGTCTTCGGCCGGACATAGAGGGTCGACAGTATGCCACGATCCATTGGTGTCAGGTGGGGCGTGAACAGGATCCGGGTCGAACGGCCGCTGATCCGGCAGACCAGATCCTCGATCTCCGGCTGGTGACGATGGCTGCCGACGGCGTAAGCGGAGATCGATTCGTTCGTTTCGCAGTACAACGTCGCCAACTTCGCTCCCCGACCGGCACCACTGACGCCGCTCTTGCTGTCGATGATGATCTCGGACGTCTCGATCAAGTCGCCTTCGATCAGCGGTGCCAAGGGGAGGATTGCGGAGGTCGGGTAGCAGCCCGGGTTGGCGACAATGTCCGCCTTGCGGATCGCTTCAGCAAAAAACTCGGGAAGCCCGTATGCCGTATTTCCGATCCGTTCTGGCCAGGGATGCTCCCCGTACCAATCTTCGTAAACCTCGCGATCCGAGAGGCGGAAGTCGGCGCTGAAATCGATCACCCGCACGCCCTGTTCGACCAGTGACCGGACAGTTTCGGCGGAAGCTCCATGCGGCAGACAGCTCATCACGACATCGCAGCGGCTGGCCAGGGCGACCGGGTCGAGCGACTCGACAACCACCTCGCAGCGTCCGACAAGGGAGCGATGCACGTCGGCCAGCCAGGCGCCACTCTCAGCCCGGCTGGTCGCCGCCACCAGATCCGCGCGGGGATGACGGGCAAGCAGTCTCGCCGCCTCCAGTGCCGTGTAGCCGGTTGCACCGACGATGCCAACTTTCAAATTCATGGAATGCCCGATCGGGGACGGAGGTGACTCATAGCGACAGTTGGTTCGACGCGTCTCGCTCTTCGCTTGTCTGCTCGTACATGTCCATGATCAGCTGGCGGTCGCAGTCGCGTTGGTCCACCTTCCGCCGAGCGAACATTCGCTGCTGGCTGTTGATCATGATGTCGGCGGGCAATAGCGACGTCTGGCCGAACAGGCGGGCGTAGTTGACGAAGCTGGGGACGTTGGAGGTCACGAAACCATACAGCATGCTGCACACACCGATCACCTTCCCGGTGAAAATCCCCGTGTTGATCGCGGTCTTGGAATAGTCGCCCATGATGCAGCCGAGGAATTGCATGCCGGAGGCGACCTTCTGGTCTCCGTACTCGATGTTGATTTTACCGTATGTGTTCTTGAGGTCGCTGTTGCAGGTCCCGGCCCCCAGGTTGATCCAGCTGCCAAGGTAGCTGTGCCCCAGGAACCCATGGTGTTGTTTGTTGGTGTACGGTTCGATTACCGAGGCTTCCACCTCACCGCCAATCTTCACGGTGTGC
>CAYWXT010000038.1:0-29904 GCA_964462125.1 uncultured Pirellulaceae bacterium | reverse complement strand
TGGGCAGGGCCGATGAGCCAACGTGCCAGATCGAGCCGATTCGCCGGGTCGTCAACCGCCTGCCGGTCGTCAACCTCCTGCGTGTCGTCGGTGTCTCTTGGCATCGCTGGCAGGAACGCCGGCGTGTCGGGCTGAACCTCCTCGCCGGGGCGGAGAAAATCACCTCGGATGTGCACGTGAGTTTTGCGAGCCGACTTACGATCCCGCATGACCATCGTCTTCGGGATCGAATTGGTGAACCGATCTCGCGCCGCGCGCGCCCGGTCCAGCTCCGCTTCGAGCGCCGCTCGCTCGGGATCGCTCACCCCGAGCCGGTTCACGGGGGTATCGGTGACCGCCAATCGAAAACGTCCGATGTTGTACTTCGCCGGTTTTGGCCCAAAGGTCATCGTCACCGAGGCGGTCACCGGCGACTCATTTGCAGGTTCCGCCGCGAGCGGTTCGGTGATGAAGACCGCGGTTCGCGCGACGTTCAATCGCTTGCCGCCGTTGATCGCCCAGCCGGTCCCCTGGTCGCCATCGATCGCCGAGGTAACGTCGTAGTTGGGCTGCGAATGTTCCGCGGCTGCGTGAACCCACTCGGCCGGCTCTTGGTCGACCTTCAGCTCCAGGTCGTTGAGGACGAAATTGCCGTTGGACGCCCGCCCCGGGCCGCCCTTGGGGAGCGTCGGGTGGGTCAGGGTTTCCAGACGCAACCCGGTGATCTCGGACAAGGGGGCGCGGAAGCTCAGACGGTACGTATCGATCTCGCCGTTGTTTCCGCCGACGACCCACGATCCATCTCCCAGCGGCTCGAACGTCGCCCCGGCGCTTGATTCGGTCGTGACCAGTTCGACCACCGACCAGTTGTGCTCATCCGACCAGGGTTCCTCATCCGAGGACTGGGAGGTTGTCGTCCGCTGGTCGTCCTGCTGTCGATCAAATTCTTCCAATGCCACCTCCGCCGCCGTGACCTGGCTTTCCAGTTCCGCCAAACGCTCACGTTGGTCGGGCGAGGCGACTGGCACCGTCGGCGACACCCCGTTGGCGTCCGCTGCCTGATCGAAGAAGGCAAATAGTTCGTAATATTCCCGCTGGGTCAGCGGGTCGAATTTGTGCGTGTGGCATTGGGCGCAGCCGACCGTCAATCCCAGCCACACCGCGCCGGTCGTGTTGACCCGGTCGACGGTCGCTTCATTGCGAAACTGTTCGGCATCGGTCCCCCCTTCCTGATTGATCAACGTATTGCGGTGGAATCCGGTGGCGACCATCTGTTCCTGGCTGGGGTTGGGCAGCAGGTCGCCGGCCAGCTGCTCAATCGTGAATTGATCGAACGGCATGTCGCGGTTGATCGCCTCAATCACCCAGTCTCGATAGGGCCACATGGTCCGCGGGGAATCGATCGTGTAGCCGTGCGTGTCGGCGTAGCGGGCCTGGTCCAGCCAGTGACGTCCCCACTTTTCGCCAAAATGGGGATTGGCCAACAGACCCTCGACCAGCTTCGCGTAGGCTCTCGGCGAGTCGTCATGCACGAACGCCTCGACCGCGTCGACCGACGGAAGCACCCCGATCAGGTCGAGATACAGGCGGCGAATCAGGGTCGTACGATCGGCCGGCGGCGACCTCTCCAGTCCGAGTTCTTGCAGCTGTCGGTCGATCAAGCCGTCAATGGAAACCGTCTCGGGGCGTTGCAGGGGAGCGAAGGCCCAGTGTTGTTCATGACCCGCCCCCTGGTCGATCCACCGGCGCAACAGCTTGATCTGCGATGCGGATAATTCCAAGCCACTGCCGACCGGTGGCATCCGCATCGCCTCGTCGTCGCTCGTCACCCGCTCGATCAACTCGCTGGCGTTCGCGTCCCCCGGTTCGATCACACGGTATCCACCCAGGTCCTCCATGGCCCCCTCTGGGGTGTCGAGCCGAAGACCCGCTTCACGGGTCGCCTCATCCGGTCCGTGGCATTGGAAGCAATGGTTCGAGAGGATCGGCCGAACGTCGCGGAGAAAATCGATCGTCGTCTCCGCCGCCAGACGCTGCGCATTGCCTGCGCCGACCGACAGCACAGCAATCATTGCGAGCAAGGTGTGGCAGCGAATACCACGAACGTCAAATCGAAGCGATCGAGTCATGGATCGAAAGGCGGGATGAAGGGGAGGACCGAGGGCACCCGTGACGCAACCGGCGGCACACGCAACCGGCGGCACACGTCACGGTGACGACGCCTGGGGATTTGCTTGTTCCATTCTATCAGCCGATGATGGGGCACGGGCGTGGGATTGCGTCAGCCACGTGGGGCGGCGAAAACCAGCGCCTGCTTGCGCTGGGCGGAAAGTGAATGTCGCTTCGTCGCTGACGCAAAGCCTTCCTCGTGCGGCTTGAATCCGATGGCACGGCTGATCGATTACCTGAAGGATGCCGTCACCCAGCCCCGTGAAGAGCTGACGCGGCGTCAGCACCAGGTCCGCTACGCCTGGGAGTTGGTCGTTCATTGCGGCCGCCAACTGCTGCGTCATCGGGCCGAGGGGATGGCGGCCGAACTGACCTACCGCACCATCTTCGCCTTGATCCCCCTCGTCGTATTGGGACTCGTTTTATTCCGCATCGTCGGCGGACTCGAAGATGTCCAGTCGCGGGTGGAAAACCAACTTTATTCGTTTTTTGGCGTCCCGGATATCCCCGCCGAGTACAGCGTTGAGGTGGAGCCCTTGTTGGACTCCCCGCCGGACGAGGCGGAGGTTGGCGAGTCCGAGGACAACGGTCCGGCCGACGGGGAAGCGGAGCGGCGCGAGCAAGAAGACCAGGAAGCGGAGCGGCGCGAGCAAGAAGACCAGGAGGCGGAGCGGCGCGATCAAGACGACCAGGAGGCGGAGGCGAGCATTCGTCGGATCCTGAGTCGTGTCGCGGATCAGATCTGGAAAATCGACTTTCGCTCGATCGGCGTGGTCGGCTTGCTGCTTTTTATCTACGCCGCGGTGGCCCTGGCCGACTCCACGGAAGACCTCTTCAATCGGATCTTTGACGCGCCACGGCAACGTCCGATTCACATCCGAATCGCCATTCATTGGTCGATCATTACCCTTGGCACCGGCTTGCTGGCTCTGAGCCTGTATCTGACGGGCCAGTTCATCGATTGGTTTCGCGCGGTCGGTCCCGGTTGGTGGTCGACCTGGATCTTGGCTCCCCTGCTGTCGGCGCTGGCGAGCTGGGTCTTGCTGTTTCTCGTCTACGCGCTGATGCCCAACACGCACGTCTCGGTCAAGGCGGCCGCGGTCGGCGCCGCGGTGTCGGCCGTTTTATGGGAGGCGGCCAAAGCGGGGTTCCAAACCTACGTCGCGACCGCCGTTCCCTACTCTGCGCTGTACGGATCGCTCGGGCTGATTCCGTTGTTTCTCTTCTGGATCTACCTGACATGGTGGATCGTCTTATTCGGCATCATCCTGACGCACTCTCTGCAAACGCTTCGCGGGCGGCGCCCGGTTCGCGACGATGCCCAGGACGATCTCCCCCACGGCGATCCCGACTGGATGCTGCCGATCATGGTGGACGTGGCTCAGGCGTTCGAGAGGGGAAATGCGATTGAACCACAAGACTTGGCGGACCATTTGGGGCTCTCCGGCAGGATTGTCCAGGAAATGGTCGGCTACTTGATCGAGGCGGGACTGTTGCGGCGCGTCGATGCTGACAGCGCCACCGAACACGCCCTCACCCTTGCCAAGCCCGCCAAAAAGATTTCGCTCCGGGAGATCCTGGAACTGGGCCATCGCCACCGCCCGAAAATCGACCACCCCGCCTGGCGCCAACTGAATGCTTTGAAACAGGCAGAGTTCGAGGCGGCCGGAGACAAAACGCTCGCTGATATCGATTCGTCATCGCGTGCCGAGGACGAATCAGCGTTCCGCTAATTCAAGGCAGAGGACCTTTTCATCGCCGCGAACCAGCAGCTGGTTGCCGACAACAAGCGGGGCGGCCCAGCAGGGACCGCGCAGCTGCGGCCGTTGACCCTCCGCCTGGCCCAAATCCCAGTCGCTGATCACGTCCAATTCGGTTGGGTCCGCGCCGATCACCTGCAGCCCGCCGCGCTCTTCCAAGACGAGGAGCACCCTTCCTACCTGGGTCGCCGAGGAGCGGGTGCGTCGGTCGTCAACCCATTGCACCTCGCCGGTGCGAAAGTCGAGGCAGCGGAAGTCGCTGTCCGTGGCGTTACGGCCGCTGCATCCGTACAAGTATCCACCGACAAGGTTCGGTGTTGACCAGTGCGATCGCATCGACTGAGCTCGCCGGTTGCGGGGCGGATCCCGCCACACGGCCGCGTAACCGTCCGGCGAGACCTTGAGCAACATACTTCCGACCTGGTAACACTCACTGATGAAGACGAGGTCGCGCCACACGACCGGGGTCATCGCGTTGACACTTTCGATCATGTCCGCACGGTGGGAGAAACTCCAGACGACCGTGCCGTCTCGGGGATCGATCATCGTCAGCCCCTCGCGGCCAAAGGCGAGCACGTATGTTTGACCCTCCAACTCAATCGGGCGGGGGCTGCTATAGCTGGCCAGGTCGTCCCCCGCTTGCCAACGCGGTTCGCCCGTTTCGATGTCGAAGGCAACCAGCAGGGATCCGTCGGGTGACGCCCGGTCGATTCGCCCCAGCGGTAGCGCCTGGTCCGACTCGGGGCTTCCCCCGACCATCACCACCACTTGATCATCCAAGATCAGGGGGGAGGCTCCGACCCCAAAGAAATTCTGGACGACCCCATATTTTTCTTTCGTGTCGACACGCCAACGAAGCGTCCCGTCGGCGCGGTCGCGGCAGCACAATTCACCGGCAACCCCCATCGTCACGATCTTGTCCTCGTGGACCGTCGGCGTCGTCCGCGGCCCAGGCTCGTAGCCGTACAAGTCGCGATAGACCAGCGGCCGCTCAACGGACCAAACCGCCTTCCCCGATTGCAGGTCGATCGCCCGCAGCCGTTCCGTCCGCTCACCGGACGATGCAATCCGGCTGTCAAAGGCGTAATAGCGGTCGCCGACAACCGCCCCCATCCCATAACCGTCGCCGACCTCCAGGGACCATCGAAACTGAGGGGGAACGGTCCAATCGATCGCCGCAGTGCCACCGCTGGCCCCGTCGAAACCGCGGTTCAAGAAACGTGGCCAGTCTCCGTGGGCTGGACCGATGAAGGGGATGACGGCGAGGATCAATGCCGAGGTCAAGAATCCCACGAACCGACCGAAGGAGTGATTCGTCATCGATAGGGGCTCCACTCGCGTCCTCGAAATCAGTTTGACCAGACCGATGACCGACCTGTACATCAACCCGCGGCTAACGATTCCTGCGGGGGAGCTGGAGATTATAACATCACGGAGCGGGGGACCGGGGGGACAGAACGTCAACAAGGTGAACTCCAAAGTCACCCTGCGGTGGGCCCCGAAGCACTGCCAATCGCTGAATCCCGCCTGGTGCCGGCGGCTGATGGCGCGGCACGCCAACCGGCTCAACCGCGAAGGTCAACTGGTGCTGCAAAGCCAGCGTTACCGGGACCAACCACGCAATGTGGCCGACGCCCGCGGCAAGTTAGCGGCCATGCTCCGTGAATGCGAATTCGCCCCGAAAACCCGCACCCCGACGCGGCGAACCCGCGGCAGCCAGCTTCGCCGCCTTGACGCCAAAAAACGGCGCGGTCAGAAAAAGGCCCTGCGAAAACGCCCCCGGTTCGATGAGTGAACCGATCCTTCTCGCGGCAAAAGTGCCTGGTATACTTGAAGTAGCCGCAGCCGGCTCGTCGATCGTCCATGAAACTGTCCCTCATCTGATCGAATTGATGAAGCGCCCTACGTATCTCGACGACCTGCTCACCAATTGGGCGTTCGATCCCGCGACCCTGAACGTCCGGATGGTGAAGGGACGAGACGGGCGGGACGTGATCCAGATGCGGGTCGACATGGGGATCCTGCAGCTGGAAACGACCGGCCGACCTGATGGGAACCGAATCGAAGGATTCGACACCTACCTGGAATTCCTGCAGCAACTCCGGCTGGACGAACCCGACCGGGTGTTGACCGAAGCCGAATGTATCGAAGTCGACCGAGAGTTCATGCAGTTCTACCACCGGCGGATCTGCTGGCTCCGCCTGCAGTATTATCACCGGGCGGTGATGGATGCCGATCACACCCTGCGGCTGATGGATCTGAGCGACGAGATGAGCCCCGACGAAGAATGGGCCGGAGCGCATGAACAGTACCGGCCGTTTGTGCTCTTCCACCGCACCCAAGCGGAAGCGCTGGCGGAACTCGAAGAGAACTCCCCGGAGGAGGCGGTCCAGGCGATCAATCGGGGGCTGGAAACGATGCGCCAGTTCTTCCAGCAACACGACGCCGAAGAGCACTTTGACGAGGACGAGTTGGCCCTCCGCCTGGTCGACTTCCGCGAATCGCTCCGCAGCGAGTATGCCGTTGGGAAAACGCTTCGCGAACAGCTGCAAGCCGCCGTCGAACAGGAGCAGTACGAACTCGCCGCCCAGCTCCGCGATGAACTGACCAAACGCGAAAAGCACTAGGCCCAGCGCTAGCCCTCGGAAGGCTCCGGCCGCTGTACCGGAAACAGGATCACGTCGCGGATCGATTTTCGGCCGGTCAGCAACATCACCAACCGGTCGATGCCGACCCCCAACCCGCCCGCCGGCGGCATCGCGTACCGCAAGGCGCGAATGAAGTCGTGGTCCATCTTGGCCATCGAGTCCTCCTCGTCCTGTCCAGCCAACTGCGTTTCGAATAATTGTTGCTGCAGGTCGGGATCGTTCAGTTCGGTATACGCATTGGCAATCTCCATCCCACCGATGAACAGCTCGAACCGCTCCGCGATCGCGGGGTTGTTCCGCTTGCGTTTCGTCAGCGGACAGATGCTGGCGGGATAATCGATGACGAAGATCGGCCCTTGCAGTGAGTCTTCCACCTGGGCCTCGAAGATCTCGTTGCGGACAACGTCGGGATGCTTGCCGGCAGGGTCCAGTTCCAGCTTTTCCGCCAGCTCGATCACCGCTTGGTCGTCGACCGGATCGACGCCGGTGGCGTCTTGAAACAGCGCCGCGAAGGTCGCCCGCCGAAACGGCGGGGTGAAGTCGACCGTGTGCCCCGTCACCAAACGGCAATAGCTGCCACCGATGGCGTCGATCGCATCGCAAATCAGCCGTTCGGTCAAGTCCATCATCGAGCCGTAGTCGCCATATGCCTGGTACGCCTCAAGCATCGTGAACTCGGGGTTATGCCGCGGGCTGAGCCCCTCATTGCGATAAACGCGGCCCAGTTCATAAACCCGCTCCATGCCGCCGACCATCAAGCGTTTCAAATGCAGCTCGAGCGCGATCCGCATCGTCAAATCGATGTCGAGCGCGTTGTGATGCGTTTGAAATGGCCGCGCCGCGGCCCCCCCGGCGACCGTGTGCAGCGTCGGCCCCTCGACTTCACAGTACCCGTCCTGGTCCAGCGTCTGGCGGATCGACTTGATGATCCGGGTGCGATCCAAAAACGTCGCCATCACCCCGTCGTTGAAGGCCAGGTCGGCATACCGCATCCGCTGGCGGAGGTCCGGGTCGCTGATCCCGGCATGCTTGTCCGGTGCCGGCTCAAGCATCTTGGTGTGAAAGAAAAGCTGCTCGGCAAACACCGTCAGCTCACCGGTGTTGGTCCTCCCAGCCGGCCTTCAGCACCCACCAAGTCTCCCAAATCAAACAGTTTGGCCAGCGCAAAATCGTCCTCCCCCACCTGCTTCTTCCCGATAAAGATCTGGATCTCCCCGGTCCAATCGCGAAGGGTCACGAAAATCAGCTTGCCCTTGTCGCGGGCCAGCATGACGCGGCCGGCGACGCGGACGTTTGGACCGCTCTCCTCGCCCGGACCGTGATCCGATTTCCATTGGCGATAGTCGACCCCCTCGCCACGCAGATCGGGCAACGGGAGTGACTGCCCGGCAGCGGTGACAAATCGAATTTCACCGGCGCGGTTTCGGCACTCACCAATCAGCGTGCGGTCGTCGAACCGGCTGCCGAACGGGTCGATGCCGCGGCTGACCAGTTGCCGCAGCTTTTCCCGCCGGGCCACACGCGGATCTTTCAGTTCATCCTGACTGGGAGGCTCGTTCATGGCGTTGTCGAACGCTTGACGGGCACACCGCCGAGCGGGTTGAAGTGGGAAATCGAGACCGGGAGGGCGTAGAAGCCGCGGATTGTCGGCGGGAAGGCCCGAGAACGCAACCACGAGCGGGGCTTGCCGCGAAGCGTCAGGCAGCGGGAGATCGACAAACCTGGATGCCGATATCGCGATCGTTGACCGGACGCTTCGACTACGTTCGGCTGAGCCAAGCCTGGCGTTTGGCGAACTCGACCGCTTCCACGCGGCTTTCCACCTGCAACTTTTCCAGGATGTTGTGCACGTGGTTCTTGATCGTGAAGAGCGAAACCGAGAGCTCGCTCGCGATCTCCTTGTTACTTTGTCGCTTGGCGAGTAACTCCAGCACCTCCCGTTCACGGCCCGTCAAGCGTGGGTCGGCCGCGTGGGCTGCGATTCGCCAACTCGGTGTTTGGGCGCCCCGGGCAAAGCGGGCAAGTTCGGAGAACATCGTCGCGACGATGTCGGAGGAGCAGAAGGTTTCCCCCTGGAGAACCCGTGTGACCGCGTCCCTGAGCTCCTCCAACGACGACCGCTCGTGGATGCAGCCGTGGGTTCCGGCCGCGATGCATTCCACCAGCCGGTCATGGTCGTCGGGGACCAACAGGATCACCTTCGACGCCAATTGGCGGTCCTGGATCGAGCGGGTGATCTCGATCGCAAGTTCATCGGGGAGGTTCAAATCGAGCAGCACCAAGTCGGACGAATCATCAAGCAGCGCATTGACCTGGTCGGTTGCCGCATGGTCAATCGCCATGGCATCGTAGTTCAGATGATTTTGGAGAAACGCCCTCAAGCAATCTCGAAAGAGCTGATTGCGATGAAAAACCAAAATCCGTGTACTGTCGACCATCAAGACCCTCGTGCTCCCGCGTCGCGTTGATGATTCGGACGGGTTCCCGCCATTTGTCAGGCAATTCGTCGGCCGAACTTTCTCCCTGCCAATCCCGCGACGCCGCTTCGCCTCCGCGGCTCAGCAATCCCAAGGCAACCCCTTGCCAGAGAGCCTCGGTGGAGCAATCGCCGCCGTTCAGGTCGCACACGGCGATGCACTTCGGGTCTCAAAGCTCGTGCGTTGACGGGTCGCACCGATGGAACGAGGGAGGAGTCGGAAAAGGTTGGACGAATGATAGTGGAGAATGTCACAATTAAAAAGCCGGGGAAATTAGGGTATTTTGGGCCAATTGGGATCCCCCCTGTCAGGCGCGTCCCGGAAAAACCGGGGCGGCCACCTGCTTCGTCTCCCGGCAATGACCAAGGGCGGAGGGGCTTGGCGGCCGATCATCTGGGGTGGAGCGGCCGCGTTCGTGTCGATGTACTCGCCGTGAGGCTCCGGGTTTTCCGTAAAGCTGCCCGAATTTCGGCCAGCCTCTGTTTCCCAGATTCGACGTCTCGTGATAGGGAACGAGGGTGGCCATGAAAGGGCGTTGTCGGTTCGCGGGACAACGGTTGGCCTGAACATCATCGGGCCATCACCACCGAAGCGTGATGGTCAGGGGCATGTGCAACGGACCACAAGCATGAAGCTGTACGAAGGCAAAAGCGAATGCGAGCGCGAGCGCGAAGGCGAGACAGGACCCGTCTTGTGTCGCCCAGCGGAGACACGCGCGGATTACCAGGAGGCGTTTCGGCTAGCCTACCGACAATACGTGGCCGCAGGGTTGATCCCGCCCAACCCCACCGGATTTCGCATCGCTCCCCACCAGCTGCAACCCGCCTGTACCGTCATTTTGGCGGAGATTGAGCAGCGGGTCGTCGGAACCGTTTCCCTCGTGGAAGACGGGCCGGCGAAACTGCCGATGGATCGACTTTTTCCCCAGGCGGTCGATGAGCTACGGAGCCATGGCCTGCGGTTGGCCGAGGTCGGTTGCCTCGCCTCGCACGATGACTCGCAGCAGTTCCCCTTGGCGGTTTATGTGGAGTTGACGCGGGCGACGATTCACTATTCGCGGCTGGCGGGATGCGACCGCATGATCGCCGCGGTTCACCCGCGACACAGCCGGTTCTATCGCCGGGCGATGGGGTTTGCGCGGCTGAGCGGGGAAGCGTCTTACGACTTGGTCAACAACAACGCAGCGATCTGTGTGTGCGGAAACCCGAACGACGCAGACGGCTACCGAGAACCGTGGCGGGAACACTTCTTTTCCGGCCCCTGGACAGGGCAAGCACGGCGTCGGCAGCTGTTGCCCGAAGCTGACCTCCGCTATTTCCAAAACCTGCGGGAGCTGATCGACCGTCGCTCGACGATCCACGTCCGCCGAGCCGGATGAGGCGGTCATTCGCCGGTGCGTCTATCGCGTTTCTGCGGGCCGCTCGGCAGGATCGACCAAACTCCGCAGGTAGCTCTGCGTCCCGTAGTCCCAGCGGGTGCGGATCAGTTGCTCTTGCGGAAACGGGTTGCCGAACAATCGTGCGTGAATCGGGGTCGCTTGCAGCTTCGCAAACTCTTGAACCAACGCGACCGCTGGGTTGTCCCGGACATAGGGACAGCTTTTCAGGCCGCCGAATTGCTCGAACCCCAAAGAGCGGATGTAGAACCGAGCGTGCCTTGGGTGGGTGGCGGCAACCAGCCCACCGATCCCGCGTGATTGGGCCACTTGAACCACCAAACGGGCCAGTTCGCCGAACACTGCGAGGAAGCGGGTCGGGGCATCGCGACGGTCAGCCAAGCAACCGATCTCCGCCAACCGAACCCCAGATCCCCTCAGACGCTCGGCTTCTTCTTTGTACATCGAATCGATCGGCAGCCCCTCCTCGCCGTCACAAACCATGGTCAGCGTTGCGATCACCTCACCGCGGCACTTGGCAACGAAGACTTCCGTGGTGGGGAGCAAGTGGAAGGGCGTCAGCCGGAGCTTTTGCTGGTTCTCGGAGACCAAACCAGCGCGGACGTAGGAGTCATAGAGTAGCCGGAAGGCGGCGACGAGATCGATTCGGGTCCGGGCAAGGGTCACCTCAACCCGCTCGGGCACCGATGGCAGGACGAATCCAGTGGCGTGGGATGTCGCAGCAGTGGAAACCGTGGTGAACATCAGGATGCGACCAGATGACAAGGGTGGGGGAGCCGCCTCGCAGGAAAGCTGTGCGACGACGACCGCTTGTTCTCAGGGCGTGTAAGAGAGTCCGTTGCCCGTGAGAAAGTTAGGCCACGGCCGGGGTGAAACCACACCGCATAGCGACAGAAGCAAGGGCGGACGGGAGAAGCCAATCTGCCGGTGAGGGTCGCATGGGAGAGAAGGGATGCGCCGAGAACGCCCTAGCATCGGTGGCCCGCGCCCGGCTTCGTCACCGCTTTCCGACCAAGTCTACTCAGCAGCCGCCTGACCTGCCGGCAGCGGGGCGTCGGCTAGCTCGTCGATGATCCCCTGGCTTCGCTCTTGGGCGTTGAGAACTTCCATCTTGCCGACGAACATCATCACACTTCCCCCCTCTGGGAGCGCCTCCTTGATCAGCTCGCCCGCAGCTCGGCCCGCCATGTAGTTGCTGGTCCCGAGATAGAATTTTCGGTTCGAGGCAGGTGCGTCACTGTCCTGGCAAATCACCGTCATCGCTTCGCACGCCGCGTTGATCATCCCCACCTGGTTCTCCGGATCGATGGGACTGATCGCGACACCGTCCAAACCGTTCGCAGCGTTTGACTCCAAGTACCGCTTTTGTTCTTCAATCGACCCCGACGCTGGCATCTGAACCTCGACCGACGTTCCAAACTGCTCGGCAGCGCGCTGGCAACCATACTCGGCGATCGTCCAAAACGGGTCGATGCTGTTGGTGATGAAGGCAACACGGACGCCGGAGCCGTCAAGGTCTGAATCGGGCGCCAGCAGCGGTCCCTCGCCCGATTTGATGGCCTCGATCCGGTTGGCGAACTCCTGAGCGTTCTCAGCCGTGATCACCTCATGCGGAATGAATCGTTGGCGTGACTCCGGGAGCTCCAGTGGGCGTCCCTGGGCGAGAGTCGTCAGCCACTCGACACTGCGATAGCCAAACGCGTAGGGCTGCTGCACGATCGTCCCATGAACCGCCCCTTCGCGGATTCCATTCAAGGTGTCTGGATGTTCGTCGAAACCGACCACGGCCACCTCGCCGACCGCGTCGCTGCTGCGGAGTGCCGCCAAAATCATCGGCGTGTTATTGCTCCACAAGCCAACCAGGCAGCCGACGTCGGGGTGGCGCAACAATGTCGATTCAGCGTTCCCCTTCGCCTGGTTCAAATCCTGATTGTCGGTCAAGATCCCCAGCACGGTGTACGTCCCCGCGGTCATCGGAAAACGCCCGCTGCCGGATGCCGATGCGTCCTCCGCCCCAGCTGAATCCGAACTCCGATTCCCGCGACTGCAGCCGGCCGGGATGAGCAGCAGAGGCAACAAGAGCAGACTCAGCATGCTGCAGAGGTACAGCTGGGAATGCCGCATGATCAGGCGTCCTTTCAAGGAGGAAATCGGGGATGACGACCGGGCAATGGGGATGACGAACGGCCTGTGGGGACGCCCTTGATGGTAACCGACGGGGCAACGCAACGGTCCCCTCGCCGATCGGTCCCCTGCACTCTGTCTAAGTCCTGCACTCTGTCTCAGAATCGTGAGCCGACGGCGCTAGCTGCCCTCCAGCCGCTGCCGGGCTTCCATTGCCCAAGGGCTGTCGGGAGCAAGATCACAAAACCGTCGCCAGTGTGGCTCGGCCTCCACCGACCGGCCCAATTCGTCCAGGGTTCGGGCGAGATTGTAATGCACGTCGGGGTAGTCGTCGCACAGCTGAAGTGCCCCCTGAAACGCCGCCACCGCCAACTCCCCCTGACCGGTCTCGGCCAAGACGCACCCCAGGCTCGCCCGCGCCTCGACAAACTCCCCATCCAACTCGACCGCCATGTAATAGCGTTCCCGAGCGGCGATGGGTTGGCCGATTCGGTACAACAATTCACCAAGCTGAAAGCAGATGTCGGCCCGCACCCCATCGCGAGCCAGGATCGCGTGGCAGCATCCGATCGCCGTTTCCAAGTCATCGCGATCCTCCGCGTCGAACGCCGCCGACAACAAATCGTCATGGCCCGAAGGGACGGACGCCCCCCCAGGAAACGACTCGGGGGGTGGATACATCCCTGGCGATCGTTCGACGATCGATAGCACCGACGCAGCCATCGGTTCTCCTTCCCCAGCAGACCCCTGCTGAGACGATTCCAACGCATCGAAATCAAAGCGAAGCTGGCCCCCCGGTTCGATCAGACCGGCGCCCTGGCGGAGCAGCACTTGTTTGCCCTCGACCAAAATCGAAAGCTGGTCGAGGGGTCGCTGGATGTCGGGCAAGATCTCGACCAACTCCACCAGCCGCCGCTCAATCGCCTCTGGACTCGCCCCCGACGCGACCCATTGCGCTAACCGCCGCGCGGTCGCGACTTCCTGGAAATCGAAATAGGGAAGCTTGTACAGTGTGCGGACCGGGGTGATCAGGCCCCGACGCTGCCAGCGCCGAATCACTCGTACAGAAACGCCCAGTAAATGCGCGAGCATCGCTGGCGTGTAATACTGGCGGACCGATTGCTCCAAATCGACCAACCCCAAACGCTGCCAGAGCTCCGTCTCGTGCAGGACCTCCAGACGGCCGGCACCGGCGGCGCGGCGCGCCGGTTCGCCCAGCAGTTCGGCTTCCGCCAACGGAGACTCTTCGGCACCAATCACGATCCAATCCACCGAGGTTGACTCCAGATCGACGACTGTCGCACCGAAGGAACGCAGCAAATTCGTCGCTTCCTTCCGGTTCATCCCCCCCAAACGCCCTGCGAAAGCGACCCTCCTGCCGTACGACGGGCTGGTGTCCAACGCGTCCTCCTCCTCGCTCGTCGGCCGTTCCGTATCGGTCATGGCAAATGGTGCAGGGCTTGCGTTGCGGCGTCATGCGGAGAATGCATTATCCAGACTAGGCTTTGTCAGAAAACTGGAAAAGCGGTCGCGAAACGACTCCTCCAACTTCCGATCTCCCCCGGGCGGGCGCAGCGGACAGCGGGGACGAGCGACAGGCTGAGCGCTTGCCGTTGATCGGTTGATGGACGAAACTGCCGAGCAGGGACGTGAGTGGGTGGGGTGATCGCTGGCATGTCGTTTTCGACGGCTGGAGGAAAGTCCGGGCTCCACAGGGCAGGATGGTCGATAACGTCGACCGGCCGCGAGGCCAGGGAAAGTGCAGCAGAGAGTAGACCGCCGAACGGTTCGTCCCTCCGGGCGAATGCGTGGTAAGGGTGAAACGGTGCGGTAAGAGCGCACCAGCGGTCGGGGTGACCCGACCGGCTCGGCAAACCCCATCCGGAGCTAGACCAAACAGAGCGTCGGGGATCGCGCCGCGGTTTCCCGCAAGGCGGCCCGCCTTGACTCACGCTCGGGTAGGTCGCGATTGAGGCGGCGAGCAATCGCCGTGCACAGGTAGATGATCACCGGCCGACGCTCCAAGGGCGTCGGTTACAGAACCCGGCTTACAAGCCCACTCACGCCCCTCTTGGTTTCCTGAGCCGACGTCCGCCGTTCCTTCCCGACGCAACTGGCCATCTTCCAAGTGCAACACCCGGTCGGCATGGGGCAGGATGCGGGCGTCGTGGGTGACCACCACCACCGTCGTCCGACGCTCCCTGGCCAACCCCTTGAGCAGTTCCACCGTGACCCGCCCGGACTCAGCATCGAGCGACGCGGTCGGCTCGTCGGCCAGGATCAGCTGCGGCTCCCCGACCAAGGCCCGGGCGATCGCAACCCGCTGACGTTGGCCCATACTGAGCCGCCCGATTTCGCTCTCAAGCTTCTCCCCCAACCCGACCGCCTCCAACAACTCCGCTGCCTTGCGATTGCCGGTTGATTTGTCGGTTCCCATCAAATCGAGTGGGACGCGAACGTTCTCCCTCGCCGTCAGGCCGCGAAACAGATGGAACCGCTGGAATACGAACCCCAGATGACGGCGGCGAAAGAGGGTCAAGTCGGCCACCGACATCGAGGTCACGTCCCGGTCGAGCACCTGCAGGCTTCCCAAATCGGGGGTGAGCACGCACCCCAAGATCGACAACAACGTGCTCTTGCCGCTTCCCGAAGGTCCGATGAGGAACAGGAACTCGCCCTCGGACACCGACAGACTGACGTCCTGGAGCACCGGTGTTGTTGCCGGCCCGTTGCGATAGCTTTTGCAGATCGACTCGGCTTGGATCATCGACGCGACTCCTATCCTTGCAGCACCGTGACTGGGTCGACCCGCCGAATCCGCCCCAGCGGCAGCAGGGAGGAGACGACGCACAGCGATACCGAAAGCAGCGTCGCGGCAAGCAGGAGCGTGGGTGTGAAGGCGATCGTCAGCTTCGGCGACGAAATCAGCGCCCATAGGAGCCAACTCACCAGGTGGCCAGCGGTGCAGCCGATCACAGCGATGATCAGGCCTTGGCCGAGTAAGATCCCGCCGATCTGGCGGTCGGTCCCGCCGATCGCCTTCAGCGCCGCGTAGTTCTCCAAGTGGTCGACCACGAACGAGAACAAACTCTGAGTCACCATCGCCAGCCCCACCAACAGGCCGAGCAGCGTGGCGCTGCCGAAACTGACACCCAACCCGGTTCGGGCGATCCAGTACATCCGAGTCAGCCAACTGAAGTCCCCCGCCGTGTAGACGTCCGCGTGGGGCAACCGAGCCTCGATGTCCTGGACCACTTGGTGCGGATCGTCGCCCGAACGCACCTTGACCAGAACGTACGAGCAGCGGCTTTGGGGGGTGCCGGTGTAATCGCGGGCGCGACTGAGAGTGGTAAAGATATAAGGTGTGGTGATGAAGCCGACGATGCCGTCGGTTTTGGCCCACACCCGGGCTCGCTTGCCGTTGATCTCCAGCACCTCCCCGACCTGTGGATTGCCAAGCCGGGCCTCGTCCAGACGGTCAATGGTAATGGCATTGGGGGCATCCAGAAAATCTGCGTCCCCTTGGGCGAACGCCCATGCCCCCCCGAGCCGGCTGGCGGGGTCGGATCCGACAACGAGCACACCCTCAAACCCACCCTCGGAAAGCTCCAGCATCCCCATCGCGACGATGTAGGGCTCGGCCCGCTCCACCCCGGCAACGCCTCGGATGCGATGAATCCAAGCGGCGGGAATCTCGGCGGTGATGTCGGTGTTTTGGACACCCTGGTGCCCGACCCAAATATCCGCCTCACCGTAGTCGATCAACAGTGTCGACTTGCGGATCATGCCAAGAAACATCCCGCCTTGGATGTTGACCAACACAAGCGAAAAGACAACGCCGGTCAGCGCGATCAACAACTTGCGGCGGTCGGCCAGCAGCGTCTTGATCGCAAACGAAGTCACGGTGCCCGATTCCTAGCAAACGCCCCGCAGATTCCCGTCCCGCACCGTTGCCACCGGCGACGGCTCACCCGCCCCAGAATCGATCCGCTACCAGATCCGGCGGCGTGGAATCAAGGGAGGAAAGCAGAGCTGGTGGCGCGCTGCGTGGCCGCACGCTACTACTTTGGCACCCCTTTGGGGCAAAGGCATCGGGTGCCGATGACGCCAGCCTGCGGGACTTCAGGGCAAGGGGCGAAATGATTTCCCGTGGCAGCGGCCTTGTGATTTGGAGTCCTCGCGCCCTGCCTACTGCCTCCCCCCGGCTCCGATTCGGAGGTCGGCGTCGGCGTCTGCGCCTTCGAGGAGCCGGCGCATTTTCATGGCGGCGACCGCTTCGTCCTCGCGTTCCCTGCCGGGAGGGCTGCCCCAAAACAGCCGCTTGCCGTCAAAGGTGGTCAGCTCGAGTTGGGGGACAGCCTCGCCGCGGAGCTCCCCGCGGATGGCGATCGACTTGATTTGGGCCCGATCCCGGTAGTCGGCCAGGACGGCGGCGAGCCGGGCGGCCGCTTCGACGCGGCGGTCCCCATAGGGTGAGCCGACGAATTTCTGGGATGTCGTGACCCCTGGGACGTCGATGTGGATGTAGTTCCTGGTTTCTGAACGAGCGAAGTCATCGGTCGGCAGCACGATCCCTTCGCCGTCGACCGGGAGGAACGATACACCGCGGTTGCCCCCGGCTGCTGAGGCTCGCAGCTCACCGGTTCCCAATTGGCTTGTGGTTTGCATTGGAGCCGTCGGCGGGGATTCACGGTGAATGACCATCGCGACCGGCCGGCGGAACTCGGCCAGGACTTCGACCTCGCCGCCAGGAAGTTTGCGGACGCTGACGACCCGCCGGATCCAGGGATGCAGCGAGAAGGCGGAGGCGATCTTGGCGGTCGCTTGGGGCTCGAGCAGCGACAACTCGTCGAGGGCGGTGTCGCGATAGACCGTCGCCACGATGTCTTCCCGGATGTAGTCGGGGGACGCATTGATTTGCAGCAGCGACGGGTCGACGCCATACAGGCCGGCGGCGACCCGGTCGGCTCCCCAATGCTGCCAAGCGAGGTAACTCGCGCAAAACAAGACTGCGGGCCAAAGGATCGCGAGGGCGGCGGGGGCATGAATCAATCGCCGCAGCAGCCGCCCGATGGGGCGGCCGTGGCGTGTTTCCGGCGATTCCGTTTTCTTGGACAAATCCTTTGCCACGCCAGCGTTCCTTCGACCCTTTCCTGTTGATTACCAGATCTGCAAGTTGAGCTGCAAGTCGACCCCAGTCTGCAGCAGCACCTGTTCACGTACCCGCTCGATCAGGCTCAGGCATTGGTCGCTGGTCGCCCCTTCGTGGGCGATCAGGTATTGCGGCTGGTTGGGATCGAGCGAGACGCTCTGTTCGCGGATCCCAGCCAATCCGACGGTGCGGATCAAGTCTCCGGCCGGCATTCCATCGGGGTCGACAAAGGGCATGGCAATGCGGTGATCGTCGCCCGGGCGGGAGGCGTTGCGGCTGATCCAAAGCTTCTGCAGCCGCTTGGTCAAGCTGGTCGCGTCGCCCGGATGAAGCCGAAACGTAACGGTGGTGACCATCAGGCCGGTGAGGGTCGTTTTGCGGTGGGAGAAGCCCAATTCTTCCTGCGGGATGGTCCGCAGCGTACCGTCGGGTTCGAGGACGCCGACCGATTCGACGACCGAGCCGATATCGCGGCCGTCGGCGGAGGCATTGCCAACGACCGCACCGCCGACGGTTCCCGGAATACCGACCAAGTGTTCCAGCCCCCCCAGTCCAGTGCCGACCGCCTTGATCACCGCGTGGGACAACTTCGCCCCTGCCCCGGCCGTCATCCGTGCCCCGTCGATCTCCAATTGGCTCATCGCGGCCGCGGCCAGGGTGACCACCAAGCCATCGACCCCCGCCTCGCGGACGAGCAGGTTGCTGCCGTCCCCGAGAATGCGAACGGCCAATCCCGCTTGGTTCGCCGAATGGTAGAGCCGCTGCAGTTCCTCCAGGGCGACCGGCTCCGCGAAATATCGCGCCGGCCCCCCGATACCGAGCCACACCATCGCCCCTAACGGTTCATCGGTTCGCACCAGGTGCAGCAGGTCCTCCGGAAAGCTCATCGATTCCTCTGGTCGATTCGGCGAAACATAACGGAACGCATTATCCAGCTCTTGAGACAGCCACATGAACGCGCTTCATGCTGACAGGCGGGCCGCCTGTGCGACGTCCATCAGCCTCGTCGCGAGAGCCACGAGAACGCACGGGTGCCAAGATACCGCGCTTTGCCGAAAAAAGCGTTACCAGATATCAGCCGCGACCGAGGTTGATCGCCCGGCGGATCAGCGAGCGGACCGGCTGGGCCGACTGGAAGCCGGTCAGTTTGCGGCTCCGCCAGCGACCTCCCTGATCCATGGAATAAACGATGATTTGAGGAATCCGGTTCTCCCCCTTCATCAGTTGGCGTGCCAGTTCCGGATCGCGGTCCTGGTCGACCACCGCGAGCTGGACGTCTTGTAGTTCGCCCTCCTGTTCCATCGAGCGAATGGTGGAATCTTGCAGGGCGGTACACGCGGGGCACCAGTCAGCGCCGACGACCACCATCAGCGGCTTGTTTTCCTCGATCGAGCGCTGATAAGCGAGGGTGTAATCGTGGTCGGACGCGGTACCGTTGACCGCCATCGAAATGGTGGTCGCCATGAGCAACGAGATCATCAATGGATTCCTTGGTTACCAGAAAGGGAATGCCCGCGATGGACCGACTGGAGAACCTGGACAAACTCGTCGGATCAGGGTGTCGGCGCGGGAAGGGCGGAGTATAGGGATGCTCGCCTCGACGACAAGGGTCGCCGTGGGGAACAAGCCGCAAATCAGCATCGTTTTCCTGGCTAGAATCGACCACCGGTACCGTATCGCCGCCCTGCGACCGTCGCTAAGCTATTGATGCGGCGGAAGTTGGGACTCGTCGCTCGCGGAGGGTCTTGAATGAAACTGCAGATCGGACTGATCGGGCTCGGGGACGCATGGCAGACGCGCCACCGACCGGCATTGCGGATGCTGCACGAACGGTTCGATGTGCGGGCCGTCTACGGGACGGTCGCCAAGCTGGTCGAGGGCTGTGCGTCGGAGTTCCAGGCGGAACCGGTCGACGGGTACCGGGCCTTGTTAGCCCGTGCCGACGTCGAAGCGGTGATGATTCTGGAGGACTCCTGGCTCGGTTGGCAACCGCTATTGGCCGCCTGCGAAGCGGGCAAGTCGATCTATTGGGCGAGTGATCTGGACCTCGATCCGGAGCGGGACAAGCATATTCGGCGGGTGATTGAGAAATCGGGTATCGCCTTCATGGCCGAGTTTCCCCGCCGGTTCGCCCCCGCGACGTTGCGGCTGAAGGAATTGATCGCCACCCACCTCGGCCCGCCCCGTCTCGTGTTTTGCCACAACCGGCTGCAGCAGGATCCACCCTCGCCCCGACAAACCGGCCGCCGGGATCTGGCCCAACGGACACTGCTCGAAGTGATCGACTGGTGCCGCTACGTTGTCGGCCGGGAACCGACGTCGGTCACCGCTACCGGCGAGGCCCCGGCCCCAGAGTCGGACTATCGCAGTCTGAGCCTCCAATTCACCCCCGCCGAAAGCGACCCTCCGGTCGTCTGCCAAATCAGCTGCGGGAGCTACATCTCCAGACGCTGGCCCGAAGCGATCGGCTTCCGTCCCCCCTCGGAGATGCAGATCTGTTGCCAACACGGTGTGGCCTTCATCGACCTTCCCAACACCCTGGTCTGGTTTGACGAAGCGGGACGGCACCTGGAATCGCTCGACTACGAAACACCCGTCGGCGAACTGCTGCTGGGCCGCTTCCACCGCGCCGTGACAAGCCTGGTGCGAAAACTGGACGACCTGAACGACGCCTGCCGCGCCGTGTCGATCCTCGCCGCCGCCGAACGGAGCCAAGCCGAAAGCCGAAAAATCGACTTGAGCAGCGATGGGGAATAGTTAGGAGTCGAGGAGGTTGAGGAATTGTTTGGCGGAGCGGGTGTTGGCGATATCGTGTTTCGTTAATCCGCCGCGACGGGCTTGCCGAACTCCCTCGCTCATCACCTCCAGACCGTGAGGCGAATGGGCATCGGTGTTGATCACAATTGGAATCCCATGCCGCTTGGCGGTTGCCACGTGGACGTCATTGAGATCAAGCCGAGCGGGGTTGGCGTTCAATTCCAACAAGGTCCCCTGCTCCTTGGCCGCCGCAAAGACGCGATCGAGATCGACCTCGTAAGGCGGGCGCCGATTGAGCAGCCGGCCGGTGGGGTGAGCAATACAGTCAACATGCCGGTTTTCGATCGCCCCCAAAATCCGCTCGGTGATCTCCTCCCGTGACTGTCGCTGCCCATAGTGGACGCTTCCCAGCACCCAATCGGCTTCGGCCAGGCAATCGTTGGGCAGGTCCATCCCCCCGTTCTCCAAGATGTCACACTCAATCCCCTTCAAGATCCTCAATCGACCGTCGTATTCCGACCGGAGCTTCTCGATCGTCCTCCACTGCTGCCGCAGTCGCTTCGCATTGAGCCCGCCGGCCATCGTGACCCGCCGGCTGTGATCGGTGATCGCGATGTACTTCAGCCCACGCTCGATCGCCGCGTCGGCCATCTCGCGGATCGTCGCCGAGCCATCGGTCGCAGAGGTGTGCATGTGCAGATCGCCGCGAATGTCGGACGTCTCGACCAACTCCGGCAGTGTTCCCGCAGCGGCCCATGCGAACTCTTGCCGGTCCTCGCGAAGCTCCGGCGGGATCCAGGGCAACCCCAGGGCCGCATACACGTCCACCTCCCTCTCGCCGGCGATAGGTGATTCGTCCTGCTCGCGAAACACCCCGTACTCGTTGACCTTCAGCCCCTGCTCCTTGGCGATCCGGCGGAGATGAACGTTGTGAGCCTTGGATCCCGTGAAGTACTGCAGCGCCGCGCCAAACTGTTCTGCGGCGACGACCCGCAGATCGACCTGGAACGCCTTGCCCACGCGTATCGACACCTTGGTCTCGCCCCGCCCGATCGTCTGAGTCCGCTCGGGGTAGTTTTCAAAATGATCCATCGCGGCTGTGCGATCGTCGGCCACGGCGAGCAGGTCGAGGTCGCCAACGGTCTCGCGGCCGCGGCGGTAGCTGCCCGCCCAACTCATCTGCGTGACCGCGGCACAGTCCCGCATGTACTCGCTGATCGACTCGGCGATCCGATGCCCGGTCGACCAATAGACCCGCTCGGACGCCTGTTCGGCGATCGAGAGTCCTTCCAAGATCGACGCCTCGGTCTTCGCTCCAAAACCCTTCACCTTGGCCACGCGACCGTCGCGGCAGGCTTGGCGGAGGTCGTCGAGTGATTTCAGATCGAGTTCCTCTTGTAGCTTCGATGCCTTCTTCGCCCCCACGCCCGGGATCCGAGCGATCTCGATGAGCACCTCCGGAACCTCCTGCCGCAACGACTCCAGCTGCGGTAGCGTCCCGGTTTCCACCAGCACGCGGCACTTCTCCGCCAGCGTCTTCCCGATCCCTGGAATACTCGCCAAGTCCCGGGATTCGTCACGCAGAATCGAGACGATTGATTCGTCCAGGTCACGGATGGCGCGGGCGCCGTTCTGGTACGCCCGGATCCGAAACGGATTCTCCCCGCGGAACTCCAGCAGCTCCGCCATCTCCTCCAACACGTTCGCGATCTTCGAATTGTCCAAACTCATCTCCGAACGTCACACTCAGCGTCAATTCAAGTACTCAATTTAACAGAGGAAGTTGGCAGTTATCAGCTATCCGTGGGCAGTGGAGGGGATAACACAGAGGCGCGGAGGTGATTCTTCAGGAGAGCATGTGGATTCCAACGCACGGGTCCCCCTCCGCGTAATCCCCCACGCACGAATCTGGCTCCCCCGCTTTTCTGCCAACTGCCAACTGCCAACTGCCAACTGATAACTGATAACTGATAACTGATAACTGACGACTGCCAACTGCCTCTGCTACTTTGTTCGTCTCCGATTCCCATTCTGCGTGGTGCTCCTTGGCCGATCTTCGTTCCGACGCGATTTCAATTTGGACCGCCGGTGTCGACGCGGTCCGGGCTCGGTCGTTGGTTGGTCGTGTCGTCTCGGTCGACGACGACCGGCTGCGGGTGGACGACCAGGAGTGGAGTCGCCAGGACTTTGACCAGATCTTGCTCGTCGGGGCGGGCAAGGCGGCGACGGCGATGGCGGAAGGGTTCCTGGACGCGGTCGACCGCTGGCTGCCGATCCATGGTTGGATCAATGTGCCGGAAGGGACCGTGAAGGAGCTGCCCGGCATTCGTGTCCACCCCGCTCGCCCCGCTGGGGTGAATGAACCGACTGAGATGGGCGTGCGGGGGACCGAGGCGATCTTAGAGCTGGTTTCCTCCGCCGATCCGCGTGACTTGTGTGTGGCGTTGATCTCGGGAGGTGGCAGTGCACTGCTGCCGGCGCCAGCGGCGGGGATCACCTTGGAGGACAAACTCGCCGTGACGCGGCGGCTCAGTGATTCTGGGGCGGACATCACGGAGCTGAACACCGTCCGCAAGCAGCTGAGCGCAGTCAAAGGGGGCCGACTTTGGAAACGCTGCCGTGCCGGTTGGCTGCTGACACTGGTGCTCTCCGATGTCCTCGGCGACCCGCTCGACCTGATCGCCTCCGGGCCGACGGTCCCCGACGATTCGACGCCGCAGCAGGCGTTGGAGGTGCTGCGGCGGTACGACCCTGATCGACGTGTATCGCCGCGCGTTTACCGACGATTGGAAACACCGCGGCAGGACGATGCGCCGTCCGCGCCGTCGCCCCCGCTGACGAATTTGATCATCGGTAACAATGCCTTGGCGGTCGACGAAGCCGGACTGCAGGCCGAGCGGTTGGGGTACAATCACGCCATGAATTCTGCCCGCAGCGGTGAGGGGGCGGCTGAACAGGTGGGACATCACCTGGCCACGATGGCGATCGAGATGCTGCGGGGCGGCGGCACGTCCCACCGCACCGACTGCTTGATTACCGGCGGGGAACCAACCGTCACGCTGGCCCCCGCGGAGATGCGGGGGCTCGGTGGGCGCAACCAACAACTTGCCTTGGCGGCGTATCAAACCCTCGCCGCCGCCGGGCTGTCGGAAACGCAATGGCAGCGTCTGGCAATCCTGTCGGCGGGCACCGACGGGGAAGACGGCCCGACCGACGCGGCTGGTGCGGTTGTCGACGCCCACGTCCATCGGCGAGCGGTGGAGCAACGGCTGGATGTCACCGACGCCCTCGCCCGCAACGACGCCTATCACTTCTTCGAGCGAGCCGAGGGGCTGTTCCGCACCGGCCCAACCGGCACCAACGTTTGCGATCTCCGAGTCCTCCTCGTGGGGAAGTCGCCAGTAGTCGGTGGTCAGTAGTCGGTAATCAGTAGTCGGTAGTCGGTAGTCAGTAGTCAGTAGTCAGTAGTCAGAAAAGCGGGGGAGCCGGATTCGTGCGTGGGGGATTATGCAGACGGGGACCGGTGATTTCGAATCCACATTCTCTCCTGCAGAATCGTGTCCGCGCCTCGGCGTACCCCCCTCCACCTGCCCACTCACGACTGCCAACTGCCCACTCTCTCTGCTACCTTTTTGCGATGGATACTGCTTCTCTGCCCGACCGTGATGCGATCGCTTCGGAGTTCTTCGAGCGTTTGCCGTTTGCTCCTTATCCGGTCCAGGAGGAGGCGCTTCTGGCGTTCTTTACCAATGACCAAGGCGTATTGGTCTGCGCCCCGACCGGGACGGGCAAGACGTTGATCGCCGAGGCGGCGGTGTACGAGGCGCTGCGGACGGGACAGCGGATGTACTACACGACTCCTTTGATCGCGTTGACCGACCAGAAGCTGGAGGAGCTTCGCGAATCGGCGGTGCGGTGGGGCTTTTCCGCCGACCAGATCGGCTTGGTCACCGGGAACCGCAAGGTCAACGGGGACGCGCCGGTGTTGGTGGTCGTCGCCGAGATCCTGCTCAACCGCTTGCTCAACCCCGAGGTGTTTGACTTTCGCGACGTTTCCTCGGTGGTCATGGACGAGTTTCATTCGTTCAACGATCCGGAACGGGGAATCGTTTGGGAACTGACCCTGGGGCTACTGCCGCTCGAGGTCCGCACGATGCTTCTCAGCGCCACCGTTGGCAACGCGCTCGAGTTCACCTCCTGGCTCGCGCGGGCTCACCGGCGGCGGCTGCAGCTGGTTCGCGGCACCGAGCGGACGGTGCCGCTGCAATACGAATGGATCGACGACGAGCTGCTCGGCGACTTTGCCGAACGGATCGCCGCGGGGGATGAACTCCAGCGGCGAACGCCCGCGCTGCTGTTCTGCTTCAGCCGATCGCAATGTTGGACGAACGCGGAGATGCTCAAGGGCAAGAGCCTGATCGACAAGGCCCGTCAGGCGGAACTGGCCGACTACGTCAACGCCGCCGACATGAGCCGTGGGGCAGGGCCGAAGCTGAAACAGATCCTGCTGCGCGGCGTCGGCGTCCACCACGCCGGGGTTCTGCCGCGTTACCGCCGCATGGTGGAGGAACTGTTCCAGCGAAAACTGCTCAGTTTCTGCGTCTGTACCGAAACGTTGGCCGCGGGGATTAACCTGCCGGCCCGCAGTGTGGTCTTGCCGAGTCTGCTCAAGGGACCGCGGGACAAGCGCAAGTTGGTCGAAACCGCCTCGGCCCAGCAGATCTTCGGCCGCGCGGGGCGACCGCAGTACGACGACCGCGGCTACGTCTTCGCGCTGGCCCACGAGGACGACGTCAAAATCCATCGCTGGCGGGAAAAGTACGACTCGATCCCGGAAGACACCAAGGATCCGGGGTTACTGAAGGCCAAGAAACAGCTCAAGAAAAAGATGCCCAAGCGGCGGAGCGGTGAGACCTATTGGAGCGCCAACCAGTTCGCCGAGCTTCAGCAAGCCGCCGCGGCCAACCTGTCGAGCCGCGGCCGGCTTCCCTGGCGATTGCTCGCGTACCTGTTGGGTAAGTCCCCCGAGGTTCAGCCCATCCGGGATCTGGTCGGTCGTCGACTGCTGCCACCAAAGGGGATTGAGGAGGCTCAGCGGGACCTGAACCGCATGCTGATCACGCTCTGGTCGGCCGGCTATCTGGAGCTGGACCCGAAACCGAAGCCGGCCGCGCCGAAGCCGCTGGCGGGAAAACGGCCAGCAGGGTCAGCCGAGGCCGGCGAACCGACCGCCGCCACGCCGGGACTGTTCGGCGAGTTGCTCGACCAGATGCGCTCGGACGATGATCAAGCCGCCGATTCGGAGCAAGCGGGGGAGGGGGCCGAGGATCGAATCGCCGAGAGCCGGGGCTATGAAGTCGACGGCTACCGTCCCGAAACGGCGACGGCGACCGAGCGGCTCGAGCGGCTCGTGCACATCCGCAGCATCAACCCGCTGTTCGGCGTCTACTTGGCCGACCAGCTCGCGATCGCCGACCCGGAGGAGCGGATCGTGGCGTTGGAAAGTGTGCTTGAGGTCCCCGGCACCGTCGCCCGCCTGACCCGTGTCCCCTCGCCCGACCAGATGCCCCCCGGGACCCTGGCGCAAAGCCGGATCGACCCCCAACTATTGCAATTCGGCTTGGCCACCCCCGAAGAACTTGGCGCTCGCAGGGAGGAGGAGGACGAGGAGGTCCGCGACCGCGGCTTCGGGCGGGTGATGTTCGACGAGCCCCGGGTCTGGCCGCTGACCCTCGGAGAAAAACTGCTCCGGCTGTTCCGCAATGAATTCCCGCGAGTGGACGAGGCTCAGGTCCGGCCAGTGTGGATCGTCGGCGAGTTGTTGCAATTTGGCGGCGACTTCGACAAGTACGTCACCACCCGGAAGCTGCAAAAGGAGGAAGGGATCCTGTTTCGGCACTGCCTGCGGATGATCTTGCTGATGGACGAAATGGCCAACGTCCCGCCGACCGAGTCAACCGTAGAGACGTGGGAGGACCCCTTGGACGAGTTGGCCGATCAGCTGACCGAGACCTGCCGCCGAATCGACCCGCAGAGCACCGACGAAATCTTGAACCCGCCCGGCACCGAGGGGGAAGATCTGGTCGGCCCAGGCCGGCGACAGGGCTGATCCCGCGCCGGATTGACGATCCCCAGGGTCTCCGATAGCTTCCCTGCCGGAGCGTTTCCCTGCTGGTGCGACAGTGCCCGAAATCGTATCGACGAGCCCGCCTGGTTTTACGATCAAGCAGAATCCAGTTTGCAGTGAAAGGATAAATTCTCGATGGCCCACGAAGTCACGTTGATCACCGGCGACGGCACCGGCCCGGAGCTTGCCGAAGCAGCCCGCAAATGCATCGATGCTACCGGCGTTTCCGTCCGCTGGGACGTCAAGGAAGCGGGCGTCGACGTGATGGAAACCCGCGGCACGCCGATCCCCGATGAAACGATCGAGTCGGTGCGGCGGACCAAGTGTGCCCTCAAGGCGCCGATCACCACCCCGGTCGGAACCGGCTTCCGCAGTATCAACGTCTACCTCCGCCAGGAGCTCGGCCTGTTCGCCTGCATCCGCCCCTGCAAGCACTACCGCGGCGTGCGCAGCTTCTTCAGTGACCTCGGCGTCGATATCGTGATCGTGCGAGAGAATACCGAGGACCTATACGCTGGGGTTGAGTTCGAAGCGGGCAAGCCGGAGACGGGCCAGCTGATCGAGTTCATCAACGGGCTGCCGTCGGACCGCAAAATCAAGACCGGCAGCAACGAAACCGGCGTGTCGATCAAACCGATCAGCAAAAGCGGTACCGAGCGAATTGTCCGCTGCGCCTTCGATTATGCACGTAAGAACGGTCGCAAACGGGTCACGGCCGTTCACAAGGCGAACATCATGAAATACAGCGACGGGCTCTACCTGGAGACGGCGACCAAAGTGGCCAACGACTACCCGGACATCGAGTTCGACGAACGGATCGTCGACAACATGTGCATGCAGCTGACACAAAAGCCAGAGCTGTATGACGTGCTGGTCCTGCCCAATCTGTACGGTGACATCGTCAGCGATCTCGGAGCAGGCATCATCGGCGGCCTCGGGATGGCCCCCGGCGCCAACATTGGACCGGAGGGAGCGGTGTTCGAAGCGACTCACGGCAGCGCTCCCAAGTACAAGGGGCAAAACAAGGTCAATCCGACAGCACTGATCCTGTCCGGAATGCTGATGCTGCGGCATCTGGAAGAGATGGATGCAGCCGATCGGCTCGAAACCGCCGTCGCCTCGGTGATCGCCGAAGGGAAAGACGTGACCTATGACCTGAAGCCCCACCGGGATGACCCGACCGCCGTCGGGACCCAGGAAATGGCACAGGCGATCTGTGACCGGATGTCCTGAGCGTCCTCATGTTGCCCGACATGCGTGCTGTCATGAGAGGCCGGCGGAAAGGTCCGTCGGCCGCTTTCATGCGCGGCGGGCTGCGGCTCGCCAGCTGGATTTATGGAATCGCGGTGTGGCTCCGCAACCGCCGCTACGACCGCCAACCGGCCCGGGCACAGCGGTGCGGGGTTCCCGTGATCAGTGTCGGTAACCTGACCACCGGAGGGACGGGAAAGACGCCGGTCGTTCGGGCGCTGGCCAGCCGCTTGCGACGTCGCGGCGTCCGGGTGGTGGTCGTCAGCCGCGGCTACGGCCGCGGCCAGGCCGATGCCAACGATGAAGCCCTGGAGTTGCACGCCTGCCTGCCCGACGTCCCGCACATTCAGGACCCCGACCGCGTCAAGGCCGCACACATCGCCGTCGAAGAACTCAACTCGGAGCTGGTCCTGATGGACGACGGGTTCCAGCACCGGCGATTGCACCGCGACCTGGACCTGGTGGTCATCGACGCCAGTTGCCCGTTCGGCTACGACTACCTGCTCCCGCGGGGATTGCTGCGAGAACCGATCGCGGCGCTCCGGCGGGCTGACCTGGTCATCCTCTCTCGCGTCGGGTCGGTGTCCGCGAGGGAGATCAATAGCATCCGCCGACGGATCGCGCGCGTTGCGCCCAAGCTGCCGTGTGTCCTCAGCGACCACGTTCCCGCTGGACTGCTCCGTCACCCAAAGGAGCGGCTGCCGATCGAATCGCTCCGCGGCCGATCGGTGGCGGTGCTCTCGGCGATCGGAAACCCCGACGCCTTCGCCGCCACGGTTCAGGGCTGCGGGGCGATCATCGCCGCACGGCGTGACCTGCCCGACCACGACTCATTCGCGGGTTCAACCGTCGCCGAAATCGACCACTGGATCCGCTCCCTCGGCGATGCGGTCGACCAGGTCCTCTGCACCCACAAGGATCTCGTCAAGTTGCAAACCGACCAGATTGGTGACCGGCCACTCACAGCGCTGTTGATCGAACTGACGATCCTCGAGGGCGACGACCAACTCAACACCGCTTTAGAAGTAGTCAGTAGGCAGTAGGCAGGGATCAGGGATTCGTTGGTGGGGATCACGCAAAGATGCGGGGGCGCGGAGCGAACTTTGATTCCAGTCGCTGATTCCCCTCCCCGCGTTCTCCGCAGCTCCGCGTGAGCCCACCAGGAATCCGACTCCCGGTTTTTCTGCCCACTGACACCCGACACCCGACACCTGACACCTGCCCACTCACCCGCCCGAATTGGCATTCGGATTGCTGCTTACCGTATTGGAGATTGGTTAGTGTGCGAAGTTGACAGAGCGGTCGGCTTCGCACGTGGTTGATACATATTCACTCGATTTTGTGGAGACAGAAGCGATGACCCAGATGCTCAGCAAACGTCCGGCTATCCGCCCCCGATCTTGGTTCGACAACGGTCCTCTCGCGACCGTGCGACGGGAGTTTGAAGACTTGATGGAAGGTCTTTGGGACCACGAACCGGCGCTGGTCGAAGCGGGCGCGATCGCCCCCCGACTCGACGTCTCCGAGACCGACGATTCGGTCGAGGTCCAGACGGATCTGCCGGGAATCAAACCCGACGAGGTCAACGTCGAACTGCAAGACAACTGCCTTGTGATCAGCGCCGAGCACAAGGAAGAGAAGGAACAGAAGCCTGGTAACGGCCGCAAGTTCCATCGGATTGAACGGCGGCAGGGACGATTCACCCGCTCGGTCTGGCTTCCCTGCCCGGTCGAGGAAGCGGGGATCGAAGCCAAGTTAAGCGACGGCGTCCTGACCGTGACCCTGCCGAAGTCGAAGCAGGCCCAGAAGCGGCGGATCTCGGTCAGCGGCAAATAAGCCGCGGTCGGGTTGCGCGGGCGATTCGTCCGCGCAGCCTCCCCTCGCGCCGCCCCCCGATTATGCGTGCTTCGAACTTTCTTGACTGGCAGGGGAAGCGAACTAGGCTAAGGGTTGTCTGAGACACAGCGTTTTGGCCGTCAGGTGATTTTCCTTCGCCCCTCTCTCTCGCACCCGTTCGAGGAGGGGCTTTGGGGCAAAGGTTGATTAATGTTTCGATGTCCCGAT
>CAYWXT010000037.1:0-30033 GCA_964462125.1 uncultured Pirellulaceae bacterium | reverse complement strand
GATGTCGTAGGTTTTGCCGCAGTCGGGGCAGACGAATCCGCTCATGTTTTCCACCATGCCCGCCACCGGAATCTGAACCTTGCGGAACATGCTGATCGCCTTGACGGCGTCCAACAACGCCACCTCCTGCGGGGTGCAGACGACGACCGCCCCGGCGATCGGGACCGCCTGCGAGAGCGTCAACGCGATGTCGCCGGTCCCCGGCGGCATGTCGATCACCAGGTAATCGAGTTCGCCCCATTCGGTGTCCGCCAGAAACTGCTGCACCGCACCGTGCAGCATCGGTCCCCGCCATATCACAGCCTGGTCCGGTTCGACCAGAAACCCCATCGACATCACTGGAAAGTCATCGTCGCAGCGGATCGGTTGAATCCGTTTCTGCTCCGACACCGCCGGTCGTCCCGACAAGCCGAGCAGATGCGGGATGCTGGGGCCGTACACGTCCGCGTCCATCAATCCGACCGATGCTCCGAGACGCCGCAGGGTCAGCGCGAGTCCGGCAGCCACCGTACTCTTCCCCACACCCCCTTTCCCGCTGCCAACGACGATCACGCTCTTGGCACGCAACCCGATCTGTCCGAGCCGGGCTGCCGGGCGCGGGTGATTCTGAAACCGGATCGTCACCTCGGTGCCTGGCAACGCGGCGACCAGCTGGGAGGTCAACGTCTCACGGAGCTCCTCGGCGATCGGGGCCGCGTAGGTGGTCAAGGCGATCGTGGCGGTGACCGACGCATCCTCGACCAGCACCTCCTGGATTTGACCCATTGTCCCCAACGGACGGCCAGTCTCGGGGTCGGGATGTTGGGATAGAATTTCTCGAGCTTGCTCGGCGTTCGGATGGCTCATCGTGGATATCGTCAGGGATCGGCGGAGGGGGGTGAGCGGACGTTGTCCAACAATGCCTAGTCTAGGGATTGCGTCGCGGATGCGAACCGGCAGGGGCGCTTCGTGCAACGACGCCGCGGACCAACGAAGCGAGCCGCGGCAGTTCTTCCGGGCGACCGACAAACGCCCGAACGCCCAATTCGAGCAGCGCCATCCGCTCCGCCGCTGTCAGTTCGAGCGAAGCGACCACGGAAACGGTGTCCGAACCGCTCCCGTTCGATGCCGGTGCGTCCGAACTCCAACTGGCATGCCGCGTCAGCCGGCGGATCAGGTCACCGAGCTGGCGGCGGTCCGTTTCCCAAAGGACGATCGTCCCGCACCCGGACGCCGCGGCGCCCCGGAAGTCGTCTCGATTTTGTGCACCGATGATGACACGGGTGCCGCCCGGCACCAGCGCGGGGACGAACCGTTTGGAGGCGGTCAACCAGCGGGTTCCCTGCTCGCGGATCAACCACACCAACGTCGGGGTGGACCGGAGCGATTCGTCAATGTGTCGCATCGTCGTTCATCATCACGATTCAACTTCCGGGCGTGTCCACCTCAGCACTCAAACGTCGGATCAGTTTTGCCCGACTGATCCCCAACTTTCGCGCCGCTTCGGCCCGGTTGCCCCCGGCCATTTCAACCGCCTCGCGGATCAGTCGCTGTTCATAGGCCCGGACCGCTTGTTCCAGTGGAATGGTCGACAGGCTCGCGACCGCTGTGGGATCCCCGGGGCGGTAGGAGCGGACCGCCAAAGGTAGGTCCTCCACCCCGATCGCGCTTCGCTGGGACGAGCGGACAGCGTGGCGGATCGCCGCGTCGAGTTCATCGAAGTTTCCCGGCCAAGGGTAGAGCACCATCGCGTCGAGCGCCGCCCGGCCGATCCGCTCGGCAATCCCTTCCCCCGCAGCGTGGCGACCGTCAACCAGCGCTGCGGCGATCAACGGGATGTCCTCGGGGCGCGACGCCAGCGGCTCCAGGGTCACCGCCAGCGTGCTGAGGGTGTCGACCAGGCGGGGATGAATGCCGGTCCGGTCGGGCGCCGGATCGAGCGAGTCCTCTTCGTCGCCTGCCGCGGTAAACGGCTCACTCAGCTCCAGCGGACGACGGTGTGCGATTGCCAACAACCGCAGTCGTCCCGGAAAGTTCCCCAGGAGTTCGGCCAAGCGCTGCTGGGCCTCCGCCGGGGTTTCGTCCAGCTCCCGAACCAGGGCGGTTCCGGTCGCTGAATTGGAGTCGTTCAGCCGTACGATCAGGGGGCCGAGTGTGTCGTCCAAAAGCTCAGCATCCATCAGCGGTCCATCGACCGCCACCAGCGGCTCATCGGCGGTCGACAGGTGATGAATTCGGGCGGCGATTTGGGCGGCGCCGCAGCCAGGCGGACCATAGAAGCCGATGTGAGTGCGAGTCATCGCGGCAAGTTGCAGCCGGGCCCGCGTCCGGCGGGCCGCCGCCGAGGTTCCGGCCGTGGCGATCGTTGCCAACGACGCTTGTGCCTTGCGCCAAGCATCGAGTTGTCGGCGGATCGCCACCGCGTCGTCCAGCTCACCAGCTGGGGTTGGAACCGAGAATGATCCGCCCAGGGCAAACGTCAATGGACTGCCGACATTCCCGACGCGGGCGAAGCCGATCTGGCGGGCCTCGATCGGTCGCCCCTGGCTCGCCGGTGGCGTGACGCGATAGGTCATCCACCCGCACGCGTCGAGTCCCGGCGGCGGGGCCAGCGCCGACGCCAAGCGATCAAGCGGATCATCGGGCGGGGTCGTGTAGGGAACGCAGCGGCGGTGCAGCAGCGATTCGCCGTCGATCCCCAACCACGCAGCTGCCCCTGCCGAAACGTAAATCAACGAGCCGCGGGAGTCGGTCACCCAGACGACAGCAGCTGAACCATCGAGCTGCCGGGCGAGGATTCGAATCTTGGTGCCCGTGGCCACGGCCTAGAACGTGTCGAGGATGAAGTGATGCCCCGAGTGGTACCGCCGGCTGCTCGGGTAAAAGTTGTGCCACTTCTTGTTGTACACCGGAATTCGCATCTCCGGGGGATAGCGGTGATACAGACTGTCACTGCTCTGATAGTACTCTTGCCCCCAGAAGTTCTGCGGATAGTAAACGTAGGGGTAATGGTAGAAGCGATTCCAGTCACGTGAACTGGCACCCCCACCCCAAGCCTTACCAAAGGCGCGCTGTTCGGCTGACGCAGTGGCGGCCACGGCGACGGCGCCGCACACCAGCAGTGTGGCGATCATGAAACGACGGAGCATCAGTGCTTCCCCCTCGAAGCTATCGACACCGCTCGCCGAAACGTGGGTGCCGCGGTAGTTTTTTACAAAATTTTTTGCTCGCCGCCGTAGCCGGATCGGTCGGTTGGCCGGCGGAGTTTCGGTCACCGGTGGTTGGGCCCCGCGATGGCCCGCAGCACCACCCGAAGTGGCCCCGATGCGGTCAATTGCGGTTGCACCCGACCCCCGGTGTAACGTCACTATCGGCAGATCCGGCACGATCGGTTGAGTGGTTCATCGGCGGATTTTCCCCGGAAAGCCTCCCTTTGCCACCAAACCGCGCCGTGGGAAGACTTCTCATGATCGGTGCGGCGCATCTATGATGGAGGCGAGGCAGAGAGGCCCAACAACGCTGCACGGATGCGGAGTTCGCTCCGAATCGTTCCCCCCCGCGGAGTCACCCTCGAGATGTTTTCTCGCTCACCCGTTCGCATTGCCGCCCCCACCTCGCTCGTTCTGGTGGCGGTGTTTGGCTCTTTATTCGCCGCCCGCCCCGTCCTGGCGTGCCCCTTTTGTAACGCCGTCTCCCAGACGCTGCGGCAAGAGATGGCTGCGATGGATGCCGTCGTGATTGCCCAAGCGATCGACTCGGATCTGACCCGTAACAAAGAAACGGGTGAAGTCCAGATGAAGATCGCGCAGGTGCTCAAAGGGGAGGAATTCGTCAGCGCCGGTCAAGAGGTCACCGCGATCTATTACGGCGAGGTGACCACCGGACGCCGCTTCATGCTCAGTGGTGTCGATCCGCCCAAACTGGAGTGGTCCTGCTTGCCCCTGAGCGAGCGTGCCGAGAAGTATGTAACCGAAGTCGCCGATTTGCCCGACGACGACGTCGCCCGGCTCCGCTTCTTCATGGATTACCTGCAAGACAACGATTCGATGCTCTCACGGGATGCCTACGACGAATTCGCGATCACTCCCTATGAGGCGGTTCAAGAGCTCGGCCCGGAGATGGACCGCGAAGGCTTGATCGAGTGGATCCAAGACAGTGAGACTTCGACCGACCGCCGGCGGCTCTACTTCACGATGCTCGGCGTTTGCGGCGACGAACAGGACGTGCCGTTGCTGGAGTCGTTGCTCAAAAGCACCCAGAAGAGCGACCGTAGCGGGCTCGATGCCTTGATCGGCTGCTACCTGACCCTCGCCGGGGAGCAAGGGCTGCCGCTGGTCGGGGAACTGTTCCTGGAGAACCAGCAGGCATCCTATGCCGATACCTACGCCGCCATCATGGCGCTCCGCTTTCATGGGACCGAAGCGGACGTGATCCCGCGGAGCGCCCTGGTCGAGTCGTTGCATCACGTCTTGGACCGCAAGGACCTTGCCGACTTGGTGATCCCCGACCTGGCCCGATGGAAGGACTGGAGCCAGGTCGAGCGGCTGACGGAGTTGTTCGTCAATGCCGATGCCGACAACAACTGGGTTCGGGTGCCGGTGGTGAACTACCTGCGTGCCTGTCCCCTCCCTGAGGCGGAAGCGGCGCTGGAGAAGTGCAAGGAGGTCGACCCGGAGAGTGTGCGGCGGGCGAACACGTTTTTCTCCATCCCCAAACCCGACGACTCAGGCGCCAATCCCGCCAGCTCAGCCCTGCCGGCCGAGGATGACGATGTCGCGATCGCTGCAGCCTCCGCGGCGACCGGGAAACCCCAGGCCGATCGCCAATTGGGGGCTCCGCCAAATCGCGGCTCCGCCCTCGGGGCTGTCACCCCCGGCCAGCGACAGGCCAGTTCCGGGTCGCTGGTCGCCCAGTCGGGACCGCGGCCGAGTGTACCGGCCGCAGCGATCCCATCTGCCGCCGAACCGCTGAACCCTTGGCGTCTGGTTTACGTATTGGCCTTGGCGTCGGCGACCGTCATGATCGCCCAATACTTGCTGCTCACCGGCGGCCGCCAAGCGGCCTGATGGAGAGCCTTTCCGTTCACGTTTGAGTCGGAACCGAACCAGATGTCCGCCGAACTTTCCATGTCCGCCCCGGGGGATGCTGTCGACTTCCCCTATCGGGCGATCAGCCGGGCTGCGATCGTGTCGGTCTTCGTCTGTGCCATTGCCCTCCTCGGCCTGATCCCCACCTTTGCCGCCTTGCTTGCCCTGACGTTCCCCGGCATGGTCGCCGCTTGGGTCGGGCTGCGGGCCACCAGCCGCTACCCGGACGAATTCAGTGGTCGAAGCCTGGCGGTCGTCGGCTTGACGGCGAATGCGGTGCTGCTCGTCGGCGGGATTGCCGGCCATGCGTACATTTACATTACGGAGGTTCCCGAGGGGTACCAACGCGTCAGCTTCTACGAACTGCAGCAGGATGCTGACCTCCCCGACGGACCGACGCAGGCGGCGCTGGAGATCAATGGAGAACAAGTCTTCCTCAAGGGCTACATTCATCCCTCCTCCGGCGGCGGCATGCTTCGTCAATTCATCCTCGTTCCCGACCTCGGAACCTGCTGTTTTGGCGGCCAACCCCGCAGTAGTGATATGATCGAAGTGACACTCACCGGCGGACAGTCCGTCCGTGCTGGCCTGCTGAAGCGGAAATTGGCAGGTACGTTCATCGTCAATCAGCTGCCCCAAAAGGTCACCGACTTTGAAAACGCGCTGTTTTATCGAATGCGGGTCGATCAGATTCGCTGATCCGTCGACCGTGGTACCCGCTTCCCGAAGCGTCATCTCCCGACGCGTTTTCCGTACTCACCGGCGCCGGCTCTGGGGCTGCATCCGGGACGCGGCGCCACGGCTGTCGGCCGCCGGGGTCGCACTCCTCCTGGCCGCCTTCGCGATCGCCCCGTCACCCGCCGCGGCGCAGTCGTCCGAAACATCGCAGGATCGCAGCGCCCGCAACGAGTCCGATCAGGACGCCGACTCCGACGAGTCCACCGCGTCGAGAATCGCCAAAGGCGAAATCACCTTCGACGATCTGAAGTTCGACATCGAAAAGGATGAACCGTTCGAGCGGGAAAAGCTCACCGACCAGATCGAACGTCTGAACGGCAAGCAGGTCAAGCTCCGCGGCTACATCCTGCCGAGTACATTGTTCAAGGAAACCGATATCGACCAGTTCGTTTTGGTCCGCGACAACCAGGAATGCTGTTTCGGTCCCGGCGCCGCGCTTTTCGACTGCGTGATCGTCGAGATGGTCGCCGACAAAACGACCGACTTCGTCACCCGTCCGGTGACCGTTGAAGGGAAGTTCAAGATCCAGGAGTACAAGTACCCCGACGGTTCCGGGCACTTCGCCGTCTTCCGAATCGACGGGGTCAATGTTCGGTAAGTGCCGCGCGGAAGCGGCGCTCTCGGAGCCGTGCCACCACAGGTGAATTGAACTACAATCAGCGGAGTTCGGACCGCCACGTCTATGCTTCCCCCATGCTGGAGCCTCCTCGATGAAACGCCTTTCCGTCCGCGTTGCGCCCGCTCTCTGCCTCGTCTGCTTCGCTCCGATCGCCGTTGCCGAGGAGAACGGATCGGGCGAGGTGGTTTCGATGTTCAACGGCAAGGACCTGTCCGGCTGGTCGGGCCGGTCTGATCTGTGGTCGGTCGAAGACGGCGCAATCGTTGGCCGGACGACCGAGGAAGACCCGATCGAAACCAACACGTTCCTGGTTTGGGACGAGGGCAAGCCGGATGACTTTGAACTGCTTGCTGAATTCAAGATCGAAAGCGGCAATTCGGGGATCCAGTACCGCAGCGAGGTGCTGGACGCAGAGAAGTACGTTCTGGGCGGATACCAGGCGGATATCGATTTCGACAACCGCTTCGCGGGGATCATCTATTCCGAACGGACGGGCCGGGGTATCCTCGCCGAGCGCGGTGAAAAGGTAACCATTGCCGGTGATGGTGAAAAGAGCAGCGAGAGGTTCGCCGACGGGACCGCCCTTGGGGCGAAGATTCACCCTGGGAAGTGGAATAAGTACCGAATCGTCGCGAATGGGAACCATCTGACCCAATACATCAATGGGGTCAAGGTGTGCGAGCTGATCGATGGCGAAAACGAAAAGGCAGCGGAGTCGGGCGTGATCGGGTTGCAGCTTCACCAGGGCCCCGCGATGGTCGTGCGGTTCAAAAACATGACGCTCCGCCCGCTCGGCGACGCCGACTGATCCCCATCGCTCCCCATATCCGGCCGGCTAAGATGGAGGCGGGAGGAGACGATGGCGAAATCGATCTGGCCGAACGACGAAAAGACCGAGGTGCTTCTGAAACGGGCTCGCGAAGGGAGTCATGAGGCGGTCAACCAACTGCTCGAACGGCACCGCGTCCCGATTCGGCGGATGGTCGAAATGCGTCTCGACCGGAAAGTCCAGCGGCGGATCGATGTCAGCGATGTGGTCCAGGAGGTGATGGCCGAGGCGAGCGGCCGGCTGACAAAATATCTCGATGACCCCGCCATGGCCTTCCACTTGTGGCTGCGCCAAATCGCCTGGGACCACATCATCGACACCTATCGGCGGCACCGCGTCAGCGCCAAGCGGAGCATGGACCGCGAACAGCCGATCGACGCGCACGGCAAGCCGGACGATTCCACGTTGGACCTGGCGATCCAACTCTGCGATCCCGCCATGACGCCGGCTGCCGTGGCGACCCAGCGGGAGATCGCCGAGAAGGTCGAGGCCGCCATCGCGCGGCTCGATGAGAACGATCGGGAAGTGATCCTGATGCGGCACTACGAGCATCTCTCCAATCAGGAAATCGCCGAAGCGCTCGGGTTGACGCCTCCGGCGGCGAGCATGCGATACCTGCGGGCAGTCCGCCGCTTGAGAACGCTGCTTGAGGAAGAGGACGCCGAGAAGGGCGAGGCGAAGGCAGAGCAAGAGGACGTGGAGGTCGACGAATCGCCCCGCGATCGCCCGGCGTGAACGATCACGATCAAAAGCTGGCCGACCTGCTTGCCGAGCTGACCGATGCGGTGTGTCGGGGGGAGCCGGTCGATTTCGATGCCACCTGTCGCCAACACCCGGAGCTGGCCGACGAGCTCCGGAACCTGTGGGGAGCCGTGCTGGTGACCGATACAGCGGCCACGTCGCAGGAAGAGCTGCCTGCAACAAGCGACGATGCGTCCTCGGGGCGTTGGCGGAGCGTTGAGCTTCCCACCACCGTCGGCGACTACGAGCTATTGGAGGAAGTCGGTCGGGGCGGAATGGGTGTCGTATTCCGAGCCCGCCAAATCAGCCTCGACCGCGAAGTGGCCGTCAAGATGATCCTGCGGGGGCGGCTGGCCAGCGACGAGGACCTGCGCCGGTTCTTGGCCGAGGCGTCGGCAACGGCCCGGTTGGAGCACCCCAACATCGTCCCGATCTACGACGTCGGCGATTTCGACGGCCGACCCTTCTTCAGCATGAAATACATCGAAGGGGAGACGCTCGCCCAGCGATTGCGGTCCGGGCCGCTGCCCCAGCGTGAAGCGGCGGGGTGGGTCGCAACGTTGGCCCGCGCGATCGCGTTCGCTCATCGCCACGGGATCCTGCATCGCGATCTGAAGCCGAGCAACATCCTGCTCGCCGATGACGGCACCCCGATGATCACCGACTTCGGGCTCGCCAAGCAGCTTGGGACGAAGGTCGATCTCACCCGTAGCGGAATGCTCGTGGGTACTCCCGCATACATGTCGCCGGAACAAGCGGGGGGACGGCGGGAGAGCAGCGGGCCGGCCAGCGACGTCTACAGTCTCGGCTGTGTCCTCTACGCCGCGCTGACCGGGCGGCCGCCGTTCGTTGCCGATTCGCCGATGGAGCTGGTGATGATGGTGATCGAGCAAGAGCCGACCGCGCCGCGGGAGCTCCGCCCGAGTATCGATCGCGATCTGGAAATGATCGTCGTCCGCTGTTTGCAAAAGCCAGTTGAGCTCCGGTATGCAAGCGCCGATGCGTTGGCGGACGACCTGGAAGCCTATCTGGGCGATGAGCCGGTGGCGGTCCGCAGCGGCCATTTCAACCAGGTTGTCGCCCGTCTGTTTCGGGAAACCCATCACGCAGCGGTCCTCGAAAACTGGGGCGTGCTCTGGATGTGGCACTCGTTGGCCCTGGTCCTGGCCTGCCTGGCCACTTGGCTGCTCGACATCGGTGGCGTGACGCAACGAAGCGCCTACGCCTCGGTCTGGACGCTCGGCCTGGGTGCCTGGGCAGCGGTGTTTTGGAAGCTTCGCCAACGGATGGGGCCAGTCACCTTCATTGAACGTCAAATCGCCCACCTCTGGGGGGCCGCCATGATCGCCATCGCACTGCTGTTTCCATTGGAATGGTGGCTCGGGATGCCGGTATTGAGTCTCTCGCCAATGCTTGCGGTGATCAGCGCGATGGTCTTCATCATCAAAGGCGGAATGCTCAGCGGGACGTTCTACGTTCACGCCGCCGCGCTGCTCCTCGCCGCTGTCGCGATGGCGCTGGTTCCCCATGCATCTCACTTGATCTTCGGCATCGTCGCCGCTGCCTGCTTCTTCATCCCAGGACTGAAATACCAGCGCCGACGAAAACGACTGGAGAACACCGCGGTCCGGAGCGGTGAAGGCGTCTCAACGGCTTGATCACTCCTCGCTGCGCGACGAGACGACGGAAGGCCTCTTCGATCGACCAGGATCACGATTTGTCGGAACGGGCCCGGCCGACGAAGTGCAGTTTGCCCCAACCGATCTTTTGAAGCTCCGGGTCAAAGTGCTGCGTGAATTGTTGCAGGATCCGTTGCGGTTGCCCCAGCCAGCGTTCATAGGTCTCCCGTTCATGCTCGGTCATCGTGGCCAACGCGTCCCCCTTCCGATACAGCTTTCTCACCAGGGGATGGTCGGTGATCAGGTGAACCAGGGTCAGAAAGGGAGTACTCCACGGCTCGACCACGTAGAACCGACCGCCATCGCGCAGCACCCGCTGCGCTTCGGCAAGCACCCCTTCCAAGTCCTCCGGGAGCGCCGGTAGATGGTGCAAACCCCCCTGGACGATCACCGCGTCGACCGAATCGCTTTCCAAGGGCAACGCGCGGCAGTCCGCCAGATGGAGTTCGGCCGGGCCGCGATATTGCAACAGCAGCGATTCGGAGAGGTCGACGCCGGTCAGGTTGGAAAAACCGAGTCGTTCGAGCGCCACCAAGCCGCCTCCCCGGCCGCAGAATAGCTCCACGCACACGCTGCGGCGGGAGAGACGATCGACGCCGAGTCGGTGCAAACGCCGCATGAACTTGGCAATTTCCTCTTCGGGGCTTTCAAAGCGATTGTAGGCCTCCTCCCATGCCGGATCACAGCAAACCTCGCCCAGTTCAACATTCCGATGAACCGCCGGTTCGCCTCCCGCCGGCGTTTCACGCGGAGCACCGCGGTGCATTTGCAACACGCCAGCCATCAGTGCCGCCATCATCGTTTGAAAACCGAGTCCGACGGCCGTCACCCCTGGCACCACCAACCGCATGGTGTAGGGATAATCGAGCCTGCCGAAATCGAGTTGGTACCAGCGAGCGACGACGATGCCGATCAGCAGTAAGCCAACCACCATCGCGGACAGACCGAAGACGAGTCCGCGTTCGACCGTGATCTGTTCCAACCGAGGATCGCGCGGCATCATCCCTTCACGCCCCGCGAAAATCTTGGCCAACGTGGCGAGCAGCACGCTTTGCCAACCCATCAACCCGCACAAGCTGGCAACAAGCAAGGTGTGCACGTCGAGGGCGGCGCCGAACAACCGGACCTGGGGAAGGGCCAGCACATAGCCGAGCACCGCGATCCCCAGCAGGAACAGACCGGGGCGAAAAAACGCCCACCGCGGGCTGAAGACAAGGAACAGCTTCAGTGTCCGCCAGCCGTCCCGGATCGTTCTCAGATGGGGCCCGTGTTGTTGCCGGCCGTCGGGATGCAGCGTGATCGGCACTTCGGCCATCGAAGCCCCCTGCAAACCGCTGCGGATGATCATCTCGGTCGCGAATTCCATCCCCGAGGAACGCAGGTCCAAACGGTCATAGAGATCGCGACGAAACCCCCGCATGCCGCAATAGACGTCGCTGATCGAAATCCGAAACATGCGGCGAACCAACCACGACAGCAGCGGATTGCCGATCCAACGGTGCAGAAACGGCATCGCTCCCGGAAGGACCCTGCCGCCGCCGCGGGGTAGCCGGCAGCCTTGGACCAGATCGAACCCTTCTCGCAACTTGTCAATGAATGCCGGCAGTGCCAAAAAGTCATAACTGTCGTCTGCGTCCCCCATGATCACGAACTGGCCGCCGCTCGCCTCGATACCACCCATCAGCGCAGCGCCGTAACCCCGGTCCGCGACGTGGATGACCCGCGCCCCAGCGGCGGTCGCGATTCGTTGCGAACCGTCCTGGCTGCCGTTGTCCGCGACCACCACCTCGCCGCTGATCCCGGCCTCGCGCAACGCCTGGACTGCTTTGGTCACGCAGGTCCCCACCGTGTCGGCTTCGTTCAAACACGGCATGACCACCGACGCTTCGATCACTCCACTCATTGCCTCTCCGGAAACACTCGATGCCGCTTGGCAGGGGCTGTGATCAACGCCCAGCCCGCATAGGCACCAGCTGCGACGGCAACCGCAAACAACGGCTCCAACACCATTCGGTACCGGTAAGCTGGGATCTCGATCAGCCCGGTGATGAAAGCGAAGTAGATGAAGACCATGGCGATCCAAAATCCGTGCCAGCGCGTCGGTGAATGGATCATCATGGTCAACGTCGCCATCGCGATCAACGCCGTGAGTGCCGTGTTGCCCGCAATCGAACGACTCCAGCGATGATCGATCCACGCCTCCAGAACCCGGAAACGCCATGACCAGGTTCGTTGATCGATCGAGCGATCGTCCGGAATGACCGCCGAGGGGGGCTGCGGCAGATCCGTGGACGCGCAGCGCCAAAAGTTGACCATCCGCCGCAGCGCTTGGGTCGCAAAGGCAACGCGATTCTCCACGATCGCTTCGAATGCGACTCGTTTCATCAGTCGATCCCCGGCCGCATCGTCCAACCCTGACGCGGAGAGTGCCTCGGAGACAGCCCACGTGTGCCGCCAATCAACGTCATCCGGTGACCGCGCCAACCGCCGGCGAAGTTCTCTTCCCGATTCCGAATCCGGCAGGGGAAATTCACTCGCAGATCCGCCCTGGAACGCCACAATCCAGACGTTGCGGCCGAGGAACTCAGTCAAAAACGGCCGCCCAAAGAGCTCTCGATTTCGCATCAACCAAGGCGCGATCAACAACGCGAGAATCCCAGCCGCGAGCAGTCCGTGGGTCAGCAGGCCGCGGAACGTCGCGTCACCACAAACGCCCGTGGATTCGCGGCGCGAACGCCCGATCAACACGATGAAGATCAGATGCGGAATCCATAACCCGATCACGACCGGACGGGTCAACAGCGCGAGAGCAAATGTCAGCGCCGCCAAGGCAGCCGTGCTGGTGGTACGTACCTGCGCATAGCGGGCCACGGACAACAGGTTGGCAACCAACAACGTTGTGAACAAGGTTTCGGTCAGAACCGTCGTGGTGTAGGTGATCGCAGCAATCGGAGGGACCAACGCCGCCACCGTGACGAGGGCTACAGCAACGGAGCCGGTGATCCGCCACGACAACCGCGCCGCCAGGAGGACTGCGAGCAGCAAAAGCAGCCCCTGGACCACCACGGTGGCAGGAAGACGGAACGTGCCGCTGCCGGCACCAACGGCGGCCAAGAACCAAGGATAGAGCGGTGTGCGATAGGCGATCGGCTCGGACCGCATCAACAGATCGCCGTCGAGGACGTGGGAGCTGAGGTCCCAATACTCGGCCGCATCGAGCACAATCGGTGATGGCCCACGCGCGACGATCAGCCCGATCTTGGCCGCGATCAACAAGACCAACACCAGCCAAAGAAAAGGGGTCAGGACTCTTTTTCTGCCTGCCATCGACGCTCCTGATTCCGTGCTGTTTGTGGATCTTCCGCCGCCAGCGCACAAAAACGAGTCCGGGAACGTTTTCTGCCTCATCCAGTCGCAGCCGAGGATCTTCGTCGGCAGTTGGAGCGTTCGTGCCGGGGCTGAGCCGCCGTACCGTTGGCCGCTTGCAAACCGAGCACCCGCCGCAGCCAGGCCGGTTCCAAAAAGATCATGTTCGCCACGATCATCATCAAGCCAAACGTGATCATGCCGAGAAACATCGCGATGCCGCCATGCACCGCCACCGCGATCGCCAGCACGATCGGTCGCGACCATTTGGGCCAAACCAGGGCGCAATAAAAGATTTCCCAAAACAGCGTCACATGGGTCAGCGTCGAGAACAGGCGGGGGTAACGCGACATCCAGGTCATGTCGATCGATTGGTACTCGACGTTGCCGAGGGCAAACCAGACGGCCGTCCCATCCCACCACATCTGACCCCGCGCCTTGGCCAAACCACCGTACAGATAAATCACGCACAGGTGCAGCTGCAGCAGCCGCGTGGCAACGTTGGCTGCGATCGAGGGAACGCGTTCAGGCAACAGCCAACGAAGCAGGCCGCTGGTGTCGAGCCGGTCGCGAAAACGCCGCCGCAGCCAAGCGTCGACCGAGAAGCAACTGCCACAGGGGGCGAGCATCAGGTACATCGCCACATAGGTGACGATCTGGTCCAACCCAAACAACGCACCGGTCAGCCGGTGGATGTACATCAGCTGCAGGAACCACGCCATCGGCGCCGTCACGCGGGTCAGGAAACCGACGGCGAACGCAAGGGTGACCAGCAGCGTGAAGCCGTGATGCAGCCACAGCCCGAACGGCCGGTCGATCCACCACAGGTAGCTGCGCCCCCAGTCGGAGGTCCCGAAGGCGCCGTCGTGCAGCGCCCGCGCCGTTTCGTTGTTGATCCAAGCGGTCTCGCCCAAAAACGCCGTCAGGTCGCTCCCCAAGACGATGTGCGAGTAGAATAGCATCAACCCCGTGGCGATCCGCAGAAGGCCGAGCGTGGTGGGGTCACGTGGGGTGAACCAGAACGCGTCCCAAGCTCGAAACCCATCCTGCCACCAATTTCGGATCGATGTCGCCAACGCGCCCCCACTCATCGTCCCACCTCGGAACGGCCTGATTCAACAGCCGAGGGAACGTCGCTGCCATCGCCCAAAGTGGACGGTGAAGGGACAGCGCCAGGATCGACCGATGGGGTCGCCTCGGGGACCCCAGGAAGTTCTTCCACCGGGCGATCGAGCAGGACGTTGTAAAACCGTTCGTCGTCTAGCGGGATGCGATCCTCGTTGAACTCGATGAAGCTCGGGATGGCATGCTCGATCCGGCGGATCGCGACCTCGTGATCCGGATGGACCGCCGCGAGATGGTCGATCATCGATTGCCGGATCTGCTCATAACGCAGCCGCGCCGACCTCCAGAAGGCGTACTCCTCCGGCTCGGCGTCGGCGAGGATGTCGGCCTCCGCCGGCAACGGCGGCTGATAGGCATCTTGCAGGAACTCCGCCAGCATGAAATGTCGGTGGTACAGGAGTCTCGGCCAGTGGCGATTCAGGTCGGGATACATCTGTTCGACCCGGTTGCCGTCTGCCCCGGTGATCGCCGCCTGGATCAGGTGGCTCGGACCGGCATCGGGGGCGAAGAACGCGTAACCGCGATTGAGATAGAGAAACTCCCCGTAGCCGCGAACGGGGGCCGAAAGCGTTTGCACCGAAGGAGAGCTGCCCAGCGGGCCGCTGGCCTGGAACGCCAGCGGTGGCACGAATACCGCCAGCAGGTGCAAGATGACCAGGAGACTGATCACCCGCCGCATCACCGGTCGGGGAGAGGCATTCGGAGCCGGCGCGGTCATGGGTCAAGCGAATCTTGGGGGAGCAGGCGGAACACAGATGTTCAAGATTAGCTTGTCGCAGAGGGAAGTACAGCCACCTTCGCCCCGCCATCAGCCTGGGGCTTGTCTCCTGGGGACGGAACGATGACAACAGTGCCGAGGATGGCGTGGGTAGCCTCCCCAGCCCTAGCCCCCTTCGGACCCGCACAAGGTGTCTCGCCATTGTCGATCAGCAATCCTCGGGACGAAGCGACGATCGCGGGGCGGGAGCGGGTTTACCTCGACGCCAGCCGTGCCGCGGCGTGGGGCTTGGGGGTCAATCTGGCGTTGATGGTGGTCAAGCTCACCGGAGGCGTCGTCACCGGATCGGCGGCGTTGATCGCCGATGCAGTCAACTCGATCGGGGATGTCGCCAGTGCCTTGGCGGTCCGGATCGCGCTGCACGTCGCGCAGCTCGACGAGGACGACGATCATCCCTATGGCCACACCAAGGCCGAATCAATCGCCGGGCTGTGCATTGCCCTGTTGGTCGTCTTCAGCGCCGTGGTGCTGTCCCTCGAAACGTTCCGACGTCTATTCGGCGAACTGAGCCTCCCGGGTGTCCAGGCAGGATGGATCGCGGCGGCCTGTGCGGTGATCAAGGAGGCGATCTACCAGTACACGCGGCGGGCAGCGAACCGGCTTGGCTCGGCGGCACTCCGTTCCGCCGCGTGGGACCATCGCAGTGACGCGATCGGCTCGGCCGTCGTCGCTGGCTCATTGCTGTTGGCTCCCTACACCGGCGCCGCCGCCCCCTACGTTGACCCGCTCGCGGCATTGGCGGTGTGCCTGTTTCTGGTCACCACCGGCATGCGAATCTTCTCCTCCACCGCCCGTGAACTCATGGACCAGCAAGCAGACGAACAGGTCGTGAGCCAGGTCCGCGACTCGGCGATCCGAGTCCCTGGAGTCGCTGACGTGGAGAAGCTACGGGTTCGCAAAAGCGGGCTGGAATACTTCATCGAGATCCACGTCCAGGTCGACGGCACGATGTCGGTCGACCGGGGCCACCAGATCGGCCATGCCGTCAAGGATCAGTTGCTGGTGCAGATGCCGCGGGTGCGCGACGTTCACGTGCACGTCGAGCCGTACGATGAGGAGCACCACTAGGTCATCCCATTGCGACATCCGTTTCGGCGAAACGGACGCGCATCGCTCACTCGGCATCGGCCATCGCGGCGAGCTGCACCGTGGACCGCCCCTGCTCTTTCTCCAGGTAGCCGCGCCCGAACTTCACGTTGACGTGGTCCCAGGGCAACTTGTCGAGCAACTCATACGGCTCGTGGACCTGCTTTTCGATGTCGACGCCGGCGTCTTGAACCGCTTCCCACCAGCGTTGCGGGTCGAGATATTCGGTCCATCCGTCCATGCGGGCGCCCCGCTGCCAGGCCAGCCGAATCGCCTGGCCGGAACGGCGGTCGCCCCGGCTGAGGACACCCTCCAGCAAACTCGTTTCGATGTCATGGCACTTGACATTCACACTGCGAATCCGGCGACGACTCCAGAGATACTTGTGGGCCCACTGGAAATATTCGCGCCGCTGCATCCCGTTCCACTGGTACGGGGTGTGGGCTTTGGGGACGAAGTTGGAGACACTCGCGGTGACCCGGGCGTAGCGTCCCTTGACCTCCTTGCCGACCGTTGCGATCTGTTCCGCCAGGTCGACGATGCCGTCCAGATCGACGGGACGTTCGCCTGGCAGCCCGCACATGAAATACAGTTTGACGCTTTCGAAACCGTTTTGGAAAGCGACGCGGCAGCCTTCGATCAGGTCGCTGTTCTTGATCTTCTTGCGGATCTGTTCCCGCATGTCGTCGCGGGCGACTTCGGGAGCCAACGTCATGCTCCGGCGACGGTCGCTGCCGAGCAATTTCGGGAGAGTGCGAAGTTGATCGTTGACCCGCAAGCTGGGGACGCTGATGTTGACCCCCAGCGGCCGGAAGACTTCGTGCAGCCGGTTGACGAGCTGTTCGAAATGCGGGTAATCGCTGCTGGAGAGCGACAGGATGCTGATCTCGTTGTGCCCGGTGCTCTTGTAGCTGTCGATCGCCGCCTGGACGATCGTTTCGACTTCGCGAATCCGCAGCGGCCGTTTGATGACGGTACTTTGACAAAACCGGCACAAGTGCGGGCAACCGCGCATGATCTCGATCGCGATCCGATCGTGAACACAATCGATGTAAGGAACGATCGGGTCGGTCGGCAGCGGAATCCCGTCCAGGTCGCTGATGACACTCGGCGCGATCGTCTCGGGAACATCGGTTCGGGTTCGATGAATCGTGGCGATCCGCCCCGCGGCGTAGTCGGGTTCGTAGAACCGCGGGACGTAGGCATAAGGAAGTGTGCGAGCGAACTCGGCCAGAGCTTCGTCGCGTTGACGTCGGCCTTCGGCGCCGCTCGCCCACGACCGGTCGGGCTGTCGATAACGCTCGCGGAGTCGCAGCCACAGATCACACACCTCCGGCAGCGCGGGCTCCCCATCGCCGGTGACCATCGCGTCAAAGAAATCCGCCATCGGTTCCGGGTTTTGGCAGCAGGGACCACCGGCGACGACCAACGGGTCACCGATCGTGCGGTCGGTCGCCTCCAACGCAATCCCGCCGAGGTCGAGCATGGTCAGGACATTCGGGGAACCGATCTCGTACTGCAGGCTGAGCCCCAGCACGTCGAACTGTGACAATGGTGTGAATGTTTCCAGACTGTACAGCGGCAGATCGAGATCGCGGAGCTTCTCCTCCATGTCGGGCCAGGGGGTGAAGACCCGCTCAGCACACCAATCCTCGCGACGGTTCATCAGCGAGTACAGGACCTGCAGTCCGTGGTGGCTCATCCCGATCGTGTAGGCGTCGGGGAAACCAAGGCAAAGCTTGCCTCGAACCTGGCGGTGGTCCTTGACGATGATGTTGCGTTCTCCCCCCACGTACTGAGCCGGCGTTTGGACGTGGGGCCAGACCCGCGATTCGAGTTGCCGTCGAAGCGTTTCGTTGATCATGCGAATCCCGCGCGGGGTGGGTCGGTTGGCTGGGAGCCATGCTCCCGTTTCGTTAGAGTGTGGTCAGAACGAGGAGGATCGGGCAAGGGAAACCGGTCGTTTCCTCCGGATTCCGATGGTTCATTCTCCCCACCGCAAGCGTAATCCCCAGAGATCAAGCGTCGTGAGCGAATTCGAGACGGTCGGCAAAGTCAGCGATTTCGAGGAGGGCCGCGGGAAGGCCGTGCCGGTGGAGGGGCGGATGGTGGCGGTCTTTCGCCGGGGTGACCAGTGGTATGCGATCGACGACCTCTGCCCCCACATGGGGGCGTCCCTCGCCGAGGGCCACGTCGAAAACAACACCGTCACCTGCCCCTGGCACGCTTGGCGGTTCTGTATCACCGACGGGACGTGGGAGGACAATCCACGACTCAAAATCGACACGTTTGACGTCCGCGTCGTTGGCGACGACGTGCAGGTCCGCGAGAAGCCAGAAGGACCGCCGGGCACCAGCGAGGAGGGCGATTGAGGTCTGCCAGGCCACGCCGCGCGGTGACGACATCCGGCTCGGGGAGTCGGATGTCGTCTTTTGCCCGTCAGAAGTTCATCCACAACGACTCGATCTTGATCGGCTTGCTCTTGCTGGAACTGGCCTTGTTGTCGATGGTGATGTCGACGCGACGCCAACCATGGCGTTTCGCCGCTTGGTCGTACAGCGGATTCTGGTAGCCGCTCAAAACGAACTTCCCGCGGATCGCCCCTAGGGCAGCGAGTAGCTCCACGTGGTCCGTCTGGGCCATCTCGAAGCGATAGGAATTGGTGGTGACGCGGGTGTCGGAGACGTATGGAGGATCGCAGTAAAAGAGCGTCTCTGCCCCGTCTTGCGTGCGGATCACGGCGGTCGCGTCGAGGTTCATGACCACGACGCGACGAAGACGCTGGTGGGCTTCCGGCAAGCCCTCCACGGCGGACCACCACGAGGACGCCTGCTCATTCATTCCGCGTCGCGTTCGGGTGCGGGACATCGTGGCAAAATCGCGGCCGAGTCCCTGTCTTGATTGCCGGTAGCGGATAAAAAAGGCGATCGCGCGGTCGACCGCATCGGGGGAGTCACAGGCGACGGCGTCCTGCCACTCCACCGTCGAAAACGGTGTCGCTTCGACGCGACGAAAAAAGGCGTCGAAGTGCTCCTCCGATTGCAATACTCGCCAGAAATTGGTCAGGTCGCCGTCGATGTCATTGACGATTTCCGAGTGCCCCTCGATGTGGCCCGCCGGCTTGCGGAACAACACCGCGCCGGCACCGAAGTGGGTTTCGACATAGTGCGTATGCGGAGGAAATTCCCGGATGATCCGATCGGCCAAATAGTGCTTGCCACCGTGCCACTTGATCGGCGCCGAGGGACGCCGAGACGAAGTTGATTCTGCCATGTGATAAAGCCTCCTGAGGTCGCAACATCTTCCACGAACGACGACGCGGGCGCAACCCCCCCCGGCAGAAGCAGCAAATCACTCACGCGATCGAGCTGGGAAGCAACTCGCAAGCACGGCCAGTCCCTCGAGGCGACGATCGTGCCGATCAATCGCACGGACGGTTCGGAGGAAAAGGAGTGCGGCCCAACCGGACTCCGTTCCCCTATCTATTCCGTCTCGGAAACATCTTCGTTGAGCAATCGCTCGACCGTCGCCTGCAGATGCTCGCCGCTGAGCTCGATCGCCGCGACCTGGCCTTGCGGGTCGAACAGGACGGTGAAGGGCATCGAGACCAACCCGAACTGCTGGGCTACCTCGTTGGCCACGGCTGCCGACGGGGTGGAGGGGCTGCGGTAGCTGGGGAAGTCGACTCCGGCACGCTCGGAGAACTGCGCCAACTCATCAGCGGTGGTTGACTCCAAATCCAAATTCATCCCCACGATTGTGACCCGATCGGGATAGGCGTCGCGGATCTCGGTGAGTTGTGCCAGCACCTGAAGCGATTCCGGGAACCGGCTGTCCCAGAATGGCATCAGGACGACCTGGCCTTCGAATTGGTCGAACGGGAGCGGGGAGCCGTCAATGCTGGGAAGGTCGGGATCGAACGGCCGTCCGATCACCGACCGCCGCGCATCGTGAGCCGCCAACGCCATCTGCGCTTCCCGGTCGCGAGCGATGCTGGGGTCCGAGAAATTCTCATCGAGCAGTTGATAGGTGATATCGGCCAGATCCATTCGATCGGCTCCTTCGAGCTCCAATGCCGCCCCGGCCAGATACCGCACCGTCATGATGTCCGAGGACGCCTCAATCAGCCCCGCCACGCTCTGTCGCCATCGAGACTCGCTGATCTCCTCGCCCGAGACGGCGGCGGCGCGGAGCGGTTCGATCTCGTCGTAGCGGACTGTCCCCGCCAACTCGGCCGCCATCCGCGCGATGCTGGGTTCTTCGGAGTCGGCAAAGTGCTCGATGATCACCTCCCGAACGCGGCGGGTGTGCTCGTCGTAGCCGTACAGGTCGAGCACCTCGCGAGCGTGGCCCATGACCACCATCGCTGGAAGGTTCGTGTCGGACACCTCGGCCGCCAAATCCTCGACCTGCGAAACGATCTCCTCCGCCGCTCCCGCTTTGCCATGCCGGAGCGTTTCGATCGCGAATCCAAGCCGCACCAGTCGGCTGTCGGTCCGCAAGGACTCATCGTCGCTATCGAGGTGGCTCTCGGCCAACTGCTCAAGCTCCTCGGCCGCTTGCAGATCGCCGAGGGAGGCCAGGTGGGACAGCGCCTGCAGTTGGCCCCGCTGCCCTTCGACCTGTTGATCCTCATCAGCTTGCTTGTGGGACGCCAGCCGCCGGGACGCCTCCAATTTTTGCTCCACGACACGCCGCAACTCCGCCAGCGCTTGGTCCTCCTCCATGATTCCCGCCGTCCCGGTCGCGACGCGATGCATCTGCTGGTCGGCCTCGGCCAAGAACCGGATCAGCTCGCCAGGGTCCAAATCGTCCCGCAGCTGACGCTGTGGCGAGTCGGCATCGCGCTCGCCCACAGCATCGTCGTTGGACGACGCCACCGCCGCGACCGACTCTCGCTCCGAATCGGGTTCACCGTCGACCGTGGGAAGCGGTTCGGCGGGGACGATCGCCGGATCATCGGAGGTCCCTGGCAATGCGCTCTGGGACGGTTCGCGCTGGGGCGGGTCCGACCCATCTTCCCAGCCCTCCTGGGCACGCTCATCGACCGCCGGGCCCGAGGTGCCATTCGGTTCTGGATCCTCCCCGCCGCCGCATCCGGCCATGCAGGCGAGGGACATGAGCAAAAGCCCGCAGCAGGCGACCGGTGGTGACCGAAACAGCAGCGGTCGGGATCGGTCGCGAACCAGAAACCTGTCGATCATCGTCATCACAGCAAAACGCGGCGTTGGTCAGGGCGGATCACCCTTCGGGCCCTTGTTCCGGAATGAGTCCGAACAGGTCCCGAAGCCAAGGCACGGCTTGGACAAGCAGTTCCCTTGATGATATCGCTCTCCGGCGTCTTGGTGACAGGGTGTCTATTCGGGGAAGCTCGCAGTTTCGCGACCGTTGCGGGTGGAGAGCGCTCGCCAGAGCGACAAGTCGATCGATTCGGTCGCGAACCGGACGGAGCCATCGAGCAAGGAGACGTTGACGCCGCCGGTGTGGTGGCTGCGGGAGGTGACAGCAGCGTAGGTCCGCTCGCTGGTGCTGCGGCCCTCGCGTGCATTCGTCCAGTCGACATCATAATCGATCCCGTCGAACTCACAGATCACTTCGGTGTTGGGGGTGAAGGTCGTGGTAAACCCGGCCTGGTGCGCCCGGCCGTCCACCCACTCGGTGTGCCCCGTGTTCACTTTGAACGAACCGCCGAGCGAACAGATCTCCTCCGCCGATTCGGGCGTGGCGACCTCACCACCGATGCCGACGTCGCGGAGGTAGGGATTCCACGCCTTCACCTCGGCGAAAGCGAGCGTGTTGCTCAACCCGTCCAAGCAATCGCGAAACCTCATCGTTTGGTTGGCCGTGAACATCCCTTGCCCCACCTGTTGGCGCACCGGGTCGTAGACGAACCACACCCCGGCGTTGTAGCCGTAGTTGAGCGGGTAGTGCTTGGGATCGCCGTTGTCGTCGCGTCGCAATAGGTCTTTGGGCTCAGACGGACAGAGGTAGGTCGGGACGCGAAACGCTGACACCTTGATGGGCGTGCCGTCGACCGTGATCGTCGACTCGCCATAGTTCTGAGTGAAGTCGACCGCGTCGGCCAGCCCGACCTGCTCGATGTGGGGCAAGAGCCGGGCTTGGGCGGACCAACCGTTGATCGCAGGGCCGTCGGGATCGTGCCAGCCGGGCGGAAGATGCTTGTAAGCCGATTCAAAATTGTGGGTGGCCAGCCCGATCTGCTTCAGGTTGTTCTGGCAACTCATCCGCCGGGCAGCCTCCCGAGCCTGTTGGACCGCGGGCAACAATAGCCCGACCAGGACGCCGATGATCGCAATCACCACCAACAGTTCCACCAGGGTAAAGCCCCCCCGCCCCCTGCCGCTTCGGATCTGCGCCCGACCTTCGCCCCCCCGACCCAGTATGCCATCGTTCCCAATCATCCAACCTGCTCCAAAATCAACGCGAGGAATCTGTCATCGCCTAGTCGACGATCAACAGCTATTGATAATCAATCTCAACAACAGCTGAGATTAGCGGCCGGATCGCTCGGGTGCAAGTAGACCCTTGGCGGAAAATGGGCCAGGGTCGGCAAAGGGGTTCGCCGCGCCCCGCCGAACTCGCCTCCCCGAGTGATAGGCAGGACTCGAGTGACGGACAGGTCTCAAGCACCCGTCTTGCCACCGCCCGCTTTGGAACGGCACGGCTTGTAACGGCACAGCTTGGAACGGCACGGCGCACCGTTCTCAGTCAGAGCCCCGCTGATTCAGCCAATGCTCGATGGCGAGGCGGTTGGAGGGAAACGCCATGTTTTCCAGATGCTCGCTGCTCGGGTGGACCCAATGGGCCGATAGAAGCTCGTCCTCGGCGAGCCGCACCGGTTGGGACGAATCGACATCACAGCGGTAAAACAGGTCAATCACCGGCACCCAGATCCCGCCGTAGGCATAGCGGTTCGGGTGGGTGAGCAGCAGTTCCCACGCGGTCAGTTCCAGCGATGTCTCTTCCAGGACCTCGCGGGCAAGCGCCTCCTCGACCGACTCGTCGCGATCGACGAAACCACCCGGCAACCCCCACTGGCCTTTGCCTGGGTCCCTGGCCCGGCGGACCATCAGCAGCCGCTGTTGGGCATCGACAATCAGCGCCCCGACCGCGGCGACGGGGCCAAAGTGGAGGGTCAAGTCGCACGCTGGGCAGCGAAACGGGATCGCTCCCGGCTCGGGATGGGCGGTCGCGCATCGGGGGCAATGGGCGAACACCGTTTCGATCGGCTGCTCCTTCATCCGCGACCTTGCTGTCGAACAGGGTGCAAGCTCGTCCCGGCAAATTGGGCAGCCCGCAGCACCCCGACGCTGGAGTGTTGTGCGCTGAGGCGGCGGAGTTCGTCGAGCCCCTGCAGGGACCCGAATGAGATCGACTCAAGCATTTCTCGCTCGAGCCGGCTGCGAATCAGGACCCGGTGTTCGCTGAGAACCGTTTGCAGTATCGGCGCCAGCTCCGCTGCCTGGTCCCAAGGGGTAAGCGAAGCGTCACCGTCGCTTGCTCGGCCGGTTGATTTTGGCGGTTTCCAGGACTCTTGCTGGATTCGGCGGCCGAGCCCCCGGGGCGGCGGTTCCGACAGTCCGGACCAGAGGACGATCGTCCCTCCGGGAGCGGCGTAGCGACTGGCGGCCGCGATCGCCCGGGTGGCGTTGCTCCAAGTTTGTTGACTCGCCTCGCCGTCAAGGGACGCGACCACCAGCGCGGCTTGAGGTCGCTCGGTATCCCATGGATCCTTCAACGAATCCGACAATGCGTCCTCCGAGGTCAACGGTTCCGCCCGGGCCGGCAGGTCGGCGGCGATCGCGCGCGGCGTTCCCGCCCAAATCTCGCCCGCCTTGCCGTTGGGATCGGAGCGAACGGACAGAACCAACTGAACCCCCAACAGCCAATCGACTTCGATTGTTTCCTGGGGCGGCTCCGCCGGTCGTTGTTCCAACAGGAACCGGCGACGTGTCGCGGAGTCGGAAAAGTGGGGGAACAGGCCGGCCGGATCTTGGCAGCTGGCCCGGTCGAGCGATCGATGGGCGACGACCGGGAGCACGAAATCGGCATCGACCAGGGCCCGATTCAAGTAGACCGGGTTGGCCTCGGCGTCGGCAGCGAGATAGCTGAGCGAGGGCCGATCGTCGCAGCGGTGACGCAGCACCTCCACCCGATCGCCGCAAGTCCGCGACAATTCCTCCAGCACCCCTTGCGAAGCCTCTTCCCAGAGCACCAGTTGCAGCCGCGGCTCGCCCGGCTCCCACAGCGTATCGACGCAGCCGCGGACGACGCCCGCCAGTTCCGGAACGTTGGGGTCGACCGCCAGGGCAATCCGGTCTCCGGGGATCGTCGCGTCGGCTGCGGCGGGAGAATCGATCGGGGCCCGGAGGGCGGCCATGGCGCCGGCGGCAGCGTCGCCGCCGGCTGGCTTGGCTTCCCGTCGCGCCGGGAAAAACTCCCAAACTTCGCCCGACACCGAAGCGGACAGGACCTCCGGCAGTTCCGCCGAGCAGACGCGCTGCGGGTCGGGGCTCTTCATATCAAAGGCACTCTGTGATTGTGGCAGGGGCTCCTGTTTTAGTAGCCTCGCCGCCACAGATGAAGGTCGGCACGCTTCCCAGGGACCGGAAAGGCGACACTTGTTTCTCCTGAGACCACCGACATATCGTTGCCGAACCGTCGCGGCGATCGGCATCATGGCGGCCGCTGCGATCGCCTCGGTGACCGTGACCGGATGTCGCCCAGCGGAGGATGGATCACCGCCGCGGCCGGAGGCGACGACGGTGCGTGGGGCACCCGCTCGCGGTGGCAACGAGGCCGACCGGCAGCGGTCGAGCCCGCGGAAGTACCTCCGCGCGGTCTTCACCCGATACCGCACGGCGAGCTCTTACCGGGACCAGGCCCAGGTGGTACTGGAATATCAGCAGGATGGCCAGCGGCAGCGGCAGGTCGCCCCGCTGAAGGTCTGGTACGACCGCGGCCGACTCCACGTGGAAGCCTACGACGTGCAGATGCGGTCCCGTGCGAACGGGATGATCTGCCGCGTGTTCGATTCCACCAGCGACGATCTAGATTCCCAGGTGTTGTTCGCTCCTCCGCCGCAGCGGGCGGCCAGCAATGGGGTGACGGCCGACCGCCCCGCCTTGGACGTCCTGCTTTCCGATCCGGTGTTGGCCGAGAGGGTCGCCGGGGGGCTGGCCGGACCGCCCCCGCAATTGGAATGGCTCTTCGCCGACGAACCGATGCCAGGGTTGTTCGCAGCCGGGGTCCAACTCGGTTACAGCGACGACGGCGAGATCCAGGGGCACCGCTGCCATCGCATCACCGCCGAGACCGAAGGGGAGCGGTATGTTTTTTGGATCGATGCGGTTCGTGGTTTGTTCCGCCGCATCGAGTTGCCGGAGCTCGTGGTTCCTGCGGCGATGCGAGACAGCATGGAGAACCACTTAGGCGAACAGATGGGCCAGGCCGAGGAGGCGGGCCAGGCCGATAAGACCGGCCGGGACGTGCGAGCGATGCAACTGCGAGTCGATCTCCGCGAGGCAACCTTTGGCCCACCGGACGGTGACCCACCGACCATCGCGCTGCCGCCGGATCCCAAGTACGTTCGCCAATTCGTCCCCCTGCCGCCCCCGGAGCCTCCCGAGTCGCTGGGAAAAAAACTGCCCCCCTTTTCGCTTCAAGACCAAACGGGCGAGTTGACGCTGACCCAGCAGGGCAGCGATCGTGAGCTGACGTTGATCGTGGCCGTGGGAGAGGACGCGGTGTCACGAACCAGTCGGGCGATCATCGAGGATTGGGCGGGCCGGCTGCCGGAGGATTTTGCCGACCGCATCCGTACGGTGCTGCTCGTCGACCGCGACGCGGATCGGCCGCTGTCGTTCGAGAGCGGATTGCCGGTTGTGCCGGACCCCCAAGGGTGGCTGTCGGCGAGGCTGATGGTCCCGCCGGGAGGGTTGGCGATCACCGCCCAGGATGGCACGATCGCTTGGCTCCAGCCGCAGCTGACCGCCGCCCACCTCCCCTCCCTGGGCGCGGTGGTGGCCGACATCCTCGGCGGCGTCGATGTACCAGCCCGGCTTCGGGAGCAGTGGCGGAGTGACGTCGACAGCTACCGCGCGGAGCTGGAGCGACAGCAGGTCCGCCCCGCCTCGCAGTGACCTCGCCGCCTCGGATTGCCCCCTCGGACGCAACAGCGCCGCGTTGTGCGGCGAGGAGGCTCCGGCGCAGTGGGGCGGAGACCGCCCTGTTTGGGCTTGCACGCGCCGCTCCGTCCGCCATACTTACGCGCTTCGCAAAACTGGCGGCGAAACATCAAACCATGAGCAAATCCAGGATTGACTGGTAGGTGGATCCACGCATGACGGACGTTTTGAAGGTCGAAAAACGTGACGAATTTGGCTCGGCGGCCACGCGGCGCCTGCGCCGCACCGGGCGAGTTCCAGCGGTGTTGTACGGGCATGGGAAATCCAACGTGCACCTCGCCATCACCGAAGCCGACGTGAACCTGTTGCTCCGAACCAATGCCAAAACCGTGAAGCTCTCGGGCGACATGGCCGAGACGGCCATGGTCAACGACATGCAATGGGATCCGCTCGGTATCGACGTACTGCACCTCGATCTGCTGCGGGTCAACTTGCGGGAGTCCGTTGAGGTGAGCGTGCAGATCAACGTGCACGGCGAGGCCCCGGGAGTCCGCGAGGGTGGGGTGCTGCTCGAAAACTTACACGAAGTCGAGATCCGCTGCCCCGCCGGATCGATCCCCGAACAACTGGACGTCGACGTCAACGAGTTGCCGATGGGAGGTCAATTGACCGCTGGCGACCTGGTACTGCCCGAAGGGGTGGAGCTGCTCACCGCCTCGGAGACGGTGATCGCGCACATCGAGGAGCCGCGAAGGGCCGAGGAGGAGGTTGAGCCGAGCATTGGCGAGGAACCTGAGGTCATTGCCCGCGAGGGCGAAGGAGGCGAGGAAGGCTGACGCCGGTGAATTTTCCCTCCGCGGTGCCCGTATGTCTTCGTCTGGTCCGTCATGAAGCTCGTTGTGGGGCTGGGAAATCCCGGCCGAAAGTACCAACAGACCCGCCACAACGTCGGTTTCATGGCAGCGGCCAAGCTCGCCGCGGCGATCGGAGCGAGCCGGGTGAAGGTCAAGTTCGAAGGGGAACTGGCCGAAGGACGCTACCCCGACGGGAAACTGCTGGTCCTGTGCCCACAAACCTACATGAACGCCAGCGGCCGGAGCGTGCGAAAGGCGGTCGATTTTTATAAGCTGTCACCCGACCAACTGCTGGTGATGTGTGACGACATGAATCTCGAGGCCGGTCGGATTCGCCTGCGGGCCGCCGGCTCGGCAGGAGGCCAAAAGGGGATTGCGGACGTCATTCGGCATTTGGAAACCGACGCCTTCCCGCGGCTGCGGATCGGGATCGGTCGCCCGCCGCCAGGGTGGGATCCGGTCGATTACGTCCTGGGAATGTTTAGCGGAGACGAGCACGAGTCGATCGAGCAGGCCACAACGACCGCCGCCCAAGCTGCCTTGCACTGGGCCGGCTACGGCATCGACGACGCCATGAACCGGTACAATGGGGACCCCAGTGGTTCCCCGCGAACGCCAAAAAAGCCACAACAGAAGTAAACAACGTCTTGAAGGCCTGAGGGCCGAACGAATTCTGACCGAGAGAAGCGAAAGTACCGTGCCGACAAATACCTACGAAACGCTGTTCATCCTGGACAGCAACCATTACGCCCGCGACCCCGGCGGGGTGAGCAAGCAGATCGAGACCATGGTGACCGAGTGGGGAGGCAAGGTCTTGGTCAGCCGAATGTGGATGGAGCAGAAGCTTGCCTATCCGATCAACGGTCACCAGAAAGGGACCTATTGGTTGACCTATTTCGAAATGGAAGGGCCCAACCTGAGGAAGCTCAAACGCTCCTTTCAAATCGCCGCCCCCATCCTCCGCGAGCTGACAATTAAACTCGATCCGCGGCTGGTGGAACCGATTCTGGCAAACGCCCGCGGCGAATCGCTCGAGCCCCAGGAGCCGGAAGCGACCGAAGGGGGCGAGGAGCCTGCCGAGGCATCGACCGCGGCGGTGTCAGGCTGACGCCGATCCGGAATGCCGCCATTTGCGCACCTGTCCACGGGGAGAAGTCATGGCCAGCTACAACCGCGTCGTCCTGATGGGAAACCTGACCCGCGACATCGAGTTGCGATACACCCCCGGTGGCACCGCCGTGACCGACATCGGCGTTGCCGTGAACGATCGCCGGAAGAATTCACAGGGGGAATGGATCGAGGAGGTCACCTTCGTCGACGTCACCCTTTGGGGGCGGACCGCGGAGGTCGCCAGCGAGTACCTCGGCAAGGGATCGCCGATTTTCCTCGAAGGACGACTCAAACTCGATAGCTGGGAAAAAGAGGGCCAAAAACATTCGAAGCTGAAGGTCGTCGGCGAACGGATGCAGCTGATCGGTGGCCGCAGTGGTAGTGGTGGCAGCGGCGGTTCCCAGCCGCAACCGACCCAAACTGCCTCGGCGCCGGCCGGCCAACACTCCCCCCAGCCCTCCAGCAACGACTCGGCCTACGAAGACCCCAACATCCCATTTTGACCCAACCCGTTCATCTCACCACGTGAGCGTCACGATGCCCAAAACCAAATCTGGACGTGCTTTCAAACGGCCCTACAAACGCTTGCCCAAGGGCAAGCAGGGGGGCGTGCAGTTGCTGTTGATCCACAACGTCGAACACCTCGGAAAACAGGGAGAGATCGTTGAGGTGCGCCCCGGCTACGCGCTCAATTATCTGCTCCCCCAAGGCCTGGCGACGATCGCCACCGAGCATCACAAGCGGATGGTCGAAAAGCACCGCGAGAACCTGCGCGCGATCGAACTCGCCAAGCTCAAGGGCTACCGGGACATGGCCGATGAACTGGCCAAACAATCGATCACCATCGAGGCCAATGCCAACGACGAGGGGCACTTGTACGGCAGTGTTGGCCCCCACGATATCGCCGAGGCGCTGAAAACCGCCGGCTTCACCCTCGCGTCGGACCAGATTCGGCTTGAAGGTCCCCTCAAAGAGCTCGGGCTGTACACGGTCAAGATCCACCTGCACAGCGAAGTCGAAGCAAACTTGAAGGTGTGGGTCGTGCCGACGGTGGTTTCGGAAAATGCCGAAGCCCGGGGATGAAGACACGCACGAGTTCAAGTTGACGCAACCGGCTCCCACCTCGTGCGCCGCAGCGGTCACAACCGCCGGCGACGCGGGTGGACGCGGGGCGAGCCGTTACGCACACGAGTGCGGGGCTGTGGCGGAACTGGCAGACGCGCTGGATTTAGGATCCAGTTCCTTCGGGAGTGCAGGTTCGATTCCTGTCAGCCCTACTTTTCCCATCATCGCCCGCCTCTCTCCCCGCGGTCCGCGAGCGATGGCAAGTTGACCTGCGGCGGATTGACCAATAAATTCCCCACCGCCCCGATTGCGGATTCGATTCCCACTTTCCCCGACCAAGACGGTTTCACAGAGATCAAACGATGGCAAAGAAAGCTGCCTCCACTGGCAAAATGGTTTATTACTTCGGAAAAACCAAATCCGAAGGCAAGGGGCTCGGTAAAGACCTGCTGGGCGGAAAGGGAACCAATCTGGCCGGAATGACGGCGATCGGGCTGCCGGTTCCCCCCGGGTTCACGATCACGACCGAAGTTTGCGACCGCTACAACAAGGCCGGTCAGCGGCTACCCGATGGGCTGATGGACGAGATCAACAAGGCGGTGGCGACCCTGGAAAAGGAAACCGGCAAAAAATTCGGTGACGAAGCCAACCCGCTGTTGGTCAGTGTGCGCAGCGGCGCCGCGATCTCCATGCCCGGGATGATGAACACCATCTTGAACCTGGGACTCAATGACGCCGCAACCGAGGGACTGGCCAAGGCGACCAAAAATGAACGCTTCGCCTACGACGCCTACCGCCGCTTGATCAACATGTTCGGCGATGTCGTGAT
>CAYWXT010000036.1:0-30063 GCA_964462125.1 uncultured Pirellulaceae bacterium | reverse complement strand
CTGTTTGGCGTTCATCCTGGTCACCGTCGGGGGTGGTGAGGGGAAGGCGTTGCCCTGGTTGTTGTTCGGGGCGACCCTTAGCGGGTTGCTCGGCGTGGCGACGATCCTGGTGATCCGCAACCTCACACGACTCAAGGAGGACGCGGCGCTGGGGATTGTGCTGAGCGTCTACTTTGGCATCGGCGTCGCGATGTTGGGGGTGATCCAACAGATGCAGTCGGGTCACGCCGCCGGATTGGAAGCATTCATCTATGGCAAGACGGCCTCGATGGCGGCGGCCGACGCTTCCCTGATCGTGGCCGCGGCGTTGGTCTGCATTGCGGTCAGCGCGTTGCTGTCCAAAGAGCTGAAGATGCTTTGTTTCGACGAAGCGTTTGCCGGTTCACGCGGCTATTCAGTCCTGACGCTCGATTTAGTGCTGATGGGATTGGTCGTTCTGGTCGCCATCGTCGGCTTGCAGGCGGTGGGGTTGATCCTGGTCATCGCCTTGCTCGTCATCCCCGCTGCGGCGGCCCGTTTTTGGACGAACCAGATGTGGGCCATGTCGCTCATCTCGGCGCTGTTGGGCGGGGTGTGCGGGATGGTGGGGGCGGGGGTCAGCGCGGTGTTTTCAAGGCTTCCCTCGGGGGCGATGATCGTTCTGGTCTGCTCCGGGGTTTTCTTCGTGAGTCTGATTTTCGGGCGGACCCGCGGTGTGCTGGTCCGCGCGGTTCGACGGATTCGGCTCAATCGTTCCGTCGACCGCGAACACCTACTGCGGGCGATGTATGAGATCCTCGAACGACGGTCAGGGGCGGATCGTCGCGTTGCGATTCAGCATCTCTCCCCGCATGGTGAGTCGGTCGCGATCGACGATTTGCTCGGCCGCCGCAGCTGGTCATCCGGCAGGCTTTGGCGGGCGATCCGGCGGGCCGAACGGGAATCGCTCGCGACCGTGGCCGGGACGAAAGTTCGGCTGACCGCCACCGGGATCTGTGAAGCCAAGCGGCTGACGCGGCAACACCGCTTGTGGGAGCTGTACCTGATCACGCACGCAGAGATCGCGACCAGCGTGGTTGACCGGGAAGCGGACGCGATTGAGCACGTGTTGGAGCCGGCCGTGATCGCGGAACTGGAATCGTTGCTGGACCGCCAGGGGGTCGATGTCCCCGCCGACCCGCATGCCGGCGACGCTGCGGTGTCCGCTTCTGGTGGCAGTTCGTCGGAGGGGCGTTTGTCGAGGGGCGGTGGAGAGGGGCGGTGACGATCCGGCTCGGCGAGCTGGATGTACTTTTGGGAGAGGGTGGTGACGATCCAGCTCGGCGAGCCGGATGTACTTTTGGGAGAGGGTGGTGACGATCCAGCTCGGCGAGCCGGATGTACTTTTGGGAGAGGGGTGGTGACGATCCAGCTCGGCGAGCTGGATGTACTTTTGGGAGCGCGTGGTGATGGAGTTCGATTGGCACTGGGACTTGGACGGTTGGATCATCGCTACCGGTGTGTTGTGCGCTGCGGCGGCCGCGCTATTGGGCAATTTCCTAGTCCTCCGGAAGTTGAGTCTGTTGGGCGATGCGATCAGTCACGCCGTGTTGCCCGGCTTGGCGGCGGCCTTTTTCATCACCAGCAGCCGCAACAGCTTGCCGATGTTCTTGGGGGCGGTGCTGGTCGGCATTCTGACCGCCTTTCTAACTGAGTGGATCCGGGGCATTGGCAAGGTCGATGAGGGGGCATCGATGGGCGTGGTCTTCACATCGTTGTTTGCATTGGGCCTGGTGTTGATCGTGCGCGCCGCTGACGAGGTCGACCTGGATCCCGGCTGCGTGCTCTACGGTGCGATTGAGATGACGCCGCTGGACACTATCACACGGTTCGGTGTCGAGGTGCCCCGGGCGACGTTGGTTCTGGCCGCGGTCACGGCGCTCAATGCGGTGTTCGTGCTCATGTTCTACAAGGAGCTGAAACTCAGTTCGTTCGATCCGGGACTGGCCACGTCGCTCGGGATCAATGCCACCTGGATGCACTATTTGTTGATGACGTTGGTGGCTGTCACAGCGGTGGCGAGTTTCGAGAGTGTTGGCAATATTTTGGTCGTCGCCATGTTCGTCGTGCCCCCCGCCACCGCCTACCTGCTGACCGATCGTCTCCTCGCGATGGTGCTATTGAGTGTGTTGTTGGGGGCCGCGGCGGCGGCGGGCGGGCATCTCGGGGCGTTGGCGGTTCCGGCGTGGTTTGGATTTCGCAGTACAACAACGGCAGGGATGATGGCCACGGCCACTGGCGGGCTGTTCCTCCTCGCCGCCGCCTTTGGGCCCCGGCACGGTATCCTGGTCCGGTTCGTACGCCACCGGCTTTTGGCGTGGCGGATCTTGGCCGACGATGTGGTCGCGCTGCTGTACCGCATCGAGGAGCGGGGAGGCGTCACGCCTGCCGGGAGGAGGCACTTGCGGGAGATCCTCCTTTGCGATCCGCTGTCGCTGAGGATCGTGTTGCAGTCGCTGCGGTGGCGCCGAGAAATCGCGTCACGGGGTGATCGTTATGACTTGACCGTGGAAGGCCGAACGCGGGCGCAGAATCTGGTCCGCTCCCATCGGCTCTGGGAGGAGTACTTGATGTCGCAGGCGGGGATCGATCCCGACCGGATTCACGCCAAGGCGGAGCGCTTCGAGCATTTCACCGACCCGGGGCTCCGCGAGCGATTGGATGAAGCGACCGACGCCCCGCGCATCGACCCGCACGGCAGCCCGATTCCGGGCGAGCGCCGCGCCGATCGCCGCGAGCAATGAGAGCCTCTGCGGACGCGTCCCCACGGGTGCATGATCCGGGCTAGCGTTCCATTTCGCCGAATTGTTAGGCTCTGTCTGAAAAGGGGTCTGACCCTCTCCGGACACGCCGTTTTTTCCCGGTTTCTGCTGTGTCCTCCAAAGGGTCAGACCCCTTTTCCGACAGAGCTTAGGGTTCCAAGCAACGGTTGACGGCAGACCGGGACCGGTATCGTTGTGGGAGTAGGGAGGGGACTATTGACGCTGCATCGCCAGCGATCGTGGAGCTGCCATCGCTGCGGCGCTCGGCCTTGCGACTGCCGCATCCCCGCTCGCTGGGTCATCGCGCTGACGGTTGGCTTGATCGGCTGTCGCGTCCCTCCGTCGCCCACCCCCGATGACCTCTCGCGTGACTGGTCACGGCAGGAATCGGTCGCGATTCGGGCGGCGGAACAGCTTTCGCAGCGACGAGTGGCCCGGGGGGCGGCGGCGCCCGCGTCGGTCGCAGTCTGTGATTCGTTTTTGGGAACAACGGATGCTTCCGAGTTGGCCGCGATGGATGCGGTGATCGAGGAGGTCTTGCTGGTCAACGCGGACCTGGAGGCTTCCGAGGCTGCGTGGCAGGCGGCGATGGAGCTGTACCCGCAAGCGGCGAGCTGGGATGATCCCAACTTTCGCTTCCAGAACGGGCCGACGATCTTTGGGGCCTCCCAAGGAGCGCACCTCTGGCGACTGCAGGTCTCCCAAGTCATCCCCTGGTTCGGCAAGACGGGGTTGCGGGGAGAAATGGCCGACCGGAACGCTGATGTGGCCCACTACCAGTGGCGGCAGACCCGGCAGAAGCTGGTCCGTCTGGCTCGCAAAGCCTACATCGAATACGCCTTCAGCGAGCGACTTCAGGAGTTGCAGCAGGAGGATTACCAGCTGGCCAAGGCTGCCATCGATCCGTTCCCGACCGTCGCCCAAGCCGGATTGGACTTGGAGGCCCTGGAAGAGCGGGAGGCGGTGGAACTCGACCTGCTGGAGTTGGAGGAACAGCAGCATGAGATTGGCGCTGCCCACCGCCGGTCGCGCGACCAGTTGAACGTGCTGCTGCACCGGGAGCTGGACGCGCCGTTGCCATCGGCCGAGTTGCCTGCGAACCCACCGGATCTCCCCGATGCACGTTCCTTGGTCGAAAAGGCGTTCCGCCGAAGCCCCGAGTTGGCGATCGCGCGTCAACGCGAGCAACAGGCCGAGGCGGCGCGGAAGCTTGCTGAGAAAGATTTTTATCCCGATGTGAGACTCGTCGGACGCTTTGACACCAATGCCTCGAGGGCTTGGGCACCCGATCGCGTCAGCGTCAAGCCTCAACTCGGCATCTACATTGACCCCCCTCTGCAACAGCGCCGGCGCTGGGCACGGCTGCGGGAAACGAACCTGAAGCGGCAACAGCGTCAGGCGGAGACGCGGGCGATCGAGTCGGCGATGCGCAGCGAGATCGAGCGAACGGTCGCCGAGATGGAGCGATCGAACGACCGGATCGCCTCACTCGATCGATTGATCGCAGCGGCGCAGCGGCGGGCGGAGACACAGGAAACGTTGGTTGCCGCACGTGAGGGTGGCTCGACAAAACACCTGGCCGCCAAACGAACGGTGCTCAAATACCAAATGAAAAGGCTCAAGGAAGAGGCTGATCTGATCCTGCGGTTCAATGAACTGGCCGCGCTGACCGGCGAGGACTCCTGGATCGGCGACGACCCCGCCCACCAAGCGGGGCGATGGCGGTCGAGCATCCAGTTTCTGCCGTCGCCGGCCAACGATTGGATGGACTCGCTGCGCTCGATACGGGCGGCACCGTAGAGTGAATCGCCGGCTCGGAGCGGTACTCCCAGAGAGATCGGATTGCGCTGCAGGATCGAGGGCCGCAGGTCGGCGGATGACTCACCCTGGAGAGCAGTCCGGGAAACCGCCCATCAGCCACGAAACTCCGCGAAGACCCAGAAAAAAAGAGGCAGCTTCCAACACCAGCGGGGCGAGACCTTATCATAATTGGCCGTAAGGGATCGGGTAGCCTGGTGGTGGTGTGTCCACCTTGGAACACCATTCCCGCCTTCGCGAACGCGAACCCATCCATTTCTCTCGCCCGCCCCGACCACGCTTTCACATCCTTGGAGAGTCATCATGTCTGTCGTTCGTCCAATTCTCCCGTCGCCAACCCGTGCGTCCCGCAGGGGGCGAGTTCACTTGTGTGTTCTCGGGTGTGTCACCATTTTGGCCGTTTTCGTCACCGGGGCCACCGCTGCGGTAGCGGCGGATGATCAGGAATCGGGGTACCGAGTCGAACCAGCCGAAGACGGGGGCGGGTGGAACGTTTTGGAAGGGGACGAGCTGGTCGCTGGCTATCGCTTCGACAGCAACGGCAAGCCGATCATCTTTCCCCTCCACAGTCCAAGTGGGTTGGCGTTGACTCGCGGTTACCCGATGGATGAGGGCGGGGCGCAGGAGCGGGATGATCATCCCCACCAGCGGTCGCTGTGGCTGACCCATGGCGAGATCAACGGCCTCGACTTTTGGGTGGAATCCGGGAGGGACAACCGCGGTCAGATCCGTCACCGCAGCGGGTCGGCCAAAGCGGATGGCGAGACTGCGGTTCTCGTCACCAGCAACGATTGGGTTTCGCCCGACGAGGAACGGGTGCTCACCGACAAACGCCGATTTGCCTTCCGGACCGTCGAAGGCCGACGGGTCCTCGATTGCGATTTTGTGTTGACCGCCAGCGACGGTGATGTCCACTTCGGAGACACGAAGGAAGGGACGTTCGGGATCCGGGTTGCGGGAACGATGAAGGTCGACGCCGACCCGGGGGGCCAGATCACCAACGCCGAAGGGAAGACGGACAAGGAGGCCTGGGGGGAGCCCTCATCGTGGGTCGACTACACCGGACCGGTCGCCGAGGAGACAGCGGGAATCACCGTCCACTACCACCCTTCGAGTTTTGATTACCCCTGTCGCTGGCACGTGCGGACGTACGGGCTGTTCGCCGCCAATCCGTTTGGCGTCTACCACTTCGTCGGCGGCGACAAGACTGACGGGTATATGCTGGCCGAAGGCGAATCACTGCGGATGAACTTTCGGCTCGTGTTGCACGATGGCCCGTTCGATGCTGACGAGGCGGAAGCCGACTTTGAGGCCTATAGCAACGAAGCTCGGCCAACCAACTTTTAGGCTCGGCCGTGGCTCGATTCGAACTCAACAGCGAGACGGAACGTTGGATAACCGAACGTTGGATAACAGCTTCGGACTAGCCGGGCGCCAAGCGGTGATCACTGGTGGGACGCAGGGTGTCGGGGCGGCGATCGCGCGGTCGATCGCCCGCGCCGGTGCCGATGTGTTGCTGGTCGGATTGCGGGACGATGCGGCGGCGCGAGACACGCTCGACGCCTGCCGTTCGTTTGGCGTTGGCGCTGAATTGATGACGACCGATCTGGCCCGCCCGCCGGCCGGTTATTTGGCCGAGTTGTTGGCCGAGGTGGAGCGTTTGATGCCGGGCGTTGACCTGCTGATCAACAACGCCGGGACGTTCATCGACAAGCCGTATCTTGAGATGGATTTCGAGACATTCATGGCGACGATGCATCTGAACGTCACCGCGGGCTATTTCATCACCCAAGCGATCGCCAAACGCTGGATCCACTCCGGCACCGCCGGCCGGGTCTTGTTCACCGGCTCGATCAACGGCGTCCTTGCGGAACCCGATCACACGGCTTACGACACGAGCAAAGGGGCGGTGACGGCGATGGTGCGGTCGCTCTGTGTCGCCCTCGCACCACATGGCATCCGCGTCAACGCAATGGCTCCCGGCTTGGTGCGCACCCCACTGACCGCCCCGGCGATCGATGAGCCGCGATTCCGGGCGTGGATGGAATTGCACACCCCGAACCGTTCCGTGCCGGACGCCGAGGTGTGCGGGGACACCGCGGTCTTTCTGCTCTCCGACGCCGCCGCCCACATCCATGGCCAAACGCTGTTGGTCGACGGCGGCATGAGCGTCTGGCAACAACCCAACATGCCCGATGGTTAGTAGTTGGCCGTCGGCAGTAAAACGGGGCCATCACAAGAATCTGCCCGCTGACACCCGACACCCGACACCTACTCCGGTGGCAGTCCGGCGATTGGCATGGTGACACGGTACAGGCCGGTTCGGGCGGTGACGTACATCGTCTTTCGATCGGAGCCGCCGAAGGTCACGTTGGATGGCTGCTCAGGAAACGTCACCATTCCCCTGGGTTTCCCGTCGCTGCTGAAGATCTGGATGCCGAGGTGGCTGGTCAGGTAAAGGTTGCCTTGGACGTCAACCGCCATCCCGTCGCCGCCGGTGTCTGATTCCCCTTCCGGTTGCTGGAGTCGACAGAGCACACGTTGGTTGTCGATCTTGCCCGGTCCGAGGACGTCGTACACCAGCATTTCCGCTTGCTGACTTGGAATCACGTACAACTGTTTGCCATCTGGCGAGAGTCCGACGCCGTTGGGTGCTGGCAGATCCCCGGTCAGCCGGCTGACGTTCCCGTCCGGATCGAGGTAGTAGACCGCTTGAACGCCTTGGGGCAGCGGTTCGGGGGCACGGAACAACGGGTCGGTGAAGTAGATCCCGCCTGCCTGGTCGTTGACCAGATCATTGGGGGCGTTGAACCGGTTTCCCTCGTATTCCTTGGCGAGGACTTCCTTCTCGCCGCTCGCGGTGTCGTAGGCGACAATTTGGCCTTCCATTTCGCAGGTCAACAGTCGCCCGTCGGAGGCGACGATCAACCCGTTGGCAGTGTTGGAGTCCTCGGTCAGCGTCGAGAGTTCGTCGTCGCCGGCGACCTGAAAGATCGTTGCGTTGGGGATGTCGGTGAAATAGAGGACTCCCTTGGGATCCCATGCGGGGCCTTCGGTAAAGCCGAATCCGCCATGAACTTTCTCAATGTCACCGACCGGCTCGATCGGCGCCGCGGAATCATCCACCTGGCCAAATGCCGACGACAGGGCAAACAGCGGCGACAGACCGAGCAGGAGTGCTGCGAGTTGTTTCATCATGGAGAAACCTCCGTTGGAGTCATGGGAGTGGGGGACAATCATACCAGCGTAGCAGAAGTCGCAGCGCCGGCCGGTCGCCAACCTGGGCTCTGTCTGAAAACGTCGATGAGGCCAATTGGGTTGAGTCGTCAGTTGGCAGTTGCCTCACGGTTGTCGGGCAGCGTCTAGGTCAGGAATTCACGGCGGAGGCGGGTCAGGTATTCGAGCACCGGGCGCGGAGAGCCGGCGGCATCGAGCACGCCGGAATGGGCCATCAAATGCCGCTCGGCGTCGGACCAACCCTCCCAGACGATGCCGTGGACGGCTGGTTTGGCGAGCAGCGTTCGCAGTATCGGTTGGGCGATTCGAAGTTGTTCCGCTGCCGGATCGGCACTGTCCTCGGGCGCGACGATCGCCTGGGCCGGAAGCATGGCCCGGGGGTCGCTCCCCTGGTCGCCCGGGGCCCCGAACTGGACCAACAACGGGATCCCGAGCGCGGCCCAGTTGTCGATCATCTCGCCGAATTCGACGGCCGATCGGGGCAAGGTGCCGGTCTCTCGATCGTTGTACCGAACCTCCAGTCCGAGCCCCGCCAGCCCCAACCCGCTGCGGGTCAACGCATCGGCGAAGTGGAGGGGCGAGATTCCATCGTGGTATTTGGCCATGTATTCGCCGAAGGGTTGGTCAAAGCTGACAACCGCGGGCGTATTCGGGTCGCATTGCCGGACCGCCTGCAGCACGCACATCGCGAGCCGCATCAATTGTTCGTCGTTGAGTGAAAGGGGGCCCGGGGTGTTCAGCCCGGAGGCGCAATTCCAGAGCTGGACCGAACCGCGGAACTCCGAGACGGTCCGCTCCACAAATTGACTGACCGATGAGAGGAACGAATCGAAATCGTCCTCCATCAGATACAGCCAGTGGGGCATCAGACGTTCACGGAAATCAAACAGCGGGCCTGCGATGACGCGGAGCCCGTTGTCAACGCACCAGCGGATCGTGGCCCGGGCGGGCTCGTAATCGAACCGTCCCGACGCGGTCTCGATGTCGGCCCAATTCAGTCGTACCGCCGCGGAATTGAAGGCGTCGTGGAACGCCTTGGCCCGTGGCGAATGGCTGGGAGACGGCGGGATGACGCTGGCGGCGAGCAGCGTCCCGACCCGATGCTCCTCCCGCTGTTGGCGAAACGCGATCGCCTGCGTGGCGTAGCACTCGCCCAGCTCGCTGATTGCCCGCTCGAGAACTTCGATCGCCCGCAGCGCCGAAAGGGAAGCCGGCCCCGGCTCACAGCCCCCCTGGGCGGCGTCCAGAAAATGGGATGTCCCTTCCCGCAGCAGCTCCTCGAACGAAGGGCGGATCGTCAGCCCGGCACGTCGCCAGGTATCGGATTGGACCCGCGCCCGATCGCAGCTCCCCCGGGCCAGTTCCAAGGCCAAGAGGTAGGGATCCTCGGTCGACCGGAGGCTGCAGGTACTGAGCGTGCGAAACCCGATCCCTTTGACGGGACAGGTGAGATGAAGCTTTCCCGAGGCGCTGATCCCGCGGCGCACGATCAGCCGGCCGTGATCGAAGTTCGCTTGGCATGGCCAGGGAACGCCTTCGATTCCACAAATGTAGGCATCTGCCCACCAGGATTGCCGAAAGTATTCACGGACCGACTCGGGGACATCGAAATAGAAGATCCCCATGGCAGGCGACCAAGCAATCCTGAATTCTGTAGGAACGAGGGTGAGCCATTTCCCGACAAGGCCCCTCCGGCTCGGCGTTATCGTAATCGTTCACGTCACCGCTCGCGAGACGGTTGTCGCGAGCCAGGGTCTCTGACACATTACGCTTCATGACCGAGCCGCCCCCCGAAGAGCTGTACCGCATCGACGCCGCAGGCGCTTTGCTGGAAACCCGCCTGCCGTTGCCGCGACAAGCGGGCAAGGTGCGGGATATTTACGATCTGGGAGGGGCACTGCTGATTGTCAGCACCGATCGGATCAGCGCCTTTGATCATATTCTGCCAAGCGGGATTCCGGACAAGGGACGCATCCTGACATCGATGAGCACGTTTTGGTGCGAGCGGCTTGAGATCCGGCACCACCTGCTTGGATCAGCGATTCCCCACGGGTTGGCCGACCGGTTCGACACATCCCCGCTGGTGGGTCGCAGCATGGTGGTTCAAAAAGCGGAGGTGATCCCGTTCGAATGCGTGGTTCGCGGCTACCTGGAAGGAAGCGGGCTACGGGAATACAACGCAACCGGGGAGATCTGCGGTGTCAAGCTTCCATCCGGGCTGCGTCCCTGCGACCCACTTCCCGAAACGATCTTCACCCCGGCGACGAAGGCGGAGGAGGGCCACGACGAGAATGTCAGCTTCGATCGCATGGTGGCCGGTCTGGGGGCGGAGACGGCCGGCCGGCTCCGCGAGTTGAGCCTGCAGATCTATCGCTCAGCGGCCGAATATGCGGCCGGTCGAGGAATCCTGATCGCCGACACCAAGTTCGAATTCGGCTGGGTGGGGGGCGAGATCACCTTGATTGACGAAGTGCTGACCCCAGATAGTTCGAGATTTTGGGCCGCCGAACGCCACAAGCCGGGACAGTCCCAGCCATCGTTTGACAAGCAGTTCGTACGCGAATGGCTCTCCGCCAGCGATTGGGACAAACAGGATCCGCCGCCGCCACTGCCCGACGACATCATCGCTCGGACCACAGCCAAGTACCGCGAAGCGCACCGGCGGATCACCGGGGTCGAGTTTGCCTAATGCTTTGGCCTACTCCAGCAGACAGTGCTGGAGGATCTCATCAGCGGTCGCCCGGTAGCCGACATAAAACGGCCCAAACTCGGCGTATTTGGCACTCGCTTGATCGAAACGCATCTTGTAGACGATCTCTTTGAGGTACTGCGGGTTCCGCGCCCAGAGGGTGACCATCCACTCCCAGTCGTCGAGTCCGACACCGACGGAGATCAGCTGGCTGACACGGCCAGCGAACGCCATCCCGCTCTGCGCGTGGTCGGCCATCATCGCGTTGCGACGGCTGAACGGCTCCATGAACCAATTCGCCCCCGGTACGCGGCTCTTGTTCATCGGATAGAAACAGGCGGCGGGCCAGTCGGGAAACTCGGGACGCAGCCGCTGCTCGTTCATCATCGGCAACCGCCGCTCATAGGCGGCGACCTTCGCGGCAAGCTCGGGCGATTCGGCCGCGGTCCCCTCGGCGATCAACCGCTCCCGGTACCGCTCCACCGTCGGGACATACTCGCTGACCTCGCTCATCGAGATGAACGACCACGCTGGCTCGATAAATCGCCCCAGTCCGGGGGCGATGATCCGCTGGTGGACCGAGTCGACTTTTGCCGGGTGAGGGTCCATGACCATCACGCCAAAGTCGACCGCATGACCGCTGATCCAGTACGCGGCCAACCGTTCCGGACGCAGGTCCCCGGGCGGATCCAACGCCTCCCGCAACTGTTGACGGTTCCGCTCGTCCAATCGTGAGTCGATCGAACGCCGGTCGAAGCGGTAGAAGTAGTGGGCGCAGTGCCAGCCATGCTCGGGGACGAGGCTGGGTTCGGGCAAAGGCTGGCTCGGTCGACCGGTTGGTGCAGAACTCATCGGCAATGTGAACAGGGAGAGTGGCTTCGTGCAATCGATCCTCCTACCACAAAAGCCCCATGTTACGGATCGTGACGCCGCTGGGAAACCTGCGGGCCGCTGGGAAACCTGCGGCAAATGGTCAAGGCCATCGGCTCAGCGGTAGGTCCAGCGGGTATCGCGGTCACGGTAGCCGTGGTGCCGTGTCCAATGTCGCTTCCCGCTGGCGCCGAAATAGCCATAGGCATACGGTGTCTTCCAGACTGGCTGACGCGTCGCGCCGGGGACCGTCGCCGGCTGCGGCCGCGGTCGCTGCAGCAACGCGTTGTGCGGGGGACGGGGGAGAACGTGTTGATGCCCAACCCCTCCTTCCCACTCGCCGAAGCCGGTCGTACCACCGGGCACGGAAACCTCGTCAGGGACGGAGAACCCGTCAGGGACTGCCGACCTCGAGCCTCGCCCATTTGACACCCGCCCATTTGACACCCGCCCATTTGACACCCGCCCGTGTGCTGCTCGCCCGTTTGACGGAGCCTTTGCCGGCGGCTGGAGCACGCGATGGGCAGGAGCGGGAACGGGAGCATCGACGCCTTGCCCATGGCAATGGGCTCCCAGGGCGACTGCCGCCACCGCGAACCAGCCGATCAGCCGCGGTTTCATCCGTCCGAATGGTCGGGACACCGCCCAACATTTCATGTTGTCTCGCACGGGTGTTGGCTCGTTGTGTCGTCGGATTGGGCTGTTTGGGGCAACTTGAGGGATTATCGAGATCGACACCGGGCGGGGGCATTCGCCAGCGAATCCGCATGAATCGGGCAAGGTTCGAACGCTCTTTCATCGTCGGGGCAGGATTTGCTATTCGCCACGTGCTGTTGAGTGTTTCGAAGCCTCGCCTGCGGAATTCATGGATGTCGCTCAAAACCAATCTCTGCCTCGGATTTGTTGCCCTCACCTGCTTTCCGGCGTTGCCGCCGGCTCCCGCGCGGGCCGAGACGCCTGGGTTTCTCAAGATCTTCTCCCGCAACCCGAGCCGTCAGGTCTCGGCCACGCCGCGGGAGTTGAGCGAGGAGGACGGGCCATGGCTGATCTTGGCGTCGACGTTTGTCGGTGAGGATTCCGAGTCCCGCGCCCTACGGTTGGCGGAAGAAATTCGCCGGGACTTGAGACTTCCCGCGTTCATTTACAAAGAGAACTTCGATTACACCGGCGACGTGGCGCAGCTCGATACGGGGCGTTTGCGCTATGCCAACCAGTATGAGTACGACGCATTTGCCGTCTTGGTCGGCGAATACGACACGGTCGAGCACCCAGCGATCGAGAAGGACTTGAAACGGCTGAAATCGGCCAAACCAGCGGTCTTTCGCGATCCTGACGAAGTGGCGGCGGAGACAAACCCAGTCAACCCCGTGACCGCCGTCAAGGCATTGCACCGCAAACTGGTTGAATCTCGCGATGACGGTGAGGCAGGACCGATGGCCAACGCGTTCGTGACACGCAATCCAATGCTGCCGCCTGAGTATTTCGATTCCCCGCAAGTCGATTCATTCGTTCGCCGGTTGAATGAAGACAAACTCCACAGTCTGCTGGAATGCGAAGGCAAGTACACGGTGATCGTCCGTACGTTTGAAGGCTACGCGACGATCGTCGGCGCCGACCAGGAAGAAGAATTCACACCCAGCATGAAGCGTCTCGATAAGTTTGCCGCCGATGCGAACAAGATGGTCATGGCGCTGCGGAAGAAAGGGGAGGAGGCGTACCAGTTTCATGACCGCCAGCGGTCGTTGGTCACGGTGGGAAGCTTCGATAAGCTGGGACGCGAGCTTCCCGACGGCGGCTTCGAATACGCACCGGAAATCCGCCGCGTGATCGACAAGTACCAAGCATTCAACGTGCGTCCGGAACTGGCCCGCCAGATCCCCTCTGGCGCCAAGGGGTCGGCTGCCAACAACGCCGCGATGATTCCCTTCGATGTCGAACCGACGCCAATCGCCGTCCCCAAAGTCAGCAAGCGGAGCCTCTATACCGCGACGCGTGGCAATCGTTAGCAACGGTCGGGAAAAGCGTTCATGTTCGAATTGATTCTCGGCACCCGAAACGCCAACAAGGTGATCGAACTGCGCGGACTGCTTCCCGAGGACCGCGTTCGCGTCACGGCGCTGGCCGATTTTCCCGAGGGGATCGAGGTCGTTGAGGACGGCGAGACGTTTGCGGAGAACGCGGCGAAGAAAGCGGGCGAACAGGCAGCCCATCTCGGCCATTGGGTACTCGGCGAAGACAGCGGCATCTCCGTCAACGCCCTCGGCGGGCAACCCGGCATTCACTCCGCCCGCTTCGCCGGCCGGCATGGCGACGACGAGGCCAACAACGATAAATTGCTGGCGGAACTCGCCGGCGTCCCCGCCCCACGACGCGGCGCCGCCTACCACTGCGCCCTGGCGCTGGCGGATCCGCAGGGGAAAATCCGGCTGGAAGTCTTCGCCAGCTGCCGCGGACGCATTACGACACAGCGCTGCGGCACGGGCGGCTTCGGCTACGATCCGCTATTTCTCATCCCCGAATACCATCGCACCTTTGGCGAGCTCGGACCGACCGTCAAGCGGGCGCTCAGCCATCGCTCCCGGGCAATCCGCCAGTTCGTCCCCCGCTTTCTGCAGCTGTTGGAATCATTGCCTGACAGCGCCTAAGAGCAATGAGTGGAAAAAAAGTGTCCGGTACCTTTTGTGCAAAGCACCCGGAGGGCAAGTCCCTCGCAAAAGGTACCGGACACTTTTTTCACGCACGATCCTAACTGGCGTCGTCGTAATAGCCGGGTTGGTCCACGCCATCGCCATCGAAGTCGCCGGTAATCGGTTGGCTGGTGGGGCTGGGCTGCCGCAGTTGGATGTGCAGATCGTTTGCGGTCAGCTTGCGGTCGCCGTCGGTGTCGATGATCCACAGGTCGCCTCGCACGACCCCGATCTCGTCGATCCCGTTTCCGGTGAAATCGCCGACGATCGGTTTGTCGCCGGGTCGGCCGAAATCAAAGGGCCGGTCCTGGGAGGTCCATCGGCCGTCGCCATCCAGGTCGAGCAGCCACCGGCCGTCGCGAAACACGCCGATCTGATCGGTTCCATCGCCGTTCCAATCACCGGCGAGCGGTTCATCGATATGGCGTCCATATTGGAAGATATGGTCGACCGCGTCGGCATGGAGCTCCCCCTCCTCCCCGCGACGTAGCCAGCGTTCCTGAAGGTCGGGCCGGCTGGGGTCGACGGCGTCTCGCGGTTGATTCGCCACCAGCCGACGGCGGTGGTTGTCCAGATTGGGCAGCCCCGTTTCTTGGCGAATCCGGCGCGGGTCGCGCTCCCATTGGCGGCCGAAGATCCCAATGTCGTCTTTCCCATCCCCGTCCCAATCACCGACGACGGGACGATCGAGCGGGGTCCCAAGTTGGATCCAGAGGTCGTCAGCGTCCCAGATTCCGTTGCCGTTGAGATCGACGAACCATTGGCCGTTAAGATACAGCACGGGTTGTTCGAAACCGTCGCCGTTGAAGTCGCCGGTCAATGCCGTCGCGCGACCGCTGCCCAGCTCCATCGATTCGTTCCGATGGAGCTGGCCATCGCGTGTGCCGACATACCATTGTCCGTGTCCGAGTTTCGCCTGAGCCCATTGCTCCCCGGCGCGGCGGTGAGCGACGCCTTGGATGACGACGTCATCCAAGCTGACCCCGGGAGGATAGCCGCCGTTGATCACGCTCAGGTGCCACGACACCGCCCACTCGCTGGCGTAGACCGGCAGCGGCCGGATATCCGCTGGGGTTGCGAAGGTCATCACTCGCATCGTCTGCGGGTGCGTCTCTGGCACCGGTGCGAGCACCTGTTCGACGTGCGGTGATTCCGTGGGAGGCGGCGCGACGGGACGCTCCGGTTCGGGAGGATCCAGCTTGATCTCGCTGAAGTGGTTCTCCCGGCTCTGACCCCCGGACGGAATCGAGATTCTCAGGATCGCGTCGTTGATGGGGTCGGTGGCTTCGTCGGCGGTGAGTGCTTCGATCAGGATTTGATCCGCCGAGTCGGTCTCGTCGGCGGGATTGACCGCCGCCCCGCCGGTTGTCCCCGGGGTGTCCAATCCATCGATCCAACCCTCAGGCTGGATCTGATAGACGTGATAGGTTCCTGGCCGGAGACCGTGGAACACGTACTCGCCGTCGGCGTCGGTCGTGACTCGGATCGGGCCATCGGGATAGGTCCCCGGCAGGGCGCGGTCACTTGACAGCGGTTGCCCCGTGACCGTTCGCAACTCAAGCGTGACCCCGCCGATTCGCTCACTCGCTTCCCGTAACCGACCGTCGCGATACTCTCTCAAGTCTGCCGGGTTGGGGGCTTTCTCAAGCTGCAGGGGCGGTCCGTCTTGAAACACGACGCCCGAGATGGTTGCCGGTGGAACCTCGGGAAAGTTGTAACCATCCGCCGTGACGCCGCTGCCGACCGCAATCCCAACGATCCAATCGTCACCGGCGATCTGGCCCCCGGCGCTTCCGACAACCTGGCCGCCGTGGAATAGCCCTTCCGGTTGCGTTTGCTGAACACCGTAGACGCCTGGATCAAGCCCGGCAAACCGGTACCGTCCCGTCGTGTCGGAGTGGGCCTCGGCGACCACTTCGCCCCGCTCGTCGATCAGCTCGATCAAGACCCCCGGCATCGGCTGCTCGCCGCTGTCGAAGCGGCGGTCCAAATCGACGTCGCGCCAAACGTGGCCGGAGATCGCCGCGGGAAGTCGTTCAAAAAAGTCATAGTCCACCAGGTCGGAACCGACCCCCAACTCAACCGCCATCCGGTCGGGGCCAAGAACCTCGCCACCGCCGCTGCCGAGCCTCTGCCCGCCTTGCAAGTATCCGGCAGGTTGGTGCTGGACGATTCGGTAGGCGCCGGCGGGAAGTCGATCGAAGTCGTAGTTCCCATCGGCATCGGTGCGAGTCTGCGCGACCTGCCGGCCGGAATTGTCGCGCAGTTCGATCAACACGTCGTCAATCGGCGAACGGTCACCGTCAGGATGCTCGGCATGCCGCTCGACATACACACTTCCGCTCAGGCTGGAGGGTTCCTTTTCGCAAAAGTTGTAATCGATGCCGACTTGGCCCGAGACGAGCACAATCTCCCCGATGCGGCTCGCTCCTTTCGCCACGCCGCCGGCCGAGCCGGGTTTGGCACTCCCCGCGAAGAACCCCTCGGGTGTTTGTTCGACGATGGTATACGTCGCTGGGGCCAGATTTTCGAAATGGTACTCGCCTGCGGAGTCGGTCACGGTCTGGGCAACTTCCTGCCCGGAGGCGTCGAGTAGCCGGACGGAAACGTCTCGCAGTCGTGGCTCATCTGGATCCCACACACAGTCCCCGTTGCGGTCGGCGTGCACGCGTCCTGAAAGCGACACCGCCTGCAGCTCGCCGAAGTTGTACTCGACCCCTTCCTCGCCTGGCTTCAATCGGATCCCCCGGAGCGAATCGCCATCGCTTCCGACACGGCCGACGCGGCGGCCGCCGATCCTTCCCGGCGTGTCGATCCCGTCGAGATATCCCTGGGGTTGATGCTGGATGATCACATATTCGCCAGCGGGAATGTCGGCAAACGCATATCGTCCCGCGGCATCGGTTGTCGTACTGGCAACTGTCTGACCGTCGGGGTCGACCAGATCGAGCCGGACGCCGGCGATCCCTTCCTCGCTGACGTCGCGGCGGCCGTCGTTTGACCGATCGTGGTAAACGAAGCCGCTGAGCGAACCAAGGGGAAGCTCACCGAAGTTGTAATCGATGCCGACGTCGCCGCCGCCGAGCTCGATTCGGTCGATGCGATCCCCCGGATTTTCAGCGATCCCGACGGTTCTCCCATTGACGGTTCCAGCCGCGTCCAAGCCGTCGTCAAGATCATCCGGCTGGTCCAGCTGGATCAACTCGTATTCACCGGGCGGTCGTCGAGCGAACGAGTAGCTGCCGTCGGCGGCGGTTGTCGTGATCTGGCGGGTCGCCGCCGCGATCGTTTCCAGCGGAACGAGCTCGATTCGGACGCCTCCGAGTCCGACTTCCCCCGGGTCACGGACACCGTTGTCGTTGTCATCCCGGTAGACGAATCCGGAAAGCTCCGCCGGTTGTGCTTCGGCGAAGTCGTAGTTGACCGCTGCCAGATCGCCGAGCGGGATTTCGATGCCGGCCAGCACGTCCAACGACTCCGCGAGCCCTGTCTGCGCTCCGTCGACCTGGCCGGGCATCGCCGCCACGCTGAACAGCCCTTCCGGTTGCCTCTGCACAACGCGATAGGTGCCTGGCATCAATCCCAGTGACTTCGGGAATTGATAAACACCGTCGGCATCGGTGACCGCGCGGTGCCCTGTGTCGTCGTAATCTCCCGTCGCTTCGTCGAACCGGTGCAGTTCCAACTGGACATCGGCGAGGAAGGCTTCCTCGGCATCGATTGCTTGGTTCAGGTTATTGTCGAGCCAGACTCGGCCCTCGATCTCGACCGGTTTGGGAACCTGCTGCGTCGTCCCGACCGCCCCCGCGGATCGGTTGGCGCGGCTGTCTGGATCGTCTCCTTCGTTGGGCGGCAGGCGCAGTCCATGCGATTCGGACGGGGTACCGTATTCGTTGAGGAACAGCGCATCGGCGGCGGCATCTTCGAAATGGGGGGCGCTGAACTGGGCCTCCAATATCGAATCTTGAAACTCTTGGCCGGAGACGATCGTATCGAGCCGGCTGTTGAAAAACTCCAGGTCGTCCGAGAGACGTAGGACCTCGTCGACGTCGATCCCGAACTCCAACCGGTCACCGGCTCGAAAGTTCTCGAAGCGGAGCACCAGTTCCTGCCCGCCATCGACGACCTCCGGGGTCACGCTGACCGGGTCGTTGTGCAACGCATCGATCCGCACGACTTGAAAGTCGTGGTTGCCGCCCCGCCCCCGCCCCGCTGGTTGGGAGTCGAAAATCGCGTCACCGATGGCGATGCCATTGCCATCTTTGTCGGTGTTGAGCACCAGTTCACGGAGTTCCGTCTCGGGGGCTCCGCCGGTGAAGGAGAGAATGAAGCGGTCGGGTTGGGCGTCGCTGCCGGTGCCTCCCTCGGCTTCCAGGTGGTCGGTTTCGAGAAAGACCACCCCGACGTGAACTGGATCGGCCGCCATCAGGATCCGCGTCTCCAACCGCTCGGGGGCCAGAGACCGATGACGGGAGGAGCGGCCGCGTCCGGGCCGGCCCCGGGGCGGCCGGCCCGCCGCGTTACCTTCTCGGCGGGATCTTGCTCGTTTTCGTTTCCAGATCACGCTCGGCACCTCCTTGTGCCTTCCATTCTTAGCGGTCGAGTCTCGCATCCCCTTCGGCGAGCCGCTGCTGCAGACTTTGCAGCGGTTCAACGGGCCAGCGCCGGAGGGTGGCGTCAAACCCGCCGGAGTAGAGCCAACCTTGGCTGGACGCCAAGGTGGCGACCGATCCGAGATGTCCGTCAAACGTGTGAATCACGCGAGTCGCCTCGGCGTCAACGATGCGGACCGCGTTGTCACTGCCGGCGACCGCGATATGTTGCTCGTCGACGATTGCCAAAGCGAACAGCCGGCCGGAGGTGACCGCCAGCTGGGCCACCCGCTCCCGGCGTTCGGTGTCGAACAGCGAAAGCGTCCCGTCCTCGCCCGCTGAAACGAGCGTTTGACCGTCGGGGTGAAAGCCGATTTCGCGAATCCGGCCCTCGTGCAGCACGTGCTCGCCGATCGACCGTCCGTCGTCAGGATTGAACAGCTCAACCGCGCCCGAGCGCCCCGCGACGACCAACATTTGTTGATCGGGACGATAGGCGATGGAGCGCAAATCCCGGCACCCGCACCGTAGCCCGTCCGGGAACCGATCGGAGCTGGGAAAGAACCGAACCTGGCGATCGAACCCGGCACTGGCAACTTGTTCCCCAGTGGGCGAAAAGCAAACGCTGGCGATCGCCGGGCCCCCCGCCGTCAGTCGTTCCGGCTCGACAGTCCAATCGGCCGATGACCAAACCAAAATCTGACCATCGTTTCCTGCCGAGGCAAGACGCTCACCGTCAGTGTCGAACACGAGCGTCCGGATGATGTCTCGGTGACCCTGGAGCGTTTCAAATGGAGACATCGAGTCGAGATCGATCAGCCGGATGGAGAAGTCATCGCAGGCAACCGCCAGGACGTTTCCCCAGGGATCGGCGGCGATGGCGGTCACGATGGCAGCCTCGGATTCCCGCCGCAGTGACTTCATCCCGATGGGGTTGCCGTCGGAGGAACGCACCTTGCGAAATGCAACGGCGACGGGTGATTCCCCCCGCGAAGTTCCACGGCCGGTGATCGCCACCGCGACGCCCATCAGCCAAGCCCGTCGCCCCAATCGGTGTCCGCCGGTGCCGTTTCGCCACGGTTGTCGTGTTGGCCGCGACATTCTCGGTATCCTCGCCACTTTTGCCTGTCGTTCCTGGACGCTGCTACAGTCCTCCTGGGTATGAATCGGCAATCGTTCGATGCGCCATCAGCCGAACGGTCGTCCGGAGTCGGTAAAGATGGCCGACTGCTCTTTCGAAAAAATCCTGATTTTTGTTAAAGCTCGTCGAACGTGCCTTTTCCCGACCCCCGACCGGTTGAAGACGATGCGACGAACCTGCCTGAACACGTCCCTGCTGGCACTGGCAACGGTGTCGATGGTCGGCTGCCATCAAGCGCCAGGGCCGACGGGCGGAACTGCGCTCACCCCCGTCAGTCCGATGACCGCCCCCGGCTCCACCGCACCGCGACTCGGCCCGTTCAACAGTTCCACTCGCGTGGCGCCTCCCGGGACCGGAAGTTACGGAACGGCGAACAATTACCTGGGCGGTGTGGCACCGGTCGGAGCGAGCTCTAGCGTCCCGGGGTCGACACAGATGGCACGGGGTTCAACCGATCAAAGTCCGATGATGTCCCGCTTGAACGGGATGCGAGTGAACGACCTGACCCAAGCACCGCCGCCCCCCGGCTATCAGCCGGTGCGGTCTCAAGGTCCGCCGATGGTGGCGGCACAGGGCCAGAACGTCGGCGTGGGGCAGGCCGCGACCCAACCCCCTCGCCAAATCCCCGCCCAAAATGTCGGCGCTCCCCAGCAAGTGGTGAGTCCTGTCCAACACGAAAGCGATTCGAACACGTCGTCGCTGCAGCCGCTGCAGTCAGCTCCGTCACTTCAGGAAGTGCCGAACTCGGTCCCGTCGACCGAACCCAGAACGACCACCGAGCGATCCGCTGGCCAGTCGAATCTGAACTGGCGCACCCCCTCGCCACGCTATTGAATGCGGTCGCGACCGTAAAGTGTTTGAGTTCTCGGACGATCCTCTAAGGAACTGCCAGCCAACTCTGCTGCACCGCCTCCTCTCCATCGAGCCCGTCCTCGTCGAATGTGGCTCGGTGAATCTGACCGGCTTGATCTCCGAACAAGAACACTTGCTGGTCATCGGCCACGGTGAGGCTGGAGAGCCAACGTGACGGGGCGGTGAATTCCTGCAGCAATTTCCCATCGGCGGCGTCGTGCAGGCGGATCTGGTTGCCGGTGGTGATGGAGAGAATCTGGTTGTCGTCCAAGCGGACAAGAGCACCGATCTCGGCCCGGAATCCGGAGATGTCGCGTTGTTGCTCAGCCTCGGCGATCTGCCAGACCCGTAGCTTGCGGTCCTCGCCACCACTGACGACCCGCTCGTTATCGCTGAGAAACACCGCGGCGGTGACGTTCTGGTCATGGTCGCCGAAGGTGACAAGCAACTCGCCCGTTTCCGCATCGAATACCTTGGCTGTCTTGTCCCGACTGGCCGAGACCAATCGTTTGCCGTTGGGAGACCAGGCAATGCTGTTCACCCAATCGGCGTGGTCATCGATCAGCCGCGGGTCAGCGGCCGCGTCGTCGACATCGAAGATAGCGATCGTTCCATCGGCCCCGCAGGCGGCCAACCGGTCACCCTCTGGGGAGAAAGCGACGGCGAAGATGGCGTCTTCGGAGACCAGTCGATCTTCCAATAACTCGCCGGTTTCACGGTCAAACAACTTGACCTCGCCCAGCTGTCCCGGCGTGCCACTGGCGACCGCCAACCGCCGCCCATCGGGATGAAACGCCAAGCCGCCCACACGCTCAGCAACGTTGCTGATTCGAGTCACGAGTTCACCATCGGGAAGCGACCAAAGCAGCACCTCGTGATAACCGGAGCTGGCGAGCCATTGGCCCGACGGATCGGTCGCTACTGCCGTCACGGGGATTGGCACTCGATACTGGTCGGGCGGATCGGGTTGAGTCACCCGCGGCATGATGCGAATCAGCGGAGTGTCGGGATCGGCGGACGAGTCGAGTCGCGCCCCGAGGTCGATCCAGCGGCGGATCAGCTCGACCTGATCGTCAGGCAATGGATCAGACTCATGCGGCATCCAGCCATCCGCGACGGCTTGAAACAGAAGTGACAACTCGGCATCACGCGGCTCGATTGGCACGCCCGACTCGCTTTCCGACATGACCGCAGCGTAGCTTGTCATGTTGTACCGGCCTTGGGGGTTGCGGGCGTTGTGGCAGGCAATGCACTGCTGATGAAAGATCGGGGCGATCTGGTCACTGAACGATACCCATTGCTCGGCGTCGCGCAGCAGCGATTCGACCTGTTGTTGCAAGCTCTGTCGCCGCTCGGTGAACTGGGACGCCTCCGCCTCCATGTTTCCGATTGTCTGATGCAGTTGCTCGCTATCCTCCCGCGCCTCCTCGACCGCTGGCTTCAGTGGATCCAGCTTGGGACCCAGCGAGGTGAGTTCCGTCTCGGTTTCGGAAATCGCTTCCGCAGCCGTTTCCACCTCCTCGTTTGCCTCCTCGGCGTGCTCCTCCGCTTCGACCAATCTCGCTTGGGCCTCCTCCAACTTTTGGCGGGCGGTTTCGACAGCGTCCAACGATGTCTCGTGCTTGGCGAGCGACTCTGCCTCCGTTTCGCGCAGCTCTTTCAGTTTTGCTTCCAGCTCTTGTTGTTCGGCGCGAATCCGGTCCACCTGGCCGGCCAGACCCTGCCACTTACGGTCCAGGTCGGTCGCTCGCTTGCGGGCTTTGAGGATCTCCTCTTGAAGCGACTGTTCTTGACGAGCCGCTGCCGCGATCCGTGCGTCGAGTTGCTCCACCCGCTCCAGCGCCGTCGACGACGCAGCCTCCGTCCCAGGATTTCCCTCCCCATCCCCAGCATTCTCTTGAGCCCCTAGCGGAGAGACCAGTGTCGATCCGCAGGCGAGCATGAGAGCAAGCGTTGTGGCCATCGGCCGTAAGGTAGCGCGATATGTGATGGCGTACGGCACGAACCGATCCTCTCAAAGAGCAAGGATTTCAAGCGGTGGAGCGGGTCAAGCAAAGACGTCGGTGACCGGCGTGCCGGCAATCATCAAGGGACGGTCGGCGCGATCGTAAACCTCGGTCGCCGGATCGATCCCCAACAGCGAATACATCGTGGCGGCGAGATCCTCCGGACGAACCGGATGCTTGTCGGGGAACATGCCGTTGGCATCCGAGGCACCGTAGACGTATCCCTGTTTGACGCCGCCGCCGGCGAGCAGCGCTGTATAGCACTGCGGCCAATGATCCCGGCTTTCGTTCTTGTTGATCTTGGGTGTGCGTCCGAACTCACCCATCCACAAGACCAACGTGTCTTCCAACATCCCCCGGTCCTCCAGATCGTCCAGCAAGGTAGGCAGCGTTTGATCGGTGATCGGATGTTGGTACTTGTCGACGATCTTGTACATCCGCGTGTCGTCGAAACCGTGGGTATCCCAGCCGCCTTGGTTGACCTTTCGACCCCCGATCGACCGGGAAAAGTAGACCGTAACGAACTTGACCCCCGCTTCGGCCAACCGCCGCGCGAGCAAGCAACTTTGGCCATAGGTCGTCCGGCCGTAACGCTCGCGGAGCGACTCCGGTTCGCTTTCGATATCGAACGCGGCGCGCACCCGATCGGAGGTCAACATCGAGATCGCCTTCTGATAATAATCATCGAACCCGCGCGCCTCGGCTGAACGATCAAGCAGCCGGGCCTGTTGGTCGACCAACCGTTGCAGTTCCCGCCGCCGCTGCATGCGGTCCGGTTGCAGGTCGTTCGGCAGACTCAACTCCGGCAGTGAGAAGTCTGGCTCGTTCGGATCGTCCTTGAAGAAAAACGGGTCGTGCCGCTTGCCGAGAAAGCTGGCGTGTTGCCCCGGGGTCACCGAGCCGTCAGCGATGGTGTGCGGATAGGAGACGAACGTCGGCATCTCGCCCCGGTTGGGCGCGAGCTTATCGACCACCGATCCATAACCTGGCCATAGGTCGAGGGAGTCCCGCAGACGCTGGTCGTCGCTCGGCGGTGCCTGGCCGGTCAGCGCGTAGTAGCCAGCGGAGTTGTGGTTCTTCATGGTGTGGGTCATGCTGCGGATCAGCGTGACCCGGTCCATCCGCTTGGCCATTTCCGGAAAGTGCTCGCAGACCGGCAAGCCGGGAACCACGCTGGAGATCGGGCGCAACGGGCCGCGAATCTCCGCCGGCGCGTCCGGTTTCATGTCAAAGGTATCGAGGTGGCTGGGGCCACCCCACTGGAACAGAAAAATCACCCGCTTGGCCCGTGCCGGAGGGCGGTTGCTCTGCTCGGCGGCCCGCAACAACGTCGGCAGGTTCAGCCCCAGCATGCCGAGCCCGCCCACCTGCAGGAGACTGCGCCGCGACAGGTCGAGTGAATGAAAGTCCCGGCAAGCAAACGATCGCGATTTCATGGTCTCGTTCCTAATACGGTGTCATCCGGGCGTTAAGAAGTCTCGGCAACTTTGGCTCCGGGGCACTCAGTTTCGGAAAATCAGTTCTTTCGCGTTCAACAGCGCCCAGGTCAGATCCTCCAATACCGCACGGGGCTCCCCGGTTTCTTCGATCAAGTCCATGGCGCCGGCAAGTTCCTGGTCGCTGGGCGGGCGGGTCAACGCGGTCCAAAATAACGTCTCGATCACCTTCTCGAGATCGTCCGTCTCGGCAAGCATTTGTCCGATTCGGTTGTCGGGCTGCAGCAACCGTTGATGCAGGCTCTCGCCGCCGATCAGGCGAAGCGCTTGGCCGAGTGTCGGCTCGTCGCTACGTTCGCATTCACAGGCGAGCAGCCGTTCCGGTTTGCCGAACTGCCGCAAAAACATGTCGCCGTCATCGAGCTTTCGGCGGACCCGTTCCACCCCGGCGATCTGGCCTGCCCGGGTTCCCGCTGAATAGCCCTTGAATTTCGCGGGCGAACCCAACACATGCGACTGGGCGTCGAGAATCTGTTCGGCCGCCAGCCGCTTGACCACCGCTCGGGCATACAGTCGCTCGTTGTACTGTTCCCCCTCCCCGAGCTGCGATTCGTCCAGCTCCGAGGCCAACTGGTAGGTCCGCGACAGCACGATCGTTCGCACCAAGTGCTTGAGGCTGAAATCGTTTTCAACCAGTTCATCGGCCAGCCGTGACAGCAGTTCTGGATGCGAGGCGGGGTTCGTCAATCGCAGGTCGTCGATCGGCTCGACCAAACCCCGAGCCATCAAGTGGTACCAGATACGATTGGCTTGGGCCTCGGCGAACATGCGATTGTCCGCTTGCGTCATCCACGAGGCGAGATGTTTCAGCCGATCCCCCTGGATCGCCTCGTCGCTGCCGAGGAACCGCGGCGCGGCCGGCTCCCCCGTCCGCGCATTTTTGACCTCGCCCTGCTCCTCGATCTGCACGATTTGCTCGCCCACGAACTCGTGTTTGTCCAGGCGATCGCGACGTTCATTCTCCACAATCTCGTAATCGATCCCGGCGAACAGGCTGGACCACTCGTAGTACTCGTCCTGGGACCAGCGATCGAACGGATGATTGTGGCACTTGGCGCATTGCAAGCGGACTCCCAGGAACACCTGGGCCGTTGTTTCGGCGCGGACGAATGGTTCGCGATGGGCCCGCCAGTAGTTCGCCGGCGGGTTCTCGTAGGTGCTGCCGCGCGCCGCGATCAACTCGCGGACGAACTCGTCGAGCGGTGTGTCGTTGGCAAAGCGATCCTGCATCCAGCCATGCAGCCGTTCGACCCCCTTGGCGTCGAGTGTTTTCTCTTCATTGCGCACCAAATCGGACCACTTGAGCGCCCACATCGCGGCAAACTCGGGACGCGAGAGCCACCGTTCGACCAACGCTTCGCGTTTGTTTGGCGAGTCATCCGCCATGAACCGGCGAGCCTCCTCGGCGGTTGGCAAGACGCCGAGCAGATCAAGTGAGAGGCGGCGCAGGAATACGTGGTCCTCGGCCACATCGGCCGGGTGGAGCTGCAGCTGTTTCAGCCGGTCAAAGACAATCCGATCAATGAAGTTGTCGAGCGGTGGATCGTTCCAGACGAACGACTCCGCCGGATCCCGGTACGCCAATCGAACCGGAAACTTCGCGTCGAGATAGCGAACCAGCACGGTCACCACGCCCGCCTGGTCAAACTGGACGACCCCTTCGGCGGTCACTCGGACCAACGGGTCGCTCGGCTCGTAAACGGCTAATCGCGTCACATCGCGGCGGGACCCATCGGAGAAAACTGCCTCGACCGAAAGCGGAATTTCGCTTTGAGGAGCCCAAAGCACGGTGTCGTCCGGCGAGACGTTCAGATGAGTGACCACTGCCGCTTCGGGGTCAGGCCCCTCCAACCCTTGTTCGATCCAGCGGGAAAGGATTTCGTATTCGGGCGACTGCTGGTCGAACCGTTTGCCTCCTTCATGAGCGACCTGCGCGGTCGGTTTCAATAAGGCCAGGCTCTCTCTGGGCGCGATTCGGTTGATCCGTCGCCCGTCGGCGGCTCGCACCAATTGCTGATAATCATGCTCCGGGTCGTGACCCCATAGCGACAGGAAAAAACCTCCCTTGCCGTTCAGGTTCCCGTGACACGTCCCAGCGTTACAGCCCGCTTTCGACAGGACGGACATCACGTCCCGTTCGAAGGTGATCGGTTCCGACTCCGATTCCGACTCGGCGAGGGTTCGCGACGCCTTCGGTTCCCCTCCGGCGGCGACCGGAGGGTTGGTCGCAGCGGTCAGAAAACCGCCGAGTGCGATCGCGAGGCAACCGAACCATCGGGCGCGGGAATCCGAGGAACCGGTGGGATTCGATGTCGGGAAACACATTGGGCAAAACCCTGTGTTGGAGGCCGAGGTCGTGATGTCGGCTGGAAGGTAGGGGTGGCAGGTCGGATCGGTGGGTAGGGCGACGCCATGGCTCCGCCGGTTCATAGCGGGAGGCCACGAATCGGCTCATCCGGCGAGCGCCTCCTATCGTAACATCAACCGCCTCCCCGCGAGTACCTCCTCGTCGCTGTCTATGCCCCCCGTAGAAACAAACTTGCCGCGATCAGGATCAGCAGGGCCACCCCGATCCAAGGGCGCCGGGCCAGAGACCCTTCCGTGGTTTGAAGGAACATGCGCCATCGCGCGGCGTCGACCCACAAGTCGGGATGCGGCGAGAGGGAAACCTGGATTCGACTCACTGCCACTTTCATCAATCGCAGGCCGACCGTGGCCGACCTCGCTGCGCGTAGTCCAAGGATGAGCAGGTCACCGGCGGGGATCGACGGCAGGCTTGTCGTCCGGCGGAACCGCAGCAATTGCCATCCGCCCCAGGCGAGGACGACACCGAGGCACATGGGCCACAGGTTCGTCCAGCTGCCGGTCTCGGCCAACAGCCTCACCCCGCCTCCCCAGCCGGTAACGCCGGGGACGAGCCACGCGGCCGAAACGACCAACAACAACAGGGCCGACCAGCCCAGCCGAGCCGAACGCGAAGGACTCGCCGCCCCGCCGTCTGGACGAGGCCAGACCAGTTGCAGGAAGCGGACCATCAACAGCGTGGTGCCAATGCTGACGATCGGCAGCAGCACTCCGAGGGCGAGCTTGAATTCACCCGGCAGGGTAGCCAGCGACTCCTTCAGCCCCGTCTTGGCCACCGCGCCGATCGTCAGCGGCGCACCGGCCATCGCCAGGGCCGGGATCACCAGTCCGATTTGTACCAGCCGCGACCGCCACGAGACGCCCGCTGCGTCTTGAGCCACACCGACACTGAGAAACAAACAACCCTTGCTCAAGCTGTGGTGCAAGGCATAAATCACGATCGCGGAGAAGATTCCCGGCCAGGCCAGCGGAAACAACAGACCGGCTCCCAAACCAACCGTGATCAAACCCATCTGGCTGATGCTCGAATAGGCCAACACAGCCTTCGCGTTCGACTGGGTCACCCCGACCACCGCGGCGTAAATCGTCGTCACGCTCCCAAGGATCAAACACAACTCGCCCCACCCCAGGAAGACCGATTCGCCCACCGGCAGGAAACGCAACCACCCCAGCACCCCAGCCTTGATCATGGTACCGCTGAGCACGGCACTGGCGGGCGTGGGGGCGGCGGGGTGGGCAAGCGGTAGCCAGACATGCAGCGGGACTATACCTGCCTTGATGCCGAGACCAAGCAGAAGCAGCCCGAAGGTCACGTGACGCGTGGGGTCCGCCACGAAGGCCTCCGTGCCCACGTCGAACAGCAAACTCCCACGCGCCATGACCGCAAACACCATCCCGGTGAACAACGCGACTTCGCCGAGGACCACGAGCACGATATAGACGCGGCCGGCGCGAAACGCGCCTCGATCTTGATGGTGGACGATCAGCCCATAGGCGGAAAAACTCATCAAGGCGAAACAGAAATAGAAACTCACCATGTCGAGCGATACCACCAATCCGAAGTTCCCCGCCATTGCCAACAGGAACCAGCCGAAAAAGTGATGGCTGCGGGAATCGTCGCCCAGGTAGCCGCGGGCGTAGATTCCCGCGAACAGCCACAGCAAGGACGTGAACAGCAAGAACGTCTGCCCGGTCGCGTCAAGCCCGATATGCATATGCAAAAGCACCCAGGGCATGTCGAGCGTTGTCCCCACATCACCCCAGATCGCCAGCACCACCGCCGGCAGCGCGGCGAACGACGCCAGCGACAACACCACGCGACGATGTCGACGCCAGGGCAAGCAGCAGGCGACGATCAAGGGGGTGAGGATCGCCGCCAACAGAAGTGCTCCGCCCACGGTCATGACGACCGCCGTTTCCAATCCGCCCGGGGGGCGGATCACACGGTCATAGGCTCGATCCACAACCAATGCCGACCACTGCAACGGGCTGATCGGGGCTCCGGCAAACAGTCCCGCCACCAGCGCGAAGACCGCCGTCGCCAGCGGTGGTGCCAGTAATCCCCATACGGCTTCCATCCGCGGCAGACGCGCCACCCGCTTCGCCGGCCAGGTCACCGAAGATGCCCCGCCGAATGGTTCTGCCGGCGTCTCGGATCGGTCCAGCCCCGGCCCCCGTGCTTTGGCGAACCAGGTGGTGCGGAGGATCGGCAAAAAGTACGAGGCGTTCAGCAGGCTGCTGACTGCCAGGACAAGCAACACCCAGAACTGCGACGCCTCGATCGCCCCCGCTCCCAAATTGCACTTGGTAATGAAGCCCGCCATCGGCGGCACGCCGATCATCCCGAGCGCCGCCACGGTGAAGGCCGTCATTGTCCACGGCATCCGCTGCCCCACCCCTCGCATCTCGCTGACCTTGTGGATCCCCAACGTCTCGTTCAGATTGCCGGCGCAAAAGAACAATGTCACCTTCATCAGCCCCTGATGCACCAGGTGCGCGACCCCTCCGACCGTCGACGAAGGGCCGCCGATGGCGACACCCAACACCACGTACGACACCTGGCTAACAGTCGAAAATGCGAGCCGCCGTTTCAGATCGTCCTGAGCCAGGGCGCGCACTGACCCGTAGAGGATCGTTACCGATGCGAGGATTCCGAGGGGAAACGTCAGCCCCAAATCCTTCGCCAAGTCAATCCCGAAGATGTCGTACACCACTCGCATGATGCCAAACGCGCCCGCCTTGACCACCGCCACCGCATGAAGCAGCGCACTGACCGGTGCCGGGGCGATCATCGCTTCCGGAAGCCAGCCGTGCAGCGGAACCAGCGCCGCCTTCACACCCAGCCCGGCGATCAAAAGGCAGAAGATCATTTGCAACGCCCCGTGATGGCGTTCATCGACCGAGGCAAGTCCTTCACCACCGTCGAAACTGACGCTGGGAATGTAAGTATGCAGCCATACCGCCCCGAACAGCAACAACGCGCCGCCGCCGAGTGTGTACGCCAAGTACACGCGGCCGGCACGCCGCGCCGCGTCCGTCTCGCGATGCACGACCAATGGATAGGTCGACAGCGTCAGCAGCTCGTAAAAGATCACAAATGTGAACAGATTCCCCGCCAACGCGATGCCCACCGTCGCGCTCACGCAGAGGCTGAAAAATCCAAAGAATCGGCGGCGATGGGGCGAGCCCTCCAGGTAGGCGATCGCGTAAATCGTCGTCAGGAACCACAGCAGGCCCGATAGCGTGACAAAAAAGATCGCCAACGAATCGGCGCGGAGCACGAGATCGTTCGCAGGCAACACCGGAAAACGAAACTCATGTTCGTACCCCTGAAAGACCCCCCACAGCATGACGCCGATCAAGGCGAGCTTCAGCGTCGCGCCGGCCAGATTCACCACCGTCCGCGTCCGATTTGCCGCCTCCCGCAGCAGGAAGATGATCCCGGCGGGAACCAGCGACGTGAGCAGCGTCAGCAAGGGGAGAAAATCGTCCCAACTCACGGAGCGCCCTCCTCGACGACAGAATCGGTCC
>CAYWXT010000035.1:0-31089 GCA_964462125.1 uncultured Pirellulaceae bacterium | reverse complement strand
GTGGCTGATCAGATGGTTGCAGCCCAACAGTTGCTTCAGGAAGCGAAAGAAGATCCCGATGATCCAGCGCTCGGCATAAAGCAATGCGATGATCTCGGCGGGGACGTCCAGTAGGTTGGTTGCGATCCGAAGAATTCCGCCGCCGCTCAGGGCCGTCGATCTTCAAGGGCCTCGTAGGCACTGTTATCCCGCAGCCCGCAGACATAGCTGCTGCGAAGGTCGACGATCTTGTTGAACAGCCCGAACTTCGCATAGCCGCGGTCCATGACGTACAAGTGATCCTCCTGGAGGATCCGTTCGAGAACGGCACGTTCGTCGTGTTCGCCTCCTTCGTCCGACCAGAGAGCCATCGACCAGGGTGATTGATTGGGAGATGTCCTATCGAGATGACCAACACAAGACGCAGATTGAGGGAATCGCCGCCGTCACGCTGGCCGTCCGGAACATGGCTCGGAGTTTGCGGTTTTACCGGGCACTGGGTTTTACGATCCGTTATGGTGGTGAGAACGCCTCCTTTACCAGCCTTCATGCCGGAAACGGGTACTTGAACCTGGTGACTCTCCCGGGGACCGCAAAGACGCAGTGGTGGGGTCGAGTCATCTTTTACGTGTCGGACGTGGATCGGTTCCATCATCGAGCCGTCGCTGCCGGGCTGACGCCCGAGATGCCGCCGCGAGATGCGGAATGGGGCGAGCGATACTTCCACATTCGCGATCCAGATGGGCACGAACTGAGTTTCGCTCAGCCCCTTGGGGCCGGGGAATGAAAACAAAGATTCTCCCAGCCGGGCATCTCCTAAACTTTCGAGTGGGGGTGCCAGGCTGGGAAGGCTTGCGGGACGAGTGGGTGAAGGGAACTTCCCATCGCCCGGATTCCGATCACGGTGGAACGTCATCTGCCCGGACAACGATCACGGCATTTCCCGTTCGTAAGCCAATCATTGCAATCAGGCTCAGCAACACAAAGAATGTGCAAAGGCCATGGATGAGGCGAGACGGGACCGTGAGGCCCAGGAGAGCAACAATCGTGGCCACCGCGACAAGCAGTATGATGCGTTCGATTTGCCAGCACTCCCGCCACGATCGGTAGGTATTGCGTTCGATTCCACACACGACAAAAACGACCAACGCCAACAGAAGGAGAACCCACGCGGCAGCGGTCCAGTTCACGATCGAAACCAAGTCATCGGAAACGTCTCTTCCTCTCCGACAGCGCCACCAGATCGCCCCGAGTCTCAAAGCGAGAGCCAGCGAGACGACGTGAGTCAACCAGCCTTCCCAGAAGTTCACACCACGAGCAGTTGCGTTTTCGAAATGCACCAGTCTAGCGGATGGGCCAACACCCTTCACGTAGAGCGAATCTAAAAAAGAAACATCATACGAAATCCAGACAAACGACGGCGTCAGCGACAGCAGCAACAGCGCGATTAGGGACGGCTCAAAAATGACTTCCCGAATCATCCATAGCTGATTCTCTTGTAGTTGTATTTGGAAAGGTATTCATCGTGACGAGCGGAAAAAGGTGTCCGACACGAATGGCGTTGTCCACGGCGGTTTCTGCCGTTGAGGTCGGTGGGCGAATCTCGCCCGCGCAGCGTCGAGAAATGCGATCGTCCGCGGTGATGAATTTTCGGCCTTTCGTCACCGATCCACCCAACATGCCTTTGGGGTGACCCGACTGGTCGCTAAACTTTCTCTGTGGCGAGGCGGCTTTCAGATCATGGAGGTCTTGTGGTGAATGGGAGGCCTGGGCGATCGAGTACGCCAGCCGCATCTCGGAGCACGTCATCTGCCGAGAGCGTGCGGCCGGCCGATCGCATCGAGCGGCTCACTGATCGTCAGCTGGTCCCCGAGACTTCGCGCGAGATCAGGAAGGTCGTAAACCTGCAGCGCCCCATGCACGGCGCGGGCGAGCTGCTCGATCTCGCCGTCCTCGCCCAGAGCCGATTACTCCTCGGCCGCTGCGGAAGACGTCCATGCCAGAATCAAAGTGGAGGCAACAACGCAACTTCTCATATCAGCACCTCTTATCGCAGGATTTTTGAAGGTTTACGTCCCTTTCCCGGAGCGCAAGGCGATATTTTCTGACAGATGCGAGCCCCGTGCAGCGATCCCTTGCGAGTTTTTGAGAAACAGGCGTTGCGGGATGTCTGCGTACCGTTCTTTTCGCTAACCTGACAGCCTTCCATCGCTCGGCCTCCATTGCGCCCGTTGACAAGCACGACGGTAGGCCGAACTAGCTTTTTGCCTATGCCAATATTTGCTGACCGCTTGCCGCGGCAAACTGCGCAGGACAGGGAATATGGCGACCCGTGAGCGTTCTCGCAAAAGTGGTGCACAAGCGCCGGACCCGGAACCGCCGGTGGGCGGGCTAACGATCAAGGCCCGCGCGGCACTTCTCATCGGGGTGGAGATCATTCTATGGGCAACCTTCGCGTGCTGGGAAATTTGGGGCACCCCGGCCTCGTTCCTGAATCACCTTCCGTTGGGGACCGAGTCGTCCGCGACGGTTCCTTTCCTGAACGCTTGGACGGTCGGCTGGAACGCGCATCAAGCGGCAAGCGGCTTCGAAAATTACTTTCATGCCCCGATCTTCTATCCGGCCGCCGGAGCGTTCACCTTTTCCGAGATGCAGCCAACGATGCTGCTGGTCGCCCCGCTCGCTTGGTCAACCACGACACCCGTTGTTGCATACAACGTCTACCTGTGCCTGCAACTCGCCCTCACCGCAACCCTGGCCCGCCAACTTGCGAGAAGCCTCGGCTATTCTCCATGGCTGTCATTGTTCACGGCACTGCTGCTGTTCCATCTCCCCTTTGCGCGTTGGCAGATGGGGGTGATTCAATTGACGTCGATCTGGGGACCGCTCGGGGTGATGGTTGCAATCTTGCGGTTCACCAATGGGCCTGGGGTCAGATCGGCCACAATCCTTGGCGCCGCGTTGGCCGCCTGCTACGCCGCCTGCAATTACTATGGATTGTTCATGGCCATGCTTTCACCGATCGCGCTGGTTTTGCTCTGGCCGCCAGGGCGATCCCGCGACGCGGCGCCACGCGACGCTCGCTTCTGGTTCTCTCTGCTGCTCAGCTTCGCTCTGGCCGTGACGCTGGTGTCGCCATGGTTATCGGGCCAGCTTCGTTACCTGGCGTCCTCAGCGGATGCCAGACCGGGCGGATTGGTGCACCATTTCTCGGCGGCGCCGCTCGACTACGCGATCAGCTACCCGAACGGGTTCGGTTGGATCGATGCTCCGCCTTGGCGGGCTGGCCAAGGGAGGCCTCTCGGTGCAGGAATCGCCCTCAGCAGCCTGGCACTGCTGGGGGTCCTCGCTCATTGCGTCTTGCGTCCCCCCGCCGACGCGCCACCAGCCGACACCGGCTCTGAATCGTCAGCGAAATCGTCAGTGGAATCGTCAGCGAGGAACGGGACCGGCACAATGGAGCGCGCGACGGTGAAGTGGGAGGGCGCCGGTGGCGTTTCTCGAAGCCGGTGGTTCTGGTTTTGTACGCTGCTGGCGGTCGGCGCGATGCTTGCTTCCATGGGACCGCGATTGACGCTGCTGGGCGTGCAACCCTGGGACTGGATCGGCAGCTGGTTCCCGCCGCTACGGTTGGTTCGTGTCCCCTATCGGCTCGCTGTCGTCTATCAGATTGCGGTCGTCTTGATGGCGATGGAGACCTGTCATCGATTTGGATTCGAGCAACGGTTGTGGGAGGGCGTCCGGGGAATGCGACGACTGCGTTTCAGTCGTGCCGGTGGGCTGGTCCTGGTGGTTCTCGGTCTCGCGGCGGTGGTCGCGGAAACCTGGCCCTTGCGGCCTGCCTGGCAAGACATCCGGACGTTGCAGTCGAACCCGAGTTGGGTGCACTGGCTGCGTGAGCAGACCCCACCGCACGCCGTGGTCGCCTGCCTTCCGTTTCCCCGCGACGGGAGCACCGCGCAGTATGAAGCGACCAGCCGGTGGATGCTACGTTCGCTGCAGTTTCAACGGCCACTGGTCAACGGCTATTCAGGATTCTTTCCGGTCCGTTACCGCCAACTCCGCGTCACGATGCAACAATTCCCCTCCGAGGATTCACTCCAGCAACTACGGCTGTTGGGAGCAGGCTACTTGGTGATCGACCGCTCGGCCGGCGGAGCGGGATTACCGACCGCGAGCGACCTGGATCGCTCGCCGCTGAGGCAGGTCTTCCAAGACCCCGAGGCGCCGGTGACGATCTGGCGGATCGACCGCTGAGCGGCCCGATCCATCCCAGGGTGCTTCCCGGTCGCGGGCCCCCCGGCGACAATCACGTCCACCGGCGACAATCACGTCCACCGGCGACAATCAAGGCTGCCGGTGACAGTCACGTCAGCCGTCTCGTTTCTCATGGAAGGGTTTTCCCGTGGCTCGCAATGAACAACTCATTCGGCAGCACAAGTTACTGCAGCTGTTGGAGTACTCCCGTTTTGGCCGCACGCTCGAGGAGCTCCGGGCCGACCTGGTTTCCGATTTGGGACTCAGTGCCCTGCACGCCCGGACGGTGCGGCGCGACGTCGAAGCGTTGCAGGCGGCGGGGTTCGACATCCAAACAGAATCACTCGAACGCGGCCGCGTCTACAAACTGGGACGCACCAATCGCAGCGTTCATCAAATCGGTGTTTCCGCCACGGAATTGATCGCGCTGTCGATCGGCCGCGAACTGCTTTTTCCGTTGCTCGGAACGCAATACTGGCGGGGCATCGAGACGTTTTGGAACAAAGTTCAGGAGGCGATCCCGGATGGCGTGTTCGAGCACTACCAGCGGTACCGCAAGACGCTGCACGTGTTTGGCACGCCGAGCAAAACCTACGAACGACAGGAGGGGATGCTGAAGACGATCAATCGCGCGATCCTCGAACACCGCGTGGTCGAGATTGAGTACGAATCGGTGGGCAAGCCGGCGTCGACACGGCGGATCGAGCCGTATGGATTGGCCGTCTATCAAAGCAGTATTTACGTCGTTGCGGCGGCGACCGAGGTGTCCGATCCGAGCGACCGTCTCCGGCACTGGAAGCTCGACCGCTTCCGACACGCCACGGCACTTGACGAGTACTTCAAACCCGACCCCAATGTCGACCTGTCGAAACATCTCGGCCAAAGCATCGGGATCTTTTCCGGCGATTCGCCGACGCCAGTGCGGATCCGGCTCGGACAGCGGGCGGCCGCTTGGATCCGCGAAGATCCCTGGCACCCGGAACAGCAGTGGGACGACCAGGCTGATGGAACGCCGATCCTGACCGTCCCCGCCTCCCACCCCCGCGAACTGCTGCCGAAAGTTCTTTCCTTGGGCGCCGACGCTGAAGTTCTCGATCCGCCTGACTTCCGCGACGCGGTCCGCGACGCCGTCACGGCGATGGCGGAAACCTATTCCAACCGAGCCTAGGGGCCGATCAGCTGATGCAGATGGATAAACGTCTTGCCCAGCCGCCCGCCGTAATTGCCGGCGCTGATCCGGACCAACCCCGGGGTGGCCGCGGCGGCCAAAATCGCTCGCCGGGTCGCGTCCTGCAGCGCCTCCAGGTCGCGGCCGTTGATGATCAATTCCATGATGCTGCCGACCCCGGCGGGAACCTTCGACTGGTCACCCAACCGGTCGCGGAGGGTGGGACAGAACTCGGCATAGGTCGAGGCGATCGTAAAATCATAGCTGCTGCCCGCCTTCGAACCGCTGGCCGCGACACCTCCAGGAAACGTCGTGATCACCTCCGGGGTTGCCTCGGCGGCGAGGGCCGCACGTTCCGCCGCATCGAGCGCCGTCGATTCATCAGGGCCGAAGAACCACAGGTTGCCCCCCATCACTCCGTCGCGGAACCCGAACCGGCGTGAGAGGAAAAACTCACCGCTGAGGATCGGAATCACCCAGCCCTTGTCCCCAAAACGCTCGTCGCGGAATTGGAACCGGTCGCCGAAAAAGGCGATCTTGCGGCCCAACTTGAAGTAGTCTTCGGTCTCCAAGACGTTGAAGCACCGCGCCGTCGGACAGGTCAAGACGTTCTGGCTGATCCGAGCCAGCATCACCTTCTCCAGATGCTCGCGGCGGTCTTTGCGAAACCGGGGCACGTGGAACTGCACGGTCGCGCCAACCCGGCCATCCGGTGTCTGATCCCCCGCCAACCAACTGGAAACGCCCGCTTCACAGTCACACATGACGGTGCTCGAGGCGTGCCCGGTGACGGCATGGATGCAATGCCGCAGCCAACGATCATCCCGCGCGGTCACCAGGATCTCGCCGTAGATGCTGCGAAATCCCTCCGCGTAGGTGTCTTCGACCAGCTGTTTCAAATCAGCCATGATGGGAGCGGCCGATGCCGGTGTAGACATCCTTTTCGGTCACCACGTTGTCCATGTAGATATCGTGCTCCTGCATCGGGATCTCGTCGAACATTTGACACTCGAAGGCGAGTGCCACCAAAGGTGTCTCCGGCTTCGCATTCTCAAGCAACTTGTCGTAGTAGCCTTTGCCGTGACCGGTGCGGCCGCCCCGGGAATCAAACGCGACGCCGGGAACCAGAATCAGATCGAGCTGGTCGACCCCCACCCGTTTCGAGGCGACCTCGCGAAGCGACGCGCGGGGTTCTAGGATCTTGTACATCCCCAACTCCAGCTCCTCCATCGACTCCAGATGAAACAGTTCCAGTTCACCCTCGACGCAATAAGGAATGACGGTCCTCTTGCCGCTGGCCACCGCATCGGGCAGGGCGTGGCGGGTACGCACCTCCGCCCGCACATCGACGTACCACATCACACACTCCGCCCGCCGGTAGGCATCGAGCTGCAACACACGATCGGTGATGACGCGGCTCACGCCATCCTTGTCTTCCTGGGCCCGCCGGGCTTCGTGGGCGGCTTGGCGAATGGCCTGCTTACGTTCGGAAAGCGACGGTGACGCGGTCACAATGCGGATTCCTGGATAGGGGCGATGCGAGAATACAGGGCCGGCGCCAGAGACGCGGCTCGAACGTCGAATGTAACGGTTCTGGCCAGCATCGCAACGCCGCCGGCTCGGCGAGCCGGATGTGCGTCCCCTACATCGCCGACGCCCCGCTGCTGTCCAGTCGCGGTTCCGACGCCGCGGTCAACTGCCCCTCCACGTCACGTGCGAGCCCTTGAGCGGTCCCGATCGAACCGCCCTGTTTGACCTGATGGCCGAGTTGACGGAGCCCCGCGGCAATCACCTCGTCGTGGCGTGATTCCACGTGCACGCGATCGGGACGCCATTGGTGATGGATTCGCGGTGCGGCCATCGCGGTGGCAAGATCCTGGCCAAGTCCCAACACGCCGAGGACGATCTGGGCCGTCGCCGAGATGATCCGCGGTCCGCCCGCGGCGCCGCAGCTGAGGACCGGTTGATCGTCGCGGAGGACGATCGTGGGGCTCATGCTCGACAGCGGCCGTTTGCCCGCCTCCGGCGCGTTCGCTTCGCGGCCGATCAATCCGAAAACATTCGGAACTCCCGGCGCGATGGCGAAGTCGTCCATCTCGTTGTTCATGACCACCCCCGTTTCCGGGATCACGACCTTCGATCCCAACGTGGTGTTGACCGTTGCCGTGATGGCGACCCAGTTGCCTTGGTCGTCGGCGGCGGCCAGGTGGGTCGTGTGGCGATCCGGGTTGCCGTAAAACCGCTCGTTTGCCCCAGGTGGCATTCCCGCCTCCACATCCGGGGTCGCGTGGTCTTCCCGAATCGTGGCACTCAACTGCCGTAGGTAATCAGGGTCGACGAGCCCCAGCGGCACGCGGGTGAAGTCGGGATCACCCAGCCATTTGGCGCGGTCGGCGAACGCGCGACGCATCGCTTCGGCAACCAGATGCTGGTAGGTCACGGGACGATCAGCGTTGATCGCGGGCAGATCAAACCGCTCCAACATGCCGAGGATCTGAGCAACGTGAATCCCGCCACTGCTCGGCGGCGGGAAGCCGAACAGACGGTGAGAGCGGAACTGTGACTCGACTGGCTGACGATCGACCGCTCGATAAGCCGCCAAATCCGCCTTGGTCAAAATCCCTTCGTTCTGCCCCATCCAGCGATCGAGCAGGTCGGCAAAGCGGCCCTGGTAGAAGGCGTCGGGACCGTCGGCAAGTTCCCGCAGCGTCCTCGCCAAATCGGGTTGTACCAGCCGTTCACCGGCAGCCAACGGTGTCCCATCGGGATGCAGAAAGATTTTGCCCGACCCCTCGAACCGCCGCAGGTCGGCGGCCACCGATGCGAGCCGGTTGGCGTAGCCGCCGGGCAGCGAGAATCCTTCTTCCGCGACCTCGGCAGCGTCACGGACCGCCGCGGACCAGCGGCCGCCGGTGCCGAGGGTGGTCGACAAGCGGTGGTAAGCGGCCACGGCGCCAGGAACGCCGGAGGCGAGTGGGCCGGTTCGGCTGAGCGTGGGGACCGGCTCACCGTCGCGGAAATACATGCGGGGATGAGCCGCCGCAGGAGCCGTCTCCCGACCGTCAATCGCCGTCACCTGACCGTCGGCCGAGCGGGCCAGGATGAAACAGCCGCCACCCAGACCGGAATTGTGCCCGTCGACGACCGCCAACATGATCCCCGCGGCGACCGCGGCGTCGGCGGCATTGCCGCCGTGGCGAAACGTCTCCATCGCCGCCTCGGTCGCTCGGGGGTGAACCGTCGCAGCGACCGCACGGCGGCCCGTTGCCACCGGAACCGCTTCAAACGGCGCCGCCGTGGTCGGCGGCCGCTGTGCGTCCTGGGCAACCCCTTGGCGGAAACGGGTCAGCAGCAATCCGGTCGTCCCAGCCATCCAAGTTCGACGTGTCAGCATCATCGGTCCCCGCAGGGTTTGTCTCAGCAGCGGTGATCCTAAACTGCCTTGGCCGGTTCCTCGGTCTGCTCGCGAACCAGCCGCAGGATCAGGTCATCCACCGTGATCCCCTCCGCCTCCGCGGCGAAGGTAGGAACGATCCGGTGGCGAAGAACGGGAAGGGCCAACGCCTGCACATCGTCGAGGGTGACATGCGGTCGGGCGTGGAGCAGCGCCCGGGCCTTGGATGCCAGTACCAACTGTTGGCTTGCCCGCGGCCCCGGCCCCCACTCGATCAATTCCCGAACCCAGCCCTTGCAGGCGTCGTCGACCGGCCGCAGGGAACGGACGGCGCGAAGCACCCAGTCCTTGACGTGTTGGGGCAGCGGTACCCGGCGGACGATCCGCTGAAACTCGACGATCTCCTCCCCCTGGACCACCGGCTCGGCCGCTGTCTCCAAGGTCGACGTCGTGCGATCGACGATCTCGGATTCCTGGTCCAGCGTCGGATATTCCACGACCACATGAAACAGGAACCGGTCCCGCTGCGCCTCGGGCAGCGGATACGTTCCTTCTTGCTCGATTGGGTTCTGCGTGGCCAGGACGAAGAAAGGCTCCTCCAACCGATAGGTGTGCCCGGCCGCGGTGACCTCATGCTCCTGCATCGCCTCCAACAGAGCGGCCTGCGTTTTTGGGGGGGTGCGATTGATCTCGTCGGCCAGCAGCATCTGGGTGAATACCGGCCCTTTTTCGAAGACAAAACGTCGCCGCCCGGTCGCCGAGTCTTGCTGGATGATCTCCGTCCCGGTAATGTCCCCGGGCATCAGGTCCGGCGTGAATTGGATCCGCCGAAAGGTCAGGTTCATCGATTGGGCAAGCGTCCGCACGATCAGGGTCTTGGCCAGTCCCGGCACCCCTTCGAGCAGACAGTGGCCTCGGGAGAGAATCGCGATCAACAGCTGTTCGACCACTTCGTCTTGGCCCACGACGACCCGCCTGACCTGCCCACGAACGCGGTTGCAGGCATCAAGTAACCGCGACGCTGCGGCGACATCATCAGATTTCTCGATCGGGGGTGGTTGCACCATCGCGATGGCCCGTCCGCGGTACGTGGATTTCCAAGCTCGCCAGTTCCCACTGACCAATGACCGATTATAGTCATCACGTTTCGCCGTGATGCCCCCCTCGGATCGCCTTGATCAATCGGACCGCAGACTGGGGAACGTGACACGACTGGCCCCGATGGCAGCCGGGCCCCGGCTCGCCGCTCGCCGGAAGGAGCCGTATGCTGGGGGCTGAGTGAAACGTCGTAGGATGGTCTGTCAGGCTGTCGCTCATCAAGTTCCCCCCCCTCCCTCCATCGCGCATCCGCCATGGCATCCCTGTTTGTCGTTCGCGGCCGTGACCAGGGCAAGCACTACCAGCTGACCGGTCCGGTTCAACGAATTGGCCGCGACGCCTCGAGCGAGATCCAGTTGCTCGATCACGAGGCATCGCGGACGCACGCCGAGATCCGCATTGACGCGGACCACGGCTCATGTGAGGTGATCGATCTGAACAGCAGCAATGGCACGCTGGTCAATGGTGAAAAAATCCATCGCCGCTCGTTGCGAAGCGGCGACCGGCTGGAGATCGGAGGAACGCTGCTGATCTTCACCGGCACCGGCCAACCCGCGGCGTTGGATGCGGCCCATGGCGTCGACATCGTCTATCAAAGTCGCGCCAACGACGCCAGCCGCATCGTTTCGTCGCTCTCGAGTTCAGGCACACCACTCCCAGATTCCGTCCGGATGCCGTCGCGGTCGGACAATGAATCGGACCGCTCGCTGGAGGTGATGTACCTGACGGCGATCGCCGTGGGCCGCAGCGACGACTTGAACGAGGTCCTGGGGCGGATCTTGCGACTCGTGTTCGACTGGGTCGATGCCGATCGCGGCTGTATCATGCTCCGTGACCCGGGATCGGGGCAACTGCATCCGGCAGCCCGTTGCGACCGCGAAGGGCTCGACTCCCAGCCGACCGAGGACCACCAGCGGATTTCGATCAGCACGACCATTCTGGATTACGTCCTGGAACGGAAAGAAGGGGTGCGGACCAGCGACGCCAGCGACGACGAACGCTTTGAGTCGGCCGCCTCGATCGTGCGGGGCGGCGTCCGCGAAGCACTCTGCGTCCCGCTCCAAGGACGTTATGACGTCGTCGGCGCGCTCTACATCGACACCTACACCTCGCCCGGCCAACTGCTCCAAACCGGTGGCCGGCAGAAATTCTCCGACGATCACCTCCGATTGATCACCGCCATCGGTTATCAAGCAGCCCTGGCGATCGAAGATACCTTTTATTATTCGGCACTCGTCCAGAGTGAGCGACTGGCGGCGATGGGCAAGACGATCGCGACACTCTCCCATCACGTGAAAAATATCCTGCAAGGAATCCGCGGCGGAAGTTATTTGATCGAAGCCGGTTTGCAACGTGACGATACCGAGGCGATCCGTCGTGGTTGGAGCATCGTCGATCGAAACCAGGAACGAATCTCGAACCTCGTTCTCGATATGCTCACCTTCTCCAAAGAACGCGAACCGGAGCGGGTCGACGCCGACCTGAATGAAACCGTCCGCGATGTCGTGGAATTGATGCACTCCCGAGCTGCGGAAGTCGAGGTCCAACTGACCGCCGAGCTCGACACGTCGCTACCGCCAGCGGTATTCGACCCCGACGCGATCCATCGGGCGGTTTTGAATCTCGTCACCAATGCCATCGATGCCGCCAAGGCGAATGCCAACGACGACGCCAATCCGGCCACCCCGGGACGTGTTCTGGTGCGGACCCGCTTCGATCCGGCACGCGGATGGTTGGTCGAGGTCATCGATGACGGGCCCGGGGTTGCCGCAGAAGATCGTGAACGGATTTTTTCACTGTTCGAATCGAAGAAAGGGGCTCGCGGAACCGGCCTCGGGTTGCCCGTGAGTGCCAAAATCCTGCGGGAACACGGCGGCGACATTCAAGTCCTGGACAGCGAGTTTGGAGGCGGCAGTTGCTTTCAGTTGCGCCTGCCCTCCACGGTGCCGGATCCTGAGGAACTCGCCAAACGCCAGACCCTGGCGTGAGCCGTCACAACGGTTGGGGTTCGCGGCCGCGGTAACGTGCCGATGCGTAGGTTCGATACCAGCGAGCCGCTTGGTGCAGCGCCGCGCCGTTCGGCTCCGCGCCCATTTCATCCGCCGCGGCGTCGACCCGATCAGCAAATTGATGCAGCGTCTCCGGGTTGGCCCGCACCAACGCGTGCCGCCGCAGCTTGCGGTCGACGCGGTGGAGCATCCGGTGGCTGCGAAGATCGATCGGATCGAGCCTTGCCACCGGCCTCCACCTGAACATGAGCCACAGCAGAACGATCAACAACACCAACAATGGTATCCGGGCACCCCGGAATAGAATGAACAATACATCGTTCACCTGGATCGTCCGCATCCACTGCCACCACCGTTGGTACCAGGCGGCCTCGCCCCTGGCGCTATCCGCCGTTGCCCCCGCTCGAGCGTCCCCGGCAGCGAGCTCTTCGTCGCGCTCACCCTGCAAGGTCTCATACGCGCGCCCGGGCGTTGATTCAACGGGAAACCATTGACCCGACGCCTCGTCATAGGCCTCCACCCACGCATGCGCATTGCCGTTGCGGGCAATCCACGAACCGTCCCGCTCGTCGCGCTCCGACATCACGTAGCCGGTCGCGTAACGCGTCGGCACTCCGGCCTGGCGAAGGATCAGCGCCGTCGCCGTCGCGAAGTATTCGCAGTGCGCCGGATGCCGGTTGCGGAGGAAGTGTTCGATCGGCTCGGTACGCCCCGGCTGCGGGAAATAATCGAGCGAATAATCGAAGTCCTGAAAGAACCGCGCCACCGCCCCCGCCTTCGCCTTCACCGTCGACTGTGGCGAACAGAGTTGCTCCGCAAAGTCGCCAGTGACCGGGCCGAGCTCCGGCGGCACCCGGAGGAGATATTCTTGTCGTTCAGGCCGAAGCGGCTGGAGCGGAACCGAGTCCGTCACGCCCACGATATAGGGTGCGCGAATATCGACCCCCGAAAGGACGACGCCGTCGGGTGACACCTCAAGGCTGACCGCCGCCGCTTCGATCCACCGGCTGGCCAGCGGAGTGAAGATGACGGCCCCCTTGGACGGGACCCCATGAATCTCCAACACCGACGCCCTCTCCGTTGTTGGCTCGGTTAGTTGAAACCGTCTCAATCGATGTTGCCCACCCGTGGTGCGCGCCGCCGTCCCTGGCCCCTGCGGCATCAGCGGCTCCTCCGCCTCCCCACCATGCGTGGAATACCGCCCGTCAGGGTTCCGATTGGTCCAGCGGCGGTCGTCGTAGTGACCAAAAACACTGCCCCGCAAATAGCCCGGCGGCGAATCGCTGTATCCCCGCAACGCAAGACCTTGGGGCGAAATGAGCATTTGTGTTCGCATCGCCCCAAACTGCGATCCCGTGACGTATCGCCCCTCACTCACACCAGCCTCCGGCCCCCTTCGCTCCAACGTGTCGGTCACGTACTGGACCACCCGTTGCTGCACCTCGGGCAATGCTTGGTGGGTCACCCGCGCCATCACCGACGTCGTGATCAGCACGCCGCACAAAACCACACCCAAAACGATATTGTTAAGGCCCCCTCCGAACAGTGAACTCCAAGAGCTGCGCGTCACCGGCCCCGCCACATCGAGTGCATCGCCCGAAACGCGTCGCAGGATGATCTGCGAAGCGACGACAAAGCCGATCCCCCCCGCCATGGCAAATGCTACCTGCGTGACCAAGACCCCCCCACCGCCGCCGGCCGCCATGCCGCACAACAAAATGCTCAGACTCAACGGCAATAAGGCCATGTGACCGCCGGACAACGTCAGCATCCACACCAGAAAGCTCAGAAAGAGTGCCGCGTGTGCGACCGAATCGACTCCAACTCGCGTGACCGTGACGCCGCTGCGGGCTTCGCTCATCCGCCAGCCGACCGTGGCCAATACGGTGATCACAAACAACCCGCCCCAGAAAACGCCGTGCAGCCACTGCCGCGTCCGCGGCCAGCTGTACCATCGCGGCGTGACGAGCTCGCCGTCGGTCCCGGCTGTGGAAGAGATCCTCTCCGATTCGTCCTGACCCCCGCCACGCCAACGCAGCCGGAATGCCACGATCAACGCCGCGACAACGAAAGCGGCGCCGACTTGCCAGCCGGTCCGAAAGGCCGATCCGACAAAACCGCTCAACAGCATCAACAGACCACCGAGAACCCAAGCGGGCAGCCGCCTCCTCATCGGACCACCTCGCTTGAGCTCTGCGTAGAAACCGTCGTGTCCCCGTGACCCGGATACGTCGTCGAAACACGAAGCTCGGCAACCTCCGAATGGCCAAGTCGAATCATCGTGATGCGACGCGTTCCCGCACTCATAAATCCCGGCGCCTCGCGGGCGCTGAGCACCAACACTTCCGGCTCCGTCGAGCCTGCCAAAAAACGGGAAATTTGGGCGTCGGCAACGGCCGGGTCAAGCGGTTCGGCCGCCGCCAGCCGAACGAGCAACGGTTCGATGTCCCCCGGAACCGTCGCCGCCTCCGGCGTAAGGTCCGAAGCGGATCGCCGATCCTCCTCGCCGGTGACGAACAGCCGAAAGCGAAGGTCACCACGCCCCCGTTCGACCAACACCGTCGCCGCGACCGAGAGCAAATGTTCGAACCGTTGCTCCGCCTCAAGACGACGCCGGGCTTTCCCCGACCGCAGTGATCCTCTCAGCCTCTCGATGCCCGTGTCGACCACGATCACGATCGTTTGCAGTCCAGGTGTCGTGAACTCGCGGACAATCGGACGCCCCAGCCGTGCCCAGGACACAAAATCCCAGTGGCGGACCGTCATCCCCGTCTGGTACTCGCGACTACCGACATACTCGGCAGACGATCCCGCGGCCTGCTGGGACGCCAATCCGCTGACCGCAGTCAGCCCCGCCCGAATCGCCGGTTCCTCCGAGGCGTGCAGCAACCGTGGCGTGATCGCGATCGTGGCTCCGATCTTGATTCGCCGCATCGCGCGGAATAGCTGAAAGGGGAAAAACGACTCCACGACCACGTCCGGAACCTGCCACACACCACGGCGATCGATGCACAGTGTTGCCGGAATTTCGACGCGCTCACGCGGTGAAATCAGGTTCACCCAGTCGGCAGGCCCGAGATGCAGCCCGGCTCGCCGTGCGGACGGCCCCGCCAAGCGGACTCGCAGTTCCATCGCCGGCATACGTCCGGCATTCTCCAGGTGCTGCCGAACCATCCATGACTCCCCCGCCATCACCGACGACGGTAACCGAACACTGACGCGGATCCCGCGCGGGGCAAAGATCCGGTTGGCCACCCATCCGACCAGGAGGATCGAAAAGCATACCGAAAACATCCCGATCCAGGGGTACCCCCAAACAATATTCAACGTCAGCACCAAGAAGAATAAAAGGGTGGCGGAGGCGGCGGTCAGACTGCGACGAAACTCAAGTACGCAGCCGACCGGGAACCACACAATCTTCCCGATGACCTTCCCGACATGCCTCATCAAACAGGCACCTTGACCTTCCCGACCATGTCGTCGATCACCTCCTTCACCTCTGCGATCCGTGTCGGCATCCCTCGAACCGCCACGCGATGACCAAGCACACTCGCTGCCAATGCTTGGATGTCGTCAGGAAGCACATAGTCACGACGGTGAAGCACTGCCCGGGCCTGGGCCGCACGCATTAGCATCTTCGAGCCGCGAGGACTGCACCCCACCTGCAGCCGAGCATCACGACGCGTCGCCGAAACGATCTCGACCAAGTACCTCACCACCTTGCGGTCAACCGTCACCCGCCGCACCCATTGCTGTAAGGCCACCAAGGCATCCCCGTGCATCAAAGGAGTCAAGCTCTCACCCGGATCCGACACCGCCTGGTCGAGCAGCAACGCCACCTCACTCTCCAGATCCGGATAGTCCATCGAAAGTCGAATCAAAAACCGGTCCAATTGGGACTCGGGGAGCGGGAAGGTGCCTTCGAACCCCAGCGGGTTCTGGGTGGCAATGACGATGAACGGCTTTTGAAGATCGTACCGTGTGCCGTCGATCGTCACCTGGGACTCCGCCATCGCCTCCAACAATGCGCTCTGCGTCCGCGGCGAAGCCCGATTGATCTCATCGGCGATCAATAGGTTGCAGAAGACCGGCCCGGGACGAAACTCAAACGTGCCACTGGACGGTTGATAGATCGCTCCCCCCAAAATGTCGGCCGGCAACAGATCAGGCGTGCATTGGATGCGACGAAACTTCAACTCGATCAACGCCGCCAATGACTTGGCCAACGTCGTCTTTCCCACCCCAGGGACATCCTCCAGCAGCACCGATCCCTCAGCCAGTATCGACGTCAGAACCCCGTCGATCACCGCGTCTTTGCCACGTATCACCGCACGAAGCGCATCCCGGACCGCCAAAATCCGCGAATGGAGCTTGTCCGCCGCCCAGGTCGACTCCTGCTGATCCGATTCGCCATTCTGTTTATCCGCCGCCGTTCCAGTAACTGAACCCAACCGCCCGTTCCCATAGAAGCTTGTTGTTGTTTCCCCTCCGCGCCGCCCACCTTACAGTGTAACGCCGGACGCTCACCTTGGCATAAGCCGCCGCCACGATGCTCCCCGACCCAGCTCGTTCCCACCCTCGGCGCAGGAACGCCCCCAACCACTCCGCGGCCTCAACCACCAAACGCTGTGCACCAAATGCCAACGCGCTCCCGTCCCCGAATGCCCGCCGCCGACCCGAGCTTGTTAGTCGAAATCACCGACGACGGCAGCCGCACCCTGGTCCGCGGCGATTCGCTCGACACCTACCACAGCAGCTCAGGGGCGCTCGCCGAGACCCGCCACGTTTATCTTCACAACAGTGGCGTGACTCGGCGTTTGGCCGCGCGTCAATCGACCCGGGTCCTGGAGGTCGGTCTCGGGACTGGCATGGCGATGCTGTTGACGCTCGACCAAGCCCTGGCGAACCGAACACCATTGCACTACGAGGCGATCGAGATTGGTTGGCCATCGGCGGAGGTGCTCCGCGAACTCCAGCCGCAACACTGGGGGGAACGCCCCCAACTGGTCGCTGACTTCCTGGCCTGGCGCGAGACGCTCGCGGACAATGTCCCCCTCGGCGATTACCGCTGGCACCCCGCGGACGAAATTCAAGTCGTCGTCCACATCGCCGACGCCCGGAGCTGGGAGGCGAGATCGGACGAACCGTTCGATGCGATCTACTTCGATCCCTTCGCCCCCCAACGCCAACCCGAGTTGTGGTCTGCCGCAGTCTTCACCCGCCTCGGACAGCTGCTATCGCCCGCCGGCCGCCTGGTGACCTACTGCGTCAGCCGCGACGTGCGCGAAGCGATGCAGCACGCCGGCTTGCAGCTCACCCGCGTCCCCGGTCCCCCCGGAGGCAAACGAGAAGTGCTCATCGCCTCGCCCCGGTGAGTACGGCAATCACCCAGGAACGGCATCGGCATGCGCAATCGACTACTTCGTCGGCGCCATCCTGCGACGTTGGCAGTACACCACGCCGCCGACGGCAAGCACCGAAAGAGCCAGGAGGCTTCCAGGCTCGGGTATGGCGGTGACCGACAGTGTCCCCGTCGAGGATGCCAAGGTCAGCTCGGTCGGGAAACCGTCCGGATTGGCGAGTGCGAAAGCGAACGGACTGTCGCTCGGTCCCAGGCTCAGGTCAAAGTCTCCGTCGGTGAAGGGATCGATGGCGAGGGTGCCCTGGCCCAAAAGGACGGAATCGTCCGCGACTCCGTCACGGTCGGTGGTAACTCCGGTCTCACCCGTAAGGGTCTCGTCCACCTGAGCCAACCGCAGGGTCCGACCTTCAATCCCCGTGTTCCCCTGTTGATCATCGACAAATCCAGGCCCCAACGTGAAATCCGCCAGGGCGACGCCGGACCCTCCGTCAAACGCAAATGTCAAGTCGGCATTGACCAGCCCCGTGGAACTTGAATCCAATCGGTCCTCCGACCCGGTCTGGGTCAGATAAAAGTCGAGCACGAACGGATCGCCACCACGGACACTGAAAGAATCACTCCCCGGGACACCGTCGCTTCCGAACTGCAGAACGAACTCGGCTCTCGCGTCGGAGCCGACCACACCAACAGCGAACCCCAGAGCCAAAGTCCAGACCGCACCCGCTTGCATAACACGCATCGTCGAATTCCTGTGGAAGGAAATCACCAGCCGCACAATCCTCTCAGCATAGTCAATTCTGGAGTCTGTCATCGTGCCGGGCCAAAAAAATATCGGGATCCGGGGCAAAACGAGTCCTGACCCCTTTTTTCTTTCTAGCGTTCACTCTCGATGACCGCCGATCGGCGTAGGCCTCCAGCCAGTTCCGAATCGGGCGGCAGCGGACGCGTCCCATGGCCGGTCAGGCGGTCGAGCTCTCGGTACCGTATGTCAATCAGTTCGACGATCTTGCCGAACACCGTCTGGACATGCCGGTCGACCGCTCGACGGACCCGCTCGTGATCGATCCGCTCGTCGGCAGCCAGTGGGATCCGCAACACGCGTTGCTCGTCGAGCATCGCGACGAAACGATCGCGCCAGCGGCGGTCACCGGAAAGTCGGACATGGTCGAACTCGTGACGCACCAGCGGATGGTTCCAAAACGACTTCACCGCAGGAGACTGGCGAAACCAAATCACGTGCGACGGCCGCCACTGAACGTTGCGAAATCGTATCGTCACCACCAGCTGACGGTTTTGTCCACGGCCCTCCAATCGCCAACGGCTTCGGGTTTCATAGTCATACGCGACTCGGTAACGCGTCAGGGCGTCGACGCGATTGGCCGCCTCCGACCGCCGCTCCGCTTCAGCCGACGGTTCCGGTTCCGCGGGAAGGCGGGAATCCGATCGTTCCCCCGCGGAGGCTTCGGCAGCCGGCGGGGCGCCGCCGACACGAAACGTGACCCCGGCCGACTTGAGCCAACGAGCCAACTCCTCCGGTGGCTCCGGCAGCTGTCCAGGTGCGAGCAACTTTCCCGCCGAGCCTTCGTCCCGATCGTCGCACCACCCGGCAACCGCGCAGCAAGCCGTCCCCCCGCAAACTATCACCACGAAAAACGTCGGCCAAGCCGACGGCCACCTAGCCTTCAGGAACCGCGTGCCAGCAGCGAACGGTGCCATGGTTTTGGTCCTGGTCATGCGGGGGGCGGGAACTGATCTTGCCGTGCGGTCGCGTCGGCCGCGACAATCCGACCGCCAGGCTTCATTGGAGAGGGTCGCGCCGCTCCAGCCAAGCCTCCCTTCCCGCCAGGTCGTTTCGTCATGTTTGCAGGTGAATCGTCGAACGTTCCCAATCCCTTCGCAACGGCCGCAGTCGGTTCTCGCCTTGGGATGCGCCCTCTGGCCTCGGCGCTCAAAATCTTACTGGTGGTTCTGATCGCCTTTGCCGTGATTGTGTTGGTCGGGAGTGAAAGCCGGCGATGGTTGTTCGGACGACTGACCGAGGGGTTCGAATCGTTGGAGGCGGAACAGAAACGGGATCGCTTGGCGCAGATCGCCGAGCTCGATGAGCTGGCGATCCCGTTCCTGGTCACGACCATGAACGACCCCGACATTGCCGTGGCCCGAACCGCCCATGACCTGCTCCGACGACTGCAGGATGAGTGGACAACGCTTCGCCGCTCGCAGATGCTGGAGCGACAACGGACGATGATCTTGGCCCTCGAAGCCCAGGCCCTTCAGCTGCCCGATGACCGGACCGGATGGGCAAGCGGGCTGGCCCAGCGGATGATGATGGAGACGGTCGACCGCAAGGATGAATCCTCGCAGGAACTCCACCGTTTGGCCGCCGATACCCTCTCGCGACTGTCGTTGTCCGCGCGTCCCGGCCCGAGCGTTCTGGACAGCACCCCTGGGGACTCGCCGCGCCCAGTTCGCGTTGCCAGCCGCATGGAACCGTTGCCGGTGGAGATGCTCGAGGACGGCGCCCACCGGTCGACGGCGACGGCAGCGGGGGCAACGCCGGGCCAGTGGGTCGACGGAGCGGACGGGCGTGATTCCGCCCGCAACGGCGATGCGGCCGGAGACCGGCGGTCGGATGGCGGCTCGACAGACGCCGACCGGGCGGATGCCGACGAGTCCGACCGCGCCCCGTCGATCTATCAACCTTCCGCGACCACGACCCCAGCGGTCCGGATGCGCCCCATCGAGCAAAGCGAAACGGTCGAATTGCGGGAGATCGACGACGTATGGGATGCGGGCCAGCGGGAAGGGGCAGCACAAGCCGCCAGCCACCTTGTGAACTCGCCACTCGAAATGCTCGATGACCGCTCGGTGATCCATTGGTTGGGAAGTGACGACCCGGCGCGGCGAGAACAGGCCCGTGAGGAACTCACACGGCGCGGCTTGGACGAGCACGAAATTGAAATCGCCGCCGGTGTCGCCTCGACCGACCTGCAAACCCGCTTGGAGGTGATCGACGCGATCACCCGCTCAAGCCGCCTCGACCCCCGCCCCTGGCTGCTGATGCTGCTCGAAGACTCCAACCGCGACGTCAAGCTACGGGTGATCTCGGCGCTGGCCACCATGTCCGATCCCGGCATCGAAAGCCGACTCCGGATTCGGATGGCCGAAGAACCCGACCCGACCGTTGCCGCCCGCATCCGCAGCGTCCTCCAACTGCGATGACCCAGCTGTCTACGGGCACGCTCGAGATCATCAACAACGGGGGAATGCCGATTGACGGTGCGGAGCCGCGGCTCAGTTCGTCCCGGGAATGGGGGACTCAAAATTAGGCAGGTTGACCGGCGGGGAGTCAGGAGACTGTGGCGGGTCGTCGGTCTTCGGTTCGAACAACTCCGACCGCCGGATACGCAGTCTCTGGTAGGTCGCTTCGGGGATCACGTAGTACCAATCGGCGAAGCGGGCATTCAGTGCTCGGACGCGACGACGGGCGGCCTCGATCTGGTCATTCCGCTCATCTAAAATCCGCTGGTTCTCTTTGGTGATCTTTTCCTGTTCCGCCTCCAGTCGCTCCAGCTTTTCCTCCTCGGTCAGCCCTTCCAGTTCGGAGTGCACCTGCTTCGGCATCGGCTCGGAATCCGCTGGTTGATCGACGTCCCCATCCTCGGCGTCCTGGTCGTCATCTGCGTCTTCGGCCTCGGCGTCCTGGTCAGCTGCATCTTCGTCCTCATCGGCGTCCTGATCATCGCCCTCTTCGTTCTCCGCGCCCGAATCGTCCGCATTGGCGTCATCCTCAGGCATGTCCCCGTCGTCGGTCTGGGATTCCTCCTGCGGGACGTCGTCGTCGGCGGGCGTTTGTTCATCTCTGGGTTGATCCTCAGAGCTTGAGTCCTCTGTGGGCTCTCCGTCTTCCGGCTCTGCGTCGCTGGAAGGATCCTGGCCTTGGCCGCTGCCGGTGGCTTCGCCGCTGCCGCTGCTCTCAAGTTCACCGCTCGTCGGTTCGCCTTCGGGACCGTCATCTTCTGGACCATCATTGCCGTCGGATGGTTCGGGCTCTTCCGACTGGGGCTCAGAAACGTCCTGCTCCTCGGCGGGCTCGTCGCTGTCCGGCTCGTCGCTGTCGTCCGTCGGCGTTTTGTCGTCGGCATCGTCTTCTGACGGTCGATCGCCCGGCGATTCCGCAGGCTGCTCTTCCTGCGGCGAATCAGCACCGAGCAGTTGTTCGAGATCTTCGAGCGTTTCCGGGACCGATTGGAGTTCGGGCGTCGGGAAGCGTGACTCGTCGACTTCGGCGGTGACCAGGAGGTAACGGTTCACGCCTACGGCCGGCGAATCATCGTCGCCGGTTTCATTTTCGTCCTCTTCGGAAACGCCGGAAACATTGCCAAAGCGGAGAACGTAGCGAACACCATCCTGCAAGGTGGCCGTCAGTTCGCCGTTGGCCGAGATGATTTCGGACTCGCCATTGGTTCCGCGTTCCAGGGGAATGAAACCGCGTTCGGCGAGGGAGCTGACCGCTTCGTCGTCGGCCACCAGTTCCTTGTCGGCTCTGAGGTTGGCGCTCATCCCTTCGGGTTTGCGGACGACATCGACGATCTTGAGATCATCCAGTGCGTCCTTCAATTCGTCCAACTTGGATTGGTTCGGTTGGCTGTCTTCGTCAGGGGAGGCTTCGGTGGGCGCCGCTTGCGGGTTGTTCGGATCGTAAACCAAAACTTGTTTGACGCTCCACTCGGAGCCATCGGTTTCCAGCGTTGCGGTGTAGTTGCGGGTCAAGGAGACACCGCCGAGTCCGAGCGAGGCGTTATGGTCCTTGATTTCGATCTCGCGAAGATCGATGCTGCTGAGCTGCAGTAGATCTTCCTCGATCCAATCGGCGAACCGCGTGGACAGTGGCGAGTCGTCGAGGCTGACGACATAGACCGGGTCTTGGCCCGGTTTACGAACGTAGATTTTCCCTTCCTCGTCTTCGACGGGGTCACCGATGATCAGCGAGGCGATGGTTTTCTGAGCTTCGTCTTTGAAGGACACCAACCGACCGACGCCTTCGTCGCCGACCTCCAGGTCTTCCAGCTTGGGTTCGACAACGCCGAGGTCGTCATGGTCTTCGCTGTTCTCGGTTTGGACATCGAGGATGGTCAGCCCGACCAGGGCGTTGGCGGCATCGCGCATCTGCTCGACGGCGTCGGCCGGGTAGCCTCGCCGCGAGGGGATGGTCCACATCCCGGTTTCGCGATCCTTGCGGACTTCGAAGGTATCGAGTTGTCCGAGAATTTCGTCGAAGTTCACGACCCGCAGGCTCGCGGCCGACAACGGATCTTCGAACTCTTCGAACAGCGGCCGGCCGGCAACCAGGCTTTCCCGACTGCGATCGCGTGTGGGCCAAGTGACAAACACGGCGATCGCCAACAAAACGACGGCGATGCCCCAGAAGATTCCGGTCTTGGTGTTTTCGTTCACGGGATTGTCTCGTGTGCGTCGGTTATCGCAATCGATTTTTGCTGATGTTTTCGCGTTCGCGGAGGCGTCGTGAGGCGAACACGATCACGCCGATGATCAGCGGTGGAATACAGGGGAGCAGGACGGCAGCGGTCTTAACGCGGTTTTGAATCGCGGTGACCTCCTGGTCGGCCAAACGCTGGATTTCCTGAATCCGCCGTTCCCGGTCTCGCTCGGACTTTTGTCGTTTGACATCCAGCGCCCGCTGTTGAGCCTCTTGTTTGATCTGGAACCGCGTCAGTTTTTCCTGCAGCACGGCTTGGGACACTTTGCCGTCTTCGCTTTCTCGGCGGAGCTGGTCGATCTCCTCCCGCAGCGACTGCAGTTCCGAGTCCATGTTTTCTTGGGCCTCCCGGATCGTCGCATCGAATTCCTGCTGGAACTCATTGCTTTTCAAGCGGACGGCGGTGGTCGCCCGTTCCTTGACCGAGTCGATCATCCTCAGGCTGGCGAAAATCGGTTCGTGCCGCCGGACCTCGATGTACTCCGTTTCTCCGGCGAGCCAATCGATGGAATTGAGGATGAAGTTGACGTTTTGGAACTGGAACCGCAGGTCGGCCACCTGGTCCGGCTCGGCCCGCAGCAACAGGAACTCGGGCAGCATCATGTCGGCATCGGCGACGTAGACCACTTGCATGTCCGTCCCTGTCGCCGCGGCATCCTGCTCCGCCGCCGCGGGGTCGTCTGCGTCCGCCTCGTCGTTTTCGGCAGACGTCCCGCTTCCTTCGATCGCCATGGCGATCGGAATGGAGGGCTGGACGTTGGTCAGTTCGCGGAGCAGCGAGCCAGGCTGGTTCATCAGCTGCTGCACGCGTTCGGAACTGAGGGTGCCGCTGTGGGGGCTGGTGGTCAGCAACGGCGTATGCTGCAGCGTCGCGTCCTGCTTGGCCCGGAGCCCACCGGGCAGAATCGCGAGAACTTGGCGGAGGCCGTTGGTGATCGCGTGCTCGTTGTTGAGCGCTTCCCCTTCCGCTTCGATCCCCGGTGCCGCTTCGTCAATGAAGACCCACAGCGGGGTTGCGGCGTCGAGGTTGGGATAGGGCTCGTGTTGCTGCCACACGACGTCTGGGCTGTAGAGCCCCTGCATTCCGGGGCGGCCCGGGACGTCGACCTCGAGCATGTCCCAAAGTTGTTGGATCTCCCCTTTGGGTTGCGGTCCACCCTGGCCCCCCATCATTCCGCCGGGTGATTGTTTGGGGGCCCCGGTCGGTGTGATGTAGCCGGTCCCGACCGGTTGTGGGTCTTCGAAAATCGCTACCGGGACCCCGGCGCCAATGGCATCGATCAAACGGTCGAACTGGGGCGGGTCGAGCGAGGAGGGTTGGACGGCGAGCAGGGCATCGTAGTCGCCAGTCGCGAGCGGGGAATTCAGGTCGACCTGTTCCACGTCGTATTGTTTGGAGAGCTCGTTGATCAGCGGGTGTTGCTCGACCTGCTGCATCGACATTCCCTGCATCGCGACGCCGCCCATCAGGCGGGCATCGGTGTCGACCACCCCGACCCGTTTTCGCTCGCCCTGTGCGACGGTGTTGATCGAACGCACCAATTCGTACTCGACCGGGATCCCGTATTCGAAAATCGGGACGGTGACTTTCTGCAATCCGGAGCGAAAGGCGGCGCCCAGGATCAGCTCTTGCTGGCTATAGGAGCCTCGTTCGCGCACCATACGGGTGACCGGTTCGATGCCGAACCGTTCGGCGGCCAGGGCCGCATCTTCGCTGAACAATTCAATATCGTCATAGAGATTCACCTCGATCTCGCGCCCCCGCTTGGCCGCTTCTGCTTCGAATTCCTTGAGCAGATTGATCAGTTCATAGCGGGTTCTGGCGTACAGCTCTGGGATCTCGGAGCTGATGAACGCATCGATCACGATGGGCCGATCGGAATCGAGTTCTCGGATCAGGCGTTTGGTCGCCGGGGAGAGGGAGCTGACCTTGCCGTCGGTGCTATCGTGGCGAACAAAGTCGCGTTGCCGCGCCAGGGTCACCGCACCGCCGGTGATCACGACGAGGGCCAGCACACGGGCGAGGTAGTGCCAGACCATCGAGTTGCCGTCCTTGCCCCCGGTCCAGTGGCGACGCCCGATCAGCACCATACAGACATAGAGGGCGACGACGGCGACCAACACGAAGTAGAGCACCGAGGCCCCGCTGATCACGCCCCGCCCGAAGTCATCGAATGGTCGGGCGATCCCACTCGATTGCAGCCAGGATGCCAGCCGCTGACTGGGGCTGACCGCATCGGCATGGGACGCAAAGGCGAGGGGGGCATTGAACAGGGCACCGAGGATGAAGCCGACCGTCAGGTTGCCGGTCAGGAACGACGCGATCATGCCGATGGCGATCATCGTCAGCCCGATGAACCAATAGCCGAGATAGGTCGTGAAGATCAGCCCGGTATCGAGTGCGCCCTCGGTCAACACCGCTAGGGTAATGAAGGTGCTGAGCTGGCTGAACAGCAGCGAGGCGGTGAAGATCGCGGCGGCGGCCAAATACTTGCCGATCACGATATCAAAATCGTCCGCCGGCAGGGTCAGCAACAGTTCGTCGGTTCCCTGCCGCCGTTCCTCGGCCCAGATACTCATCGTGATCGCCGGGATGAAGACCAGCATGATCAGCGGATACCAATAGTTCAGCTGATCGAGTGTCGCCAGGTTGGCGTTGAAGAACGCGTAGGGCCAAAACGCGGCGACGGAGGTCAAAAAGACGAAGATACAGAGGAACACATACCCGGTCGGGTTGCTGAAGTAACCGACGAAGTTGCGTTTCATGACGGCGAACGCCACTCGTTTCGCGCCCGAGATGACCGCCACGATTACCGCCAGAATCAGGACGAAAATGGCGTCCAGAATCAGGAGACTTGCAAGCGCCGAGGCAACGTTATTGAGAACCATGGTGTAGGCAGTGACTGCGTTTGTATTCGAAAGGGGGAAAAGCGAACTCAGGAGGCGATGCCCTGCTCCTGTTGCGTGAGTTTGTAGAAGGCATCGTCGAGGTCGCCGCCACCGGAGGTGCGGAGTCCGCCGACGTCGCCGTCGTAGACCTTCCGGCCTTCGTTGATCAAGATCACGCGGCTGGCCATCGCCTCGACCTCCTGCAGGATATGCGTGCTGAGCAAAATCGTCTTGGTTTCACTCAGTCGCCGCATCGTTTTACGAACGCCCCGGATCTGGTTGGGGTCGAGTCCGGCGGTCGGTTCGTCCAAAACCAGCACGTCGGGCTCGTGCAGCAGTGCCTGCGACATCCCGACCCGCTGCTTGAACCCTTTGGAGAGTTTGCTGATCGGCTTCTGCATCACCGTCGAGAGATCACAAATATCAACCACCGCTTCGATCCGGTTCCGTTTCTCGGCTGACGACATCCCGCGGGCATCGGCAAAGAACTCGAGCATCCCCGCCGGGGTCATTTCGGGATAGAGCGGGCCGTTTTCCGGCAGGTAGCCGAGCCGCCGGCTGCCGGCGAGGCGGTCCTCCATCATGTCGTGACCGGCGATCCGGGCGTGGCCTTCGCTGGGGGCGATGTAGCCGGTAAGCATCTTCATCGTGGTGCTTTTCCCGGCCCCATTGGGTCCCAGGAACGCCACCAACTCGCCTTCCCCGACCGAAAAGGTCACATCGCGGGCGGCGGCGAACGGGCCGTAAAACTTACTGAGCCCCACCGCCTCGATCATCGGCGTGCGCGTTTCGTCAGGGGAGGTCATGAGTGGTTCCATTACGAGTCCGGCTTGGATATTCGCTCCGCTACGTGACAACCGTTTCAGTGGTTCATCGGCGGGAGGGAAAATGCGGCGGCGAAGATCGTCGATCGCGACGGGGCCGCTCAGGGGCGATCTGGTCGCCTCATCCGGCCTGCGTCACTTCAGTCCTTCGCGGGCGATGATGACGTCAGCCCCTGGGGTCAATCGCCGCAGCTTGCGGACGACTTCGGACTTGTCCATCGAACCTTTCTTGGCTCGATCGACCAGCAACCGAACCTTCTTCCGTCGCGTGCGCAATCGGCGAATTTCGCGAGCCCGTTCGGTACCTGCCATCGATAGATCCTCGTGTGATCGGGTGGGGATGTGTTTTGGGGTGGAGAGTGGAGTGGTTGACGAAAAAATAATGCCGGCACGCTGCTGTGACTAGGCTCCCCCGGCGGGCAACGTTGGGGGCTGAATTCCGCGTGTCACGACTTCTTGCGGGTGGCCCCTTTCTTTTTCGTCTTCGCGGTTTTCTTTTTGGCGCTCGCCGACTTCGTGGCGGCCTTCTTCGTGGCGGCCTTCTTCGTGGCGGCCTTCTTTTTCGCCCCCTTCTTTTTCGTTCCCTTCTTCTTGGGGGCTCTCGCAGCCCGTTCGGCGAGTAGATCGAGGGCGGCGTCGAAGGTCAATTCATTGGGATCGCTCCCTCGCGGGATCGAGGCGTTGACTTGGCCATCGGTGACGTAGGGTCCGTAGCGTCCCTCCAGCAGCTTGACTTCTTGATCGGTCACGGGGGACTTTTTCTCGAACACCTTGATCGGCTCTTTCGGGGCGGCGCGACCGCGGGTCTTGGGCTGTTTGAGCAGTTCCAAGGCTTCGGGCAGTTCGACCTCCAGTGGCGAGCGGCCTTCGGGCAGCGACCTCGTTTCCGAACCGCACTTGATGTAGGGTCCGTAGCGTCCATCGTTGGCGACCACCGGTTCGCCCGAATCGGGATGCGTGCCGAGTTCACGGGGCAACGATAGCAGTTGGCAAGCGGTCTCCAGGGTGACATCGTCGGGGGACATGCCCTTCAGCAGCGACCGGTTTTTCTTCTCTTCGTCGTCGTTCTCTCCGAGCTGGACGTAGGGGCCGAACCGCCCCACCTTGACGTAGATCGGCTTGCCGTTTTCGGGGTGATTCCCCAGAGGTTCGTCCTCCCGCGAGGCGGACTCCAGCAGGTCCAGCGCCTTGGCGAGGTCGAGTTCGTCCGGCGGGAGTCCGTCGGGGATCGGTGCCCGCCGCTGGCCCTGTTCCAGGAACGGGCCGTACTTGCCGACCCGCACGAAAATCTCTTCGCGGTTTTCCCCGTCTTCGTTGTCCCCGTCTTCCGGGGTTCCCAGGGAGAAGCGTGCCATCTCCCGGGGATCGATCTCTTCGACCTTGCTTTCCAAGCGTGGTTTCAGCCCAATGCCTTGGCCGTTTTTCGGGGCAAAACCCTGCTCGTCGCCAAAGTAAAAGTCGCGCAGGTATTTGAGGTGTTCCCCTTCGCGGCGGCTGATCGCGTCGAGGTAGTCCTCCATTTGGGCGGTGAATTCATAGTCGACCAGAGGGCCGAAGTGAGTTTCCATCAGCCGCGTGACACTGAAGGCGATCCAGCTCGGGACCAGCGCGTTTCCTTTCTTGTAGACGTAATCGCGATTCTGGATCGTTTCGATGATCGAGGCGTAGGTGCTCGGTCGACCGATCCCTTTTTCTTCCAGAGTCCGCGTCAAGGAAGCCTCGGTGTAGCGGGCAGGCGACTGGGTCGTATGGCTCTTTGGGTCGAGCCGATCGATTTCGAGCGGATCGTTGCCCTGGACGGCGGGGAGGATCCGTTCTTGGTTGGCGAGTTCGACTTGCGGATCGTCACTCCCTTCGACGTAGGCCCGGAGGAAGCCTTCGAAGAGGATACTGGTGCCGCTGGCGACAAACGTTGCTCCGCCCCCTTCGATGGTGACGCTGATGCGTTGTTTCCTCGCATCGGCCATCTGGCAGGCGACGGTCCGCTTCCAGATCAGCTCATAAAGCCGGAACTGGTCACGGTCGAGTTCTCGCTGGAGCGACTCGGGTTTGCGGAACGCGGTTCCGGCCGGTCGGATCGCCTCATGGGCCTCCTGGGCATTCTTGACCTTGCCGCGGTAGAGCCGGACCTCGGGGTGCAGGAAGTTATCGCCGTATTCGTCCCGGACCAGATCTCGCGCCGCCCCGACCGCTTCGGTACTGAGGGTCGTGCTGTCGGTTCGCATGTAGGTGATGTAACCGTTTTCGTACAGCTTCTGAGCGGCCTGCATGGCCCGGCGAGCGGTGAAGCCGAGTTTCCGGTTGGCTTCCTGCTGCAGGGTGCTGGTGGTGAACGGGGCACGGGGTCGTTCGGTGAACGGTTTGACCTCCACCTTGGAGACGCGGAAAGTGGTCTCCCGCAATCGCCCGGCGAGTTCCGCTGCGTCGGACTCACTGAGCTGCAGCAGTTGGTCGTTCTTCAGCTTCCCAGTGGCCGGGTCGAAGTCCTTTCCGGAAGGGATCTTGCGGCCGTCGACGGTGGCGAGGGTGGCAGGGAGCGATTGACCTTGGGCGGTTTGGAAGACCGCTTCGAGGTCCCAGTAGGTCGACTCGACGAACGCCATCCGTTCCCGTTCGCGTTCGACGATCAAGCGGACCGCGACACTTTGGACCCGCCCGGCGCTGAGGCCGCGACCGACCTTCTTCCAGAGCAACTGAGAGACATCGTAGCCATAGAGGCGGTCGAGAATTCGGCGGGTTTCCTGGGCCCGGACCAGCCCATCATCGATCGCCCGGGGAGACTGCAGGGCGTGGTCGATCGCTTCGCGGGTGATTTCGTGAAATACAAGCCGGTGGACGGGGACTTTGGGTTTGAGCAGTTCGTACAGGTGCCAGCTGATCGCCTCCCCTTCACGGTCTTCGTCCGTCGCCAGGTAGAGGCTGTCGGCGCCCTGCAGCGCCGACTTCAACTTGTCGACCTGTTTTTTCTTTTCCGACGGCACGATATAGATCGGCTCGAAATTCTGTTCCGTATTCACCCCCAGATAGGCCCAGGGCTCCTTTTTGTATTTTTTGGGCATGTCCTTTGCCCCGCCGGGCAGGTCACGGACATGCCCGACGCTCGCTTCGACTTGGAAGTCCTTGCCGAGAAACTTGGAGATCGTGCGTGCTTTGGCTGGAGATTCAACGATCACCAGGCTCTTGCCCGTGCTCTTGGCCATACAACGTTCGAGACCGTGCTGGGGGAGGAAGGAAGGAAACGAGAAGTGAGGTCCGAGACCGAACCGAGGGGGGGTTTTCGCTGAAGCCGGTCCCCTCGTCAAGCGAGAGAACTCCGCGGTCTTCCAGCTTTACTCACCTTGACCCTCGAAATCGGGGGGCGATAGGCTTTCAGCTCTCCCGGTCCGGTTGCGACTTCCTCCCAGAACCTTGAGCGGCCCTGCCCGCTTGTCAAGTCGACCAACGAAACCAAAGCCATTCCATGAGCACCAGTCCTTTCGAAATTTTTCGCCGCAACCTCAAACCGCTGATGGTCTTGCTGACAATGCTGGCGTTGTTCGCCTTTGTCGTTTTACCGGCGATTCAATCCTACCTGCAGCGTGGCCCGACGGTCGCGGCCGACCCGGTCGCGGCCACGTTCGATGGCGTTACCGTTTCGCGAAACCGTGTCGAGTTCTTCACCCGCACCCATCACGCCGTCGTCCGGTTCTTGTCCGAATTAGCGGAGGAAACGATCCGCCGCGGCGGTGCCCCGCGGACGCCCGGGTTTGAATATAACGACGAAACAGGCCAGGTCGTCAACTTGGGGATCGAATCGCGGCCCAACGAGATTGTCTCGATCCGAACCCTGCAGTGGTCCTCAGAGGCCGAAAAAGCCGGCTTCGAACTCGATGATACCGCGATCCGGACGTGGCTGCTCGATTTCACCGATGGGACGATGAGTGACAACGAGATCATCGCCCGGCTGATGGAAAGCACCAACAACCAACTCGGCCGCTACCATCTCTACGACCAACTGCGCCACCAACTGCTGGCCGACCTCTACACCCGCGCCGGGCTGGCGGGGATCGCTCGCGATAACATGCCGATCGTCACCCCTGGCGAGCAATGGGAGAACTTTCTCAAACTCAATCGCGAAGCGGTCGTTGACGCCTATGGCCTGTCCGTCGCCGATTATTTTGACCAAACCGATCCGGTCCCCAGCGAGTCTGAAATCGCGAACGTTTACGAGGAGGGCAAAGAACGATTCCCCAGCGAGCAGTCTCCCGAGCCCGGTTTCCGCCGGCCCTACGTCGCCTCGTTCGAATATGTCGCTGCCAACCTGAACGACTTCATCGACCGCGAAGTCGACCAATTCACCGAGGAGACCCTGCGGGCGGAATACGAACGCCGACTCGCCGCTGGTGATTTCCAGATCCCGGAGGACCCCGAGCCAGACACGCCGAGCGCGCCCGGGTCGGCACCTCCACCTGGATCGGCACCTCCACCTGGATCGACACCTCCGCCTGGGACGCCTGCACCTGGGTCGCCTGCACCTGGATCGGCACCTGCACCTGGATCGGCGCCCGGGCTCGGATCGGCGCCGGAATCTGATGCGTTCCGGGGACCTGGGACCGACCGGACAGGTGAT
>CAYWXT010000034.1:24732-31346 GCA_964462125.1 uncultured Pirellulaceae bacterium | reverse complement strand
AACCGGCAGGGCGAGGTGTCGCTGGCCACGGTCGAGGACTTGGAGCTCAACGGCTTCATCGTCGCGGGCGATCCGGAGGCGAGCTATGTCCTCGATCTCGTCGAAGGCGACGGTAGCGAACCGCCACTGATGCCGCAGGAAGGTCAACCGCTTGCCGAGGGGGAGGTCGCGGTGCTCCGTGATTGGATTGCCCACGGTGCCCACTGGCCAGACGAAGTCGTCGTCCGGCAACGGGCAAAAGCTGGCACGGACTGGTGGTCCTATCAACCGCTGGCATCCCACGCCCCGCGGCAGCCGGCGGAGCTGCCGCCCGGCTGGGATGCCAATCCGATCGATGCCTTCATCGCCGAGAAGCTTCAAGAGCAGGGGCTCTCTCCGAATCCTCCCGCCGACCGCCGCACGCTGATTCGCCGAGCCAGTTACGACCTGCTCGGGCTGCCGCCGACGCCCGAGGATGTCGCGGCGTTCGAGAACGATCCCGACCCGCAGGCCTATGAAAAGCTGATCGATCGATTGCTGCAGTCTCCCCATTACGGCGAGCGGTGGGGGCGGAACTGGCTCGATGTCGTTCGCTTCGGCGAGAGCAACGGGTTCGAGCGGAACGTAATCATCAACAACCTGTGGCCGTTCCGCGATTACGTCATCCGGTCGATCAATGATGACAAACCGTTCGACCAATTCATTCGAGAACAGATCGCCGGCGACGTGTCGGACAAGCCCGACCCGGAACGTGCCGTTGGAACCGCGTTCCTGGTCGCCGGCCCGTACGATGACGTCGGCAATCAAGACCCAGCCCAGGTTGCTCAGATTCGGGCCAATACGCTCGATGAGATCATCAGCGCTACCGGAGAATCTTTTCTTGGTATGACCATCGGTTGCGCCCGCTGCCACGACCACAAGTTTGACCCGATCAGCCAAGAAGACTACTACGGGCTCTACGCCACGTTCGCTGGAGTCCGCCACGGTGCGGTTCCGCTGGCAACATCGGAAGCGGAAGCGGAACGAGCCGCGAAACTCGAGCCGATCACTCGGCGAAAAGGTGAGCTGGAACAGGCACAGCGCGAACTGCGGGACAACATCCTGGACCGGGCCAGGTCTCGGATCGAAGAGTACGAAGCGGACTGGAAGCGCCGTCCGGTCGATCGCACCGGAACGGAAGAGACCTTTCCACCGGTCACCGCCAAATACGTCCGCCTGGCATGCGAAGCCCAGGACAACAATCCGGAAGCCGCGACCGGCTTCCGCATCGACGAGTTCGAAATTTGGAGCGATGCACCCGAGCCGACGAACGTGGCGCTGGCGGCAAACGGGGCCAAGGCGCGGGGGAAGGCACGCCGGATCGAAGACTTCCCAGAGGCCTACGGCCCGCAACTCGCCATTGACGGCAAGAGTGGTGCCCGCTTCATCTCCACCGGCACCGATTTGACGATCGAGTTGGCGAAACCGGCGCGAATCGATCGCGTTCTCTTCTCCAGCGCCCGGGATGCGGAGACGCCGGAACAACCGAAGTTCGTCTTCGTCGCCGAGTACCGCATTGAGGTTTCCGACGATGGACAATCGTGGCGTGAGGTCGCCCATGGCCGCGACCGCCAGCCAGCGAGCCCGCAACATCGCGACCGCCGGCTGCTGCTCGGTGAATCGACCGAGGAAGAAACGGATGAACGGCACCGGCTTGCGAAGGAACTCGCCGCGGTCAACCGCGAGCTCGCCGAGGTGCCCGCCTCCCCGCTGGTCTGGATCGGTACTCGAAATCCCGCCGACGCCGAAGGCCCATTTCACATTTACCTCGGCGGCGACCCGCAGAGGCCAGGGGACAAGGTCACCCCTTCCGGTCTGGCGGCAGTGGACCGCGCAAGCGACGAACTGGGCTATCAACTTCCAGGCGACGCGGCGGAATCGCGCCGACGGGAAGCCTTGGCCGACTGGATCACCCACCCCGACAACCCGCTCACACCGCGGGTGCTGGCCAACCGACTGTGGCACTATCACTTCGGCACCGGCATCGTCGATACTCCCAGCGACTTCGGCTACATGGGGAGCCAGCCGACACACCCGGAGTTGCTCGATTTCCTGGCGATCAAGCTGCAAGAGAACGATTGGCGGTTGAAGGCGATGCACCGGTTGATCATGAGCTCGCAAGCCTATCGCCAATCCGCGACGCATCGCGATACCGCAGCTCAACGGGATGGCGACTCGCGACTGTTGTGGCGGTTTCCCCCGCGACGGCTTGCGGCCGAAGAGATCCGCGACACGATGCTGAAAATCGCCGGCGTCCTCGATCCATCAATGGGCGGCCCCGGGTTTCGGCTGTATCACTTCATGCAGGACAACGTCTGCACCTACGTCCCGCTCAACGAGCCGGGTCCGGAAACCTATCGCCGGGCGGTCTATCACCAGAACGCGCGGGCCTCGGTTGTCGATCTGATGAGCGACTTTGACCAGCCCGACTGCGCGTTCTCCACACCCAAGCGTGCCGAGACGACGACGCCGTTACAGGCCCTGACGATGCTCAATCACCAGTTCACTCTCGACATGGCCGGGGCGATGGCCAAACGCGTCGAGGGAGAAGCCGGAGCGGAACCGGGGGCGCAGATTCAACGCGTCTACAAACTCGCCTATGCCCGCGATCCGGCCCGTGACGAGATGGAGCTCTGTCGCGAACTTGTTGAGCAGCACGGCCTGACCGCCCTCTGCCGGACCGTGATCAACACCAGCGAACTGATCTACGTGCATTGAAAGCAGGTCTACGAGCGGCTATTCCGTTTCGCCCGTCAGGTAGGTGTAACCATTGAGGCAGCGTTCGTAGAACCGCATCACCCGCCCGGCTTCCAGGTTATTGATCCGGCCTTCCTGAGTCGCCGCTTCGACGGCCGACTGCAAGCGACCGATCAGGTCTCGGCGGTCGTATTGAACGTAGCTCAGCACCTCACTAACGGTGTCTCCCTTGACGATCGATTGGATCTTCGTCGACCCTTCATCGAGATCGATATGGACCGCGTGGGTGTCGCCGAACAAGTTGTGCAGGTCCCCCAGGATCTCCTGGTAGGCGCCGATCATGAAGATCCCCATCAAGTAGGGCTGCTCGGAGCCGGGGGGGTGCAGCATCAGGGTTCGCCGCCGGCCGTTGCTGCAGACGAAGCCCTCGATCTTGCCGTCGCTGTCACAGGTCATGTCCCCCAGGACGGCATGCCGGGTCGGCGGTTCCTCCAATCGGTGGATCGGCAGGACCGGAAACAGCTGACCGATGGCCCAGGAGTCGGGCATCGACTGAAACAGTGAGAAATTGACAAAGTAGATATCGGAAAGCATCCGATCGAGATGCCGGACCTCCTCGGGGACATGCTCTAGCGTGGCCGAGATCTCTTGGATCTGCTGGCAGATCGCAAAGTAGAGGTTCTCCGCGGTCACCCGTTGTTCGAGCGGCAGGTAGCCGCCGCTGAACAGATTCATGCAGAGGTCGAGCGAGGTTTGGGCGTCATGGAAGCATTCCAAAAAGTTCGCCGGCTTGGACGTCAGGTCTTGATAGGTGTCCCACAAGTCGTGGACCGGTTGCTCGAATTCTTCTGGGATGCTTTCCGGGAGGGCATGAACGTTCCCCTGGGCTGTGACCCCCAGGGTTTCGACGACCAGCAGGCTGTGGTGGGCCGCGACCGCCCGGCCGCTTTCGCTGAGCAGTTGCGGGTGGGGCACCTCGGCTTCATCACAGACGGTTTGGACGAGGGAGACGACGTCGTTGGCGTATTCCTGCAGGGTGTAGTTCATGCTCGATTCGCTGTCGGTCTGCGAACCGTCGTAGTCGACCCCCAGCCCACCGCCGACGTCCAAGTACTCGAGTCCCGCGCCGCGGCGGTGCAGGTCGACATAGATCCGCGAGGCTTCCAGGATGGCCGACTTGAGCTGGCGAATATTGGTGATCTGGCTGCCGACATGAAAGTGCAACAATTTGAAGCAGTCGGCCATCGAACACGCCTCAAGCCGCTCCAATTGCGCCAGCATTTCGGCGACGGTCAGGCCGAACTTGGAGCGATAACCGCCGCTGGCCTGCCAGCGGCCGCTGCCGCGGGTGGCCAGCTTGACCCGCATGCCGACACGGGGACGGACGCCGAGCTCGCGGCTGTGTCGCAGGATCAGGTCCAGCTCGCTCACCTTCTCCACCACCGGGATGACGGTGCGGCCGATCTGCTGGGCGACCAACGCCATGCGGATGAAATCGTCGTCTTTGAACCCGTTGCAGATGATCGGGATGTGGGGGTCGGTCATCGCGACCACGGCGAGCAGCTCCGGTTTGCTCCCCGCCTCCACCCCGAACCCGTAACCACTGCCGTACTCGATCACCTTCTGCACAACCTCCCGCTGCTGGTTGACCTTGACGGGAAAGACGCAGCGATAGCGGTTCTCGTAGCCGTACTCGGTGATCGCGGTTTGGAAAGCGTCGTGTAGACGTTTCAATCGGTTGGCCAGGATCCCGTTGAACCGGATCAGGATCGGCAGTTCCAGGCCGCGGAGTTGGAGCCGGTCCACCAGCTCCTTCAAGTCGACACTTTCCGCCCGATTGCGGTCCGGCGCGACCTGCAGGTGCCCCTCGCTGGAGACGTGAAAATAGCCGTCCCCCCAGCGTTTAATGTCGTACAACGCCTCGGAGTCGGCCGTGGTCCAGCGTTCGCAATCAACCACGCTCATGGGGCGCATCCTCCCGTTCGGCGAGCTATCAAGAAGCAAGGGGGAGGCCGGCGGAGGCCCCACCTGGAGGGCGCTTTCTACCGCCGGACCAGCCCGACGACCATCGTCCCCGTAAAAAAAACAGTCGCGAGCGAAGTCGCTCGCGACTGTTGAAGGTGTCCATCAAGCCGGGGGAGAGGCGACAGAAGGTGTGGCTCAGGCCTGGAAGGAGCTCCCGCAACCGCAGCTCTTCACGGCATTCGGGTTCTCGAAGGTAAAGCCCTGCTTTTCGAGACTCTCGTACCAATCGACGGTGGTGCCATCGAGGTACAGAGCACTCTTTTTGTCGACGACGACCGGCACGCCATGACAGTCGAACCGGCTGTCGGCTTTTTCGTCGAAATTCTCGTCGAAGTTGAGGGTGTAGTTGAACCCGCTGCATCCGCCGCCGGCAACACCAATCCGGAGCACCATCGTGTCACCGAAGTTGTGCTCTTTCTGGAATCGTTTGACTTCCTCGGCGGCCCGCTCGGTCAATTTAACTGCCATTGTCAGGACGACCTCTTTCGTGATCGGCTAGTGGTAAGCTGGATACTTCATTATCGTCAACGATCGGCTGACGGCAAGGCGAAAGTCAACCTGCCTCCGGGGAAGGTTGATCCTGGGACCCCTGTTTAAGGGGGAACGGCCCGCCTCGGGGCAGACAATGGCGCAGACAACTGCGCCAAACCGCCCGCGGCCGAACCGCCGCATCCGGTTCCCCCCGCCATTATACCACTTCCTCGTTCTCTTACCGGTCCCTTGCAATGCGCCGAATCGGCTCCCTCACGGATTCCTCGCTGGCTGAGCGATTTGTCGACTATTTGGTCACCCTGTCGATCGAGGCCTCCTACGAGCCCTCTGGTTCGGGGTGTGACGTGTGGATTCGGGACGAAAAGGATGTGGAGCGTGCTCGGGAGGAATTGGCGCGATTCCAAGAGACCCCGCACGCCGCGGAGTTCCATGTTCAAGAGAAGGCGAGCCGGCTGCGCAAGGAGCGGGCGGCCGAACAGGCTCGGCGGCTTCGCAACCAGCGGACCCTGCAGCGGCACGCGGGGGCGCGTTCCGGCGGGTCGAGCTGGATGGGGGGGAGGGGGCGACAGGGGGGCATTCCGGTCACGATCGGATTCATCGTGATTGCGGTGGTGGTCGGGTTCGCGACGAACATGGGCAACCCGCTCATCACCCGCGACGGGAAGACCTACACCACCGAGGCGAAGATTTATTTCTCGCTGGGATTCGTGGATCGCCGATTGCATCAGGAGACAGGGGACGGTTTTGCGTCGCTGAAAGCGGGGGAGGTTTGGCGCGTGGTCACGCCGATGTTCCTGCACGCGGGAACGTTCCACCTCGCTTTCAACATGATCATGCTGTACATCCTCGGATCGGCCCTGGAGCGGGTCCAGGGATCGTTGTTCTACGCCGGGCTGATCCTCGGCTCGCAGATCGCCGGAATGGCGCTGCAGGTCTCCTTGCCCGATTGGTTGCCGCAGGGACTGCAGGGATCGTTCAACGTCGTGGGGGCTTCCGGTGCGGTGTATGGCCTGTTTGGGTTCCTTTGGTTGCGGCCCACGTTTGACCCGAGTTACCCGATCCAGATTCCTCCCTCGAGCGTGATGATCCTGGTTGGCTGGCTGGTGGTCTGCATGACGCCGCTGATCACGGGGATTGCCAACGGGGCCCACCTGGGCGGCTTGCTCGCCGGGATCGCCGCGGCAGCGGCACTCAAGCGCCCCGGTGCGTGAGCCGCGCCGGATCGTCGCGGTGCGAGAACGTTCTCCACTGCCAATACGTCTTGGCAAAGCTTGGACTCTTCGCCGCATCAACCTCCGTTTCGGCGAAACGGAGGTACATCCGTCCCGCCGCGCCGGATCGTCGCGATGCCGAGAACGTTTTCCGCTGCCAGGGCGTATTGG
>CAYWXT010000034.1:21322-24632 GCA_964462125.1 uncultured Pirellulaceae bacterium | reverse complement strand
CCAGGTACACGTCCTCCGCGCCACCACACTCCGTTTCGGCGAAACGGAGGTACTCCGGGCCGGATCGTGGCGATGCGAGAACGTTCTCCGCTGCCAGGGCGTATTGGCCAGGTACACGTCCTCCGCGCCACCACACTCCGTTTCGGCGAAACGGAGGTACTCACTCCTCACTCGGCATTCCCTGAAGCACAACATCGGTGCGATACCGCTTTCCGTCTCGCACGATAATCATGGGCACGGGGTCGCCGACCGGGGTCAGTCCGACGTTGGCAACCAAATGATCGTCATTTTCGATCGGGGTTCCGGCGAACTCGACGATGATGTCCCCGCTCCGCAAACGTGCGGCTTCGGCGGGCGAGCCAGGCCGGACGTCCTTGATCAGTGCCCCGCCGGCAGCCTGGATCGCAGGAGTGTCAAAGTTGGCGGCCGAGAAATCGGGGTCGAGAGTGACGCCCAAATAGCCACGACGCAGGTTCCCGTGGCGGATCAACTCGTCCGCCACGCGGATCGCCATGTTGATCGGTATGGCAAACCCGATCCCCTCGCTGCCGCCGCTGCTGCTGGCGATCGCTGTGTTGATCGCGACGACCTCGCCGCGGAGGTTCAGCAGGGGACCGCCGCTGTTGCCGGGATTGATCGCTGCGTCGGTTTGAAAAAAATCTTGCAGGTCGATCTGTTGGCTGCCGAGCGATAGATCGCGACGCCCCTTGGCACTGACGATGCCGAAGGTGACCGAATGAGCGAGCCCGAAGGGGCTACCGATCGCGATCACGAAATCGCCGATCTCGACGTCGGCACTGTCCCCGAGTCGGGCCGCGGGCAGGTCGGTCTCGGGCAGTTCCAATACAGCAATATCGGTACTGCGATCGGCGAGCACCCGCGACGGTGACTGCTCCCGACCGTCGCTGGTCCGCAGTAAGATTTCATTCTTTGATGCCCCAGCGATCACATGGCGGTTGGTCAGCACCCAGGTATCCCCTGCGGTGGAAATCACGACGCCGGCGCCGGCCTCGTCATACGCTTCGCGGACGCCCCCATTCTCTTCGGTCTTGTGCGCTTCGATATGAATGACGCTCGGCTTGGCGAGCAGAGAGACCCGTCGCACGAGGTTCCCGAGTCGCTGGAAGGCGCTGAACTCCTCCGCCAAATCGTTGTACAGCCGCTCCCGCTGGGCATCGATCGCAGCAGCTTCCCCCGAGGCGGAATCGCCGGCCGGGTCGGCCAGCCGCATCGCCCGCTGGCGGTCGGAGCGGAGCAACCCCGTTTCCGTCGAGTCTCCCGGCTCGTTCGACCGACGCGACTCGATTGACGAATAGGTCTCCTCACGCAGATCGCCGCCGGGAGCTCCAGAAGGCTGCTGGCTGTCGGCCGGCGAAGCGCCGCCGACCCAGCCGATGATGACAGCGACCAGGGCCAGCGTTGGCAGGGAGAGTCGATGACGAACCATGGGCGCGTTCGCAGGAGGGCGATGAAGAAAGCAGGGTGTTGCGATTCTAGGCATCGTCCGCCTGCCCCGGCCAGCTTTCCATCACCTTGCGGCGCCATGCCTGAGCGGGCTAGTTGGCAAAACCGACATCGGTAGCGCATCACCAAGGCCGGGGAAGGGGAAAAAGGTGTCCGGTACCTTTTGTGCAAAGCACCCGGAGGGCGAGTCCCTCGCAAAAGGTACCGGACACCTTTTTCCCGCACGCCCCTAAACGGAGTCGAGTTCCGTGTTGTCAAAGACACGATGCCAGCTCGCGTTGCCGGTGAACCCGGTCCCCGTTCCGCTCGCCTTCTCCGCACGCCGCCGACAATCGATGCACTCGGTCGCATAGGGAATCGCCCGCAACCGTGTGATTGGAATCGGCTTACCGCAACCCTCGCAATCCCCGTATTCGCCGCGGTTCATCCGCGCAATCGCGCTCTCCATGGCACTCAACTCACGGCTCTCCACCTCGACCAAGTGACTGTTCAATTCGTCTTGCACGGTGTCGGCAGCCGCATCGAGTGGATCCCCCGTTTTCTGCTGATGCAGCTCCCGGAGCAGGCTCAGGTCCCCGTCCAAGGCTCGGCGAAGGGCATCGCGACGGCGCACCAAAGCCGCATGGAGCTTGGCGAGTGATTCTTTCCGAGACATGACGTCACCTCGTCGATGTGGAACGGCTGCACACGTGGCCTCGCCCCCCTGGGTCGTGGGTAATGGGGACCCGGCGCATATGGAATGCTGGGGCATCCTACGTGCCAAACCGGGATCTAGTTTCACGAGAAGCTTCGATTCCGGCAGGTTCGCGCCCCAGGGCGAAGTTCACACCCTCGGGCGACACCCACCCACATCATAAAGAGGCCCGTCAAATCGGCTCCCGTTTCCAGCGGCGAGTTACGGAGGAATGGCCGATCGGGGCCGAGATGAGCGGGTCCTGACAGTCGTGACGGCCGTTGCCGTTGCGGTCGCGGCCGCGAAAATTCTTCACTTCACTCGACCTGAGTATCCGAAGAACAAGAGCGTACGAAGATCTGGTGGTGACCAATCCCCGGCAAGTTTGTCGGCCGGTTCGAACGGAAGGGAATTCAACGGTGACAACGGAGCACACCAGCGGAACGCTGCCCCCAGATGGCCTTCTGGGCTCGGCGATGCCGGCGCCGGAGGCCGCCGAGCAGGTCGCCTCCCCTTTCGGGGGGTCTTCGAGCCAAGAGGGATCGAGCGTTCGCGGCGTGCCCGCAGGCTCCGCTCCGGTGATCGAGTTTCGCGTCACCCGACCCGATGCCCCGGTCCGTCGACTCCGCCTGGCGGGAGCCCACTACACATTCGGGTCTGGCGACGGCTGCTCGATCCAGTTGGCCGACGACGAGCTGCTGCCACTGCATGCCGTTTTGATCCGCGAAGCGGAGCGAATCATCCTCCGCGCCTACTCGATCCCAATCGATATCAACGGGGACCGGGTCAGCGAGGGAACCCTTCGTCCCGGTGATGTGTTGCGACTGGGGAGCTATCGATTCGAGCTCCTTTCGACCTCGGCACTGACAACCGATGCCGAACGACGACTGGCCGAAAAACAACAAGAACTCGAACAGTCTCGCCAGCAGACCGCAGTCGAACATCAGCGGGTCACGGAGTGCGAAGCATTGGTCGAACAGCTAAGGGCCGCGGTGGAACAACGCTCGATCGAGCTGTCCAAGGCAAAACATGAGCTGAACCTGGTCCGCGAATCCAACGAAGACCTCGTCAATCGCCTTGACCAGACCCGCGAGGAACTGGAGCAGCTTGGCACAACGCTCGGGCGAACTCGCGAGAAACTTGAGCAGACACAAAGCGAACGCGACGCCGCAG
>CAYWXT010000034.1:1350-21222 GCA_964462125.1 uncultured Pirellulaceae bacterium | reverse complement strand
TTGATGAAGCCGGTCGCCGTCCCACTCCGGAGGCGTGGCAGTCCCTGCGCGAGGAGCTGGAGCAGCTTGGCGCAACGCTCGAGCGAACTCGCGAGGAGCTTGAGCAGACACAAAGCGAACGCGACGCCGCGGTTGATGAAGCCGGTCGCCGTCCCACTCCGGAGGCGTGGCAGTCCCTGCGCGAGGAACTGGAGCAGCTTGACGCAACGCTCGAGCGAACTTGCGAGGAACTTGAGCAGACACAAAGCGAACGCGACGTCGCGGTTGATGAAGCAGATCGCCGTCCCACCCCGGAGGCGTGGCAGTCCCTGCGCGAGGAACTGGAGTCAGCTGAAGGACAACTCGCTTCGCTGCGCCGCGACTACGACGCGGCGATCGAGAAAAGGGACGGGCCGTCCCACGCCGAAACCTCCGATGCGGCGACGGGGTGGAAAGCTCCGAGTTGGCCCAACGAACAGCCTGCCGAGCTCGAACAGTCCGACGGCGCGGGGCAAACGGCTGACGGTGTCACGTCCGGCGAGGCCAACGCCCAGACAGCGTGCAGAACACCCACTGGCGAAACCGGACCTGGGGAAGGCATGCCAGGAGAAACCGGGTCTGGGAACGAGCATCTTCCGCCCCTCGTTGCGGCCGCTGAAGCACCCCAGGCACTTGAGGTGCCCCGCTACGTCGATTCGAAGGCCACCGCTTCGACGCTCCCGGATGCATCATCGCCATGGCAGGAGGAACCGCCAGAGGCGCGTGCGACCGAAGTTGTTTCCGACACAACCGACCTCTTGGCGAGCGTCGCGACGGAACAACAAGATGCCGACGATGATGATTCGATCGAAGCGTATATGAACCGCTTATTGCAGCGGGTGCATGGTTCCTCCTCGTCAGCGGAGTGGGCCCCACCGGCGTCCCTTTCTTCGGAGCACCCCGATTCGGCGCACGCCAAACCAGGCCGCGTCGAACCAAGCCACACCGAAACGGTGGTCGAGACGGAGACCTGCGAACCCGAAACCGGCGGGGCTGGGTCGGATTCATCGGTCGCATTCGACCCAGCGACGCCCCAGTTGCCCATTTCAGAGGCGCCGGAGAAGGAGAGCGGATTTTCTGCCCTCCGAGACCTGGCCAACGAGTCGGCCAACAGCGCCATCGCCCGCAGCGCACGGATTCAAACGCGTGACGCCCAACTCAAGGCGTTGCTCAAATTCACCGCGGCGGTGATCGCACTGGGGACGGGAGCTGCTGCCTATTTCTGGATCGAAGGAAGTTTTCGTTTGCTCGGGATCACGGCTTCGCTGATCGTGGCCAGCTTTTTCTTGGTGGAGGCCTGTTCCGTGCTGCGGGAGGCTCGCCGCCGGGACGCACTGCTCCGGACGGGCAGACTCGACCTGTGGATCGCGAGCCAGACAAAATCGGGATCGGGGACCTCAGCGGTCAAGGATCCTGCCGCCGAGCTCGACGAGCTCGCCGAGACTCCCGCCGTCGGTCGGCCGGAGGCGTGACCGCCCCCCCACGGACGCCGGCTCGCACAGACGCATGCCCCGAGGCGAGTGCTAGTCAGGACTCGACAGCTTGGGCGATCCGGCGTAGAAGTTTCGTCGGATCGGGCCACAACGGCTCGCGAGCACGACTTCACCGATCGGGGATTTCATTTTGACGCGCTACATTGGTCGGCTGACGGCCGGCGTCTGGCTGATCGCCGGAACCATTCCTGCAGGAGCTCACCCCGGACACGGGGAGGGGAGCAGCGGCCCGGAGCATTACGTGACCGAACCGATCCACGCCCTCGGGCTGTGGGGCTCGATCGCCGTTGCCGCCGGTGCCCTGCTGGCCTGGGTAGCGATGTCGAAGCGGCGGATCGGGCAGCAGTCCCGTCGCGAGTGACGCTACCAGTCGGATTGGGCCGAGAGCAGCTTGCGAGTTTCGGTCCGTGCACGCTGCCAATCGCCCTGCTCGGCCAAGGCGACCAGGTCGGAAAGCGCATCGGCCTCCTGCGACGTGATCTTGCCACTGGCCAGCTCCTCTGCGATCAAGTCATCGGCCCTGGCCAGCTGCGCCGCATCCCGCCTTTCAAATGCCTGGTCGAGCGAGACCGCGACAAAGTAGCCATCACGTTTCAACTCCGGTTGGCCGCATCCCGATGTCGAGGCGATCGCCAGCAATACGGCGGCCGTGAGCGCACGCGGAGACGCGGCTCGTGAAAACCGAGGTGGGGAAAGCACGGGCCCTGAGGCGCTGGCTTGGAACGCAACCGGTCGGCAAGATCGATTCATGACGTCTCTCAAAACTCTGAAGTCACTTCCCCGCCCGCGATGCTCGACAGGGCCGCAAACAGCTCGCGATCGATCGATTCGGTGACGAACCGCACCGAGGCGTCGCCAAGCAGCAGATTGGCACCGCCGACATGTTCTGACTGCATCTGCCCGACGTGAAGGGCTGGGAAATTGGGGGGATGGATCAGCGGGTTACCGAACAGATCGACCTCACCCTCCGACGGCCCACTGTGAACAAACAATAAGGTTGCGGCGGACTCCGGCCCGTTGATCGGCGATGGAAACTTGGGATGCACGAAGGCTCCCGGGACAACGCCGACCCAACTTTTGTCACTCAGTCGCGAGGTGTGCTCGCCGGCGAACACCGTATTGGAAAGCCCATCGAGGACATCGCGGAAACGGGTCTGGGAATTGCGGTAAAACGGGCCGTCGGCGATGCGACTCACGTCCCCGAACACGCCACCGTCGGGGCCCGAGCGGTCGTTCCAGGCCTCCTCCTGACCGTGGCTGACGGCGTAGTGCGAGCGGCCAAGCCGAAGGGGGCTACCCCGCTTGACCAGCGACTCGGCCGACTCGTCGACCACCGTGAATGGCTCGTCCCCACCCGTTGCCGAGGGACAGAGATAGATCTCCAGGGTCTGCTCGCGAACCGCCTCGAAGCGGGGCTCCCAGAGAGGCTCCGCAAAGTCGATCGACTCGTAGAGGGGCGTCTGTTCGACAAAGGGAAGGATCGCCGCCGACCAAGCCCATCCCGAGCGGGCGTCCCATGTCACCGCATCAAAATCTTCCGCCGGCAGGCTGCTGATTTCGTCGTAGCGGTCGAAGCTCTGGTAGCCTGCCGGCAATTGCTTGTGCGTCGATTCGTAATTGTGAAGCGCCAACCCGATCTGCTTCAACTTGTTCGAACACGCCATTCGGCGAGACGCCTCCCGCGCGGCCTGCACCGCCGGCAGCAGGACCCCGACGAGCACCCCGATGATGGCAATCACCACCAGCAGTTCGACCAGGGTGAACGCCGGGCGCTCCGGCGCGATCCGCCGCGGCGGGTGGGGGAATGAACGAGTCATCGCGTGGCATCCATTGACACGTGGAGCGGGCGGGGCAGGCAGCCTGCCAGCGCCGCCCGGGGCGCCGCCAGCGCGCATGGCCCCGGGGCGAACGCAGGGGGACCGCCTGCCTGTTCGCCAAGGAAAACGTAGCCTTGGCTACAACTTGCCTGCAATGTAGCCATGGCTACAGTCGTGTCAAGGGGCTGGGACCGCCCGGAATTTTTCTTTTTCAATCAACAGGTCATGCACCCCAGTTGCATTTGCAGGTGTCATGTGGAAGAATCACGCGGCGTGAGGGGTCGTCGCAAAACGTGGACGATGGCCTTGGGCCAGCGCCGTGGACGCGCCGGGTTTTTCGACCGAGGTTGCTCTTGATTGACAGGAAGGCATGATGGCCGCGACGGGTGATTTGTTATCCCGGGATTGCCGAACCCAACGCAACGACCTGCTCGGCGTCGGGCTCTCGGTCGGCTGCGCCGCCCACTGCGCGGCGGTTCCCCTGCTGATCGGGATCGGGCCGCTGGTGCGCGGCTTGGGATGGATGGCCGACCCTTGGTTCCACCAGGCGATGGCGGTGGCCTGTTGCGGCGTGATCGCCCGCTCGCTCGTCCCGACCTTGCGGCGCCGGTTTGACCCACTGGTTGCTGGTTTGGCCGGGTTTGGGGTGGCGTTGTTGACCGTGGCCGCTTTCGTGCTACCGGATCCCTGCTGCGACTGGGCCGCGGGGACCGGCTGGATCGGCCGCCCGCTACTGAGCCCCGCTGCTGGGGACGCGATCTTCGGGGAGCCACTGTTCCGGGGGCTGAGCTTGGTCCAGCCTTTCCTGACCCCGCTGGGCGCGGCCCTGCTCGCTGCCGCCCATTTGATGAACCTCGAACGGTTCGGCGTCACTGGCGAACGGTGATGGCTCGGCAGATCGATCGGCCGCTGAATCGTCGCGGCGCTGATCACTGGGGTCGGCGGGGAGCGTTTCGATCGTTCCTTCCGGTTCGTTTGGCGGCAGCGTATCCAGCGGTGGATCGCTCGCCGGTTCCAGGGCCGAGGGGGCATCGGGCGTTTCGATCTCCTCCATGACGGTGCCATCATCCTGCAGCATGCCGAAGTCAGGCTCTTGCGGCTGACCTCGCAGGGGGAGTCCGCAACCTTCGAGGCCGGAATGGATCATCCCGCCGGCATCGGTCCCGGCCAGGGAGAGCATCATGTCGGTATCGATTTCCCCGGGATCGATCCAGAGTCCTTCGGAGGTCAACTCCATCGTTCCCAGGTCGAAGAAGAGTCCGCGGCGGACGACTTCATTGCTGACGAAGATGTTCAACAGGGAGTTCTGGGCTCGCAACAATCGGTCGAGGGCCTCGATGTTGTCACGGGCGGCGGTCGGTCCAGGCCGTTGTCCGCGGGCCTCGCTGGCGGCCCTCCGGTCCTCGTTCAGTTCGATCTGGGAGGCTGCGACCCGCAGGCTTTGACGCCCAAGTTCGAAATTCAGCTGATTGGCCTGCAGCTGCCGAACCTCGGCCCGCAGCAACTGCCAAACGGTGTCCTCAAAGGAGTAGTAATTTCGTTTGGCCCGTTCGTAATCGATCAGGGCCGAGCGGTAGTTGTTCCGTTCCAGCAACCGGGTGATCGGAGCGTCCCACTGCAATCCGACCCGCAGTCGTCCGGTGTTGGTGCGGAGGTCGAGCGGGTTGCTGCCGACATTCTGCACGTCGCCGCTGAAGGTCAAGTCCAGGGTGCTTTCCAGTTGATCGGCGTTGAATTCAATCAGCCGCCAGGAATCGACCAGCTCGGCCCGGGCGTTGGCCCAGTCGCGACGATTCCGGCGGGCGATGGCCAGTGCCGTCGCCGCGTCGATATCGACATCCGGCAGCATCACGCTTTCGGAACGGGCCCGGGCCTGGATCAGCTGCGCGGCGAGCACCGCTTCACCGATCTCCGAAAGCAGTTCCTGCGACGGAACGATCACATCATCGCGGAGCTGTTGCGCGATCACTCTCGGATCGTCCACCCCCGGCCCATCTTCAACCAGCGTATCGAGGACCTGGTACAACTGCGCGATCTGTTCGTCGAACGACTCGAACTGTTCGATGAGTTGCACGTAGCGCTCGTTCAGGTCGCTCCCCAACTCCTCCAGTTCCGAGATATCCAAGACTGACTCGTCGAGTTCGGTGAGGTTCAACAGCGAGCAAATCTGCTGCTGTTCACGGCGATACAGGTTTCGCAACGATTCGTTTTGCGTCCTTCGTTCGGGCAGCGTTTCCTCAAGGAGCTCGATGTCCTCCCGGACACGCGGCATGTCATCACGGATCAGCGTCTCGTTGAAATTGACCAGGGGCGCGAAACGATCGCGGAGTTCCCGGACGGAGTCGGCGATTTGCGGCGTCCAGTCGACCATCGGCTCGATAGAGTCCGCCGAAGGGTCCTCCTCGAAGGTGGCGGCGTCGAGGATCGAGACGTTGATCTCCCCGACCCCGGAACGCAGATTCGAAAGTTCTTCCCGCCGCCCTCTAAGATCGCGGTCGATCAACTCGAAACTGTCGAGAATCGGGTCATCGAGTCTCACGCAGATGTAGGGCGGCAGGCCGAGTGTCCGCAGGAAGGCATCGACCGAGCGTTGAAAGGCGACCTGCTGATTGATCAGGCCCGTCTCGGCGTTGAGCAACTGCGAGCGGGTTTGCTCGACCTGCAACCGCTCGGTGATGATCTGGACGGTGTTGTCGGGGATCGTGGTCAAGCTTTCGATCAAGGCGTCTTCGGCGATCACCAAGCTCTCCTTCAACCGGGCGATGTTCTCTTCGCTGTTGCGGATCTGGAGTTGCGTTTCCAACAGCCCGAGAAATCCGCCGGCGGAGGTGAACGCATTGCCGCTGACGTTGGTCGACGGGCCGTTGACCCCGGGGCGGCTCTCCAGCGGCCGGCCGATGGTGACGTTCAAGAAGAAACTGCGGCGGTAGCGTTCAAACGCTCGCACGTTGGCCAACAGTGCCCGCTCGGAAAATGTCAATCGCTCCAGCACGCGGTCGCGGCCAGCCCCCCGCAGCAGCGGCTGCAGCAGACTGAAGTCAAGCACCGTCGAGGCGCTTTGCGAATTGGGCCCGCTCAGTTCCCACACGATGTTGTTGGCCACCCCCACGACCAGGTCCGCCCCGGTCGCGAACCGCCGCTGCATGGCCAGATCGCGCCGGCCGGCGCTGGAGGGTCCGACCTCCACGGTCGTGCTGCTGCCAGTGCCGAAGCCTCGCCGCGGACCGTCGGTGGTGAAGATCGCCTCGGCCCCGCCGAAGAACTGGGTGTCAAACTGGAAACGCTCGGCACTGACCGCCAATGCCGAGAGGTATAGATCCTCCAGTTGCTCCTGGTACTCCGGGGAGTGCAACATCGCGATCTGGACCGCGTTCTCGCTGTTGAGCACCAACACGCCGTCCTCATCGAGCGGCAGGAACTGCCACCAATCAGGACTCTCCGCCGTGTTGGTCACCCCCGACGCTTGCCACAACGGATAGCCTCGCCGCCCGTCGACAGCCTCCATGTAACGGTACGACGCGGGGTCGTCCGTCGGCATCGGTTGAAAATCGAGGTCGAACGGGTTGAACATCCGGCTCCGACGATCCACGTCGATCCGCGGCGCCGCCGAGGACGGCCGGGCAATGTGCCGGTTCTTCTCCTCCAACAGCGAGTTGACTTCCAGGTCCGCCTGCCGCCGGTAGAATTGCCGGTGACAACCCACCGAGGCGAATATCACCACCAGCAGGGCAGGAGCGATGACGGACACCGGCCGAAAACGGCGCGGTCGAAGCGATTTCCAATGAGATGATGTTGTTGTGATCACGGCAACCGTCGGGAACGTGGGATTCGACAGCTCAGGCAGGACCAGCGCAAGCCGTGCGACCGGTCCGATCTGTATCTGTCTCGGCCATCTCCCCACGTGGGCTTCACAGCAGCCAGCGGCCCCCACCCCCAACACGCGCCGATCGGGGTCCGGTAGTGACGGTTGTTCCGATCACGGAATCCAGCCCTCCCACCACCCCCCTGGACGGGCCTAACTGCCCAAGCAAGACTCAAAATGAGGGCTGGGATAACCGAGAAATGCTTGACGTCCCAAATTGCCCAATTTAATATCCGGAAGGTGCCGCCGGCTCCTTCTCCGTTTCGTCTTCGCGGCGCAGGGTGGTGTTGCCCTTCGGACGTCTCTTCCACGGTCGATCAATGCAGTTCGCGATTCTCGGTTTTTTGATCGTCCTGGTCATCGGCTACTTTGTGGTCGTTTGGAAGGCCGCGCCCTACTGGAGGTGGTACCAACTGGTCGCGGTCAGCATCACGATGCTGCTCGCGGTGATCTTTCTCTTTCCCACCGCCGGGGCGCTCCGCAGCCGCAGCGCCTGGCACGAGGTAAAGGAGGAATTGGAGGATCGTCTGGAGCAGGAACGCGAACGCAACGACGAACTCAAGTACGGTGACCCCGCCGACCCCAATGTTGGCCAAGGCGCACGCCTCCTGTCGCAGCAGCTTTCCGAGATGGGGATCGAGGCGGGGCGTCGCTGGCGACATCTGCGCCTCCGAGACGCCTCGGACGAGGGCATCATCCTGGTTCAACCGCCGCCCGACACCGTCCCAGGCATGGAGCCTGAAGCGGAACCCGAACCTCCAACGGAGCCTTTGGTGCCGCAAGGCATGGTGGTTTACGGATTCGCCGAGCGACCGGCCCCCGATGCCGAAGTGCCGATTCCGCGCAATTACCTGGGCGAGTTTCAGGTCGCCGAGAGCACCCCCGACCAGCTCACCCTGACGCCGACCGGCCAGCTCGAGCAGGGACCGCAGCAAGCGATCGCCAGCGGCGATGCGGCTCGCTGGTCCCTCTATGAATTGCTCCCCCTCGACGGACACCAGCCCTTCATCGCGGAGGGAAGCGAGCCGAGCGATGAAAATCTCTTCGGACGGGTCGACGAAGAGCTGGTTCGGCGGCTGTTTGAACGCGAGACCCAGAACCCGGAGCTGCAAGAGGCCTTCGACGAAACCCTGGAGGCATACCTCCGCGACGGGTCACGGGCCAGCTCCGACGACCCTCCGGAAACCCGCTGGTTGATGGTCGAGTTCACCGAGCAATACTCCATCACGGTCGATAGCCCCGACCAGCGTGGGGCGTTTGAGACGCTCGAAGACAGCTACTTCGATGGCATCGGGCGGGCCATCGACAGCCGGCTGCAGCATGCCGATGGGGAGGTGTCCTTCAGTTCCGGGGACCGAATCGCGGTCAAGGAAGAGGCCGCCGATCAGCTGGTCGAAGAAGGAGTCGTCCGAGAAATCGACCGCTTCTATGTTCGCCCCCTGAATGATTACCGCTTCGGTCTCCGCCGGATTCGCCTCCTGCTCGACCAACTCGCCAACCGCGAAACCCAGCTGCAGTTCGAACAGCAGGTGTTGACCGACGCGACCGACAAAACGATTCAACTGATCCAGCGGGAACAGGAGGTTCGGGACAACCTCGAACAAGACCTCGCTCAGTTCCAGGTCGAGGCGCAGGCGATCGACAGCTACCATAGCGAACTGGCGGACCAGGTCGACCAGCGGCGTGCAACACTCGTCCGGCTGTACCGCAGCAACCAGCAACTGCAGGCGGAGCTGAGGCAGATCCACCAGTCGATCCAGGAGCGCATCGACGCCCTGACCGCGGCCGACGAGTGAGAGCCGACAGGCTGGCAGACTGTGCTACGGCTGGGCATCAATTAGACTGGTGCGGGATTGTCCATGGTGAACCGAGCAATAGGGAAAGGAGCGAATGCGGAGACTGCCTCATCGACTGGATCCCGTTCCGCACGGGCTGCGGCTCCTTGTGGCTGGTTTGATTGCACTCGGTTCAGCAGCGGCGTTGTCCAGCGAACCCGGCTTGGCCCGTGAGCCAGGGCGGCAGGATTCCGGGAGCCCGCATGTCGCCGCGTTCGACCGCTTCGCCGCCCATGGTGACGTCGATGCCGGGACCGGTGGTCGCTTGCTCCTGAGCGAGCTGAGCTGCACAGCCTGCCATGCGGCCGACGATGAATCGCTGCAAGCCAAAAGCGGGCCGCGTCTCGATCGTGTGGGAACACGGTTGCACCCCGATTGGATCGCGGCGTATTTGCGGTCTCCTGCTGCGACCAAGCCAGGTACCACCATGCCGGATCTGTTGCACGCAATGTCGGCGACGGAGAAGGAGGCAGCGATCGACGCCTTGGTCGCTTACCTGGGATCGCGTCAGGGAGATTTTCCCGCGATCAAGGGGAGCGGGCTGAACCCGGTCCCGCACCAATTTTGGGCTGGGGGCGATGCCGACCGCGGTCGTTCGCTCTACCACTCGGTCGGCTGCGTCGCCTGTCATGCCGCGGACCCGGCGGTGGAGGCGACGCCCTCGGCCGACTCGACCCTCGATGCGTTGCTGGACGAACTCGAGCCGGAAGAGCTGGAGGAGTTCGGGCTCGACTCCGCTGCCCGCCGCGTCGAATCGGTCCCGCTCCCCAACCTGGCGGACAAGTACACGTCGAAGTCGCTGACCCATTTTCTATACGACCCGGAGGTGACGCGACCGAGCGGCCGGATGCCGAACTTGAAGTTACTGGCTGTTGAGGCGGCCGACATCGCAGCTTATCTCATCGAACGTGACGGGGGGGCCGTGCGGTCAAGCGGTGAGGCAGACGGTCACCCGCCGCGGCCGGCGGAGCCACTCACCGACGCCAAGTTAATCAAGCGCGGCCGCCAGCAGTTTTTCAGTCTCGGCTGCGCAAATTGTCATGAGACGGGTGAGCCCGACGAAACGGCTGAAGCATGGCGTCCGCCGCGCGCTCCATCGCTCGCGACCTTGGACACCGGCGGCACCGGTTCGTGTCTCTTGGAACCAGCGGCGAAGCGTCCGCGCTACGCATTGACATCGCGGCAGGTCGAAACCATCGGTACGGCGCTCGCTGAGATCCAGTCGCCAGCGGAGGCTGAGTCGGCGGGGAATGGGGGGGCGTCCGAATCACTACGCGCAGAATTGCTGCGGCTGAACTGCTATGCCTGTCACAAGCGGGACCAAATCGGCGGCGTCGGACGGTATCGCCGGCCCCACTTCGAAACGGTCGGCAATGTTGACTTGGGGGACGAAGGCCGCTTGCCGCCGCCGTTGTCCGGTGCCGGTCGGAAGCTGAGGGAACCGTCGCTCAAAAAGGTGTTGGAGGGCAGCGGCGATGTCCGACCCCACATGCAGATTCGCATGCCGCGCTACCCGGCGTCCCAGGTTGAAACGTTGCCCGAGATGTTTTCCGCAGCCGATCGCGGAGAGTCGAGCAAGCCGGCGGAGGAGATCGAACGAGAAGCCTATGCCGCTGCGCTGGAGCACGATGTTTCCCAGAAAGCCTTGGCCGCCGCAGGACGTCAATTGATGGATGCCGGTTGCGTCGAGTGTCACTCTTTTCGCGGCTATGCCCTTCCCGGAGTCGTCGGCATCGATCTGGAGGGGATCGCCGATCGGGTTCATCCCGATTGGTTCCATGATTTTGTTTTGAACCCTGGGAGTCTGAAAGCTCGGACCCGGATGCCCACCTTCTTTCCGGATGGGCAAAGCCAAAACGCGAAGGTCCTGGATGGGGACACCGAGCTTCAGCTGGCGGCGATTTGGACCTACTTGAAAGATCTTGATCGGCAGCCGTTGCCGGGCAAGATCGAGGAGGTGCGGTCGCAGGATTACGAACTACGGCCGACGGAACGCCCGATCGTGTTGCGAACGTTCATGGAAGCGGCGGGAACGCACGCGATCGCGGTTGGCTTCCCAGCCGGAGTGCACATTGCCTTTGATGCCGAGCGAGTTCGGCTCGCCGGGGCATGGAGGGGCCGGTTTCTCGATTCCCAAGGAACGTGGTTCAGCCGGTTTGCCCCACCCGCCGAACCGTTGGGGGAGGACTTCATCGCGTTGGACACCGCCACGCCGTTGGCGAGATTGGTTGATGCGGAGCAACCGTGGCCGGCCTTTGATCTCGGGGAACCAACCTGTCAGTTCAAGGGATACCGAGTCGACGAGGATGGCGTCCCGACGTTTCGATCCCGTTGCGGGGAGGTGGAGATCGAAGATCGGATCATGCCGGAGGGAACGCGGGGACTGACGCGACGTTTGACGGTTCGTCCCCGTGAAAACGCAAGTCCATCCAGCGAGGATGCAAGCGACGGCGCCGGTGAGCCAGTGCAGCTTTGGTTCCGCGCGCTGGCCGCATCCGAGATCGAGCGCCAGGACGACACCTTTGCCGAGGCGGCTTCGGGCCTCCGCGTCGAGGTCAGCGGGTCGGCGGTGGACGCTGGTGGCGGACGGATTCGCGAGACGGCAGAGGGGGCCGAGTGGTTGCTGCCGCTGGAGGTGGCGAATGAGTTGACCTTGGAGGTTTCGTATCAATGGTGAGCTCAATCGTGAGCCAGCGGAGGTGGGGCCAGAGAATCGCGTGGGTGTTGCTGAGCCTCCTGGTCGGCATGTTGCCGAGCCGTGCGTGGGGGGAGGACGAAAGCGAGTATTACCGGATCGTCTCGATTTTCACACCAGAAACCGCGTCCGACTCCCGCGATCCGAATTGGCAACCGGCTCCCGAAGGGTTGGCGTTGGAGGTCAGCGGGATCGCCGTGCTCGACGAGGAGCAGATTGCGGTCGCGATCCGCAAGGGCGAAGTCTGGATCTTGGACGGCGTTTACGACGAGCCGCCGAGTCAAGTCGATTACCACCGGTTCGCCTCGGCGTTGCATGAACCGTTGGGGTTGTTGCGGTGGAACGATTCGCTGGTCACGGCCCAGCGGACGGAGCTGACCCGGTTGCGGGATCGCAATGGCGACCAGGTAGCCGACGAATACGAAACGCTTGCCAAAGGGTGGGGCGTGACGGGGCATTATCACGAGTATGCCTACGGTCCGAAGTTGGATGGGGAGGGGAATCTGTGGGTCACGCTCAACATCGGGATGGGGCTCAAAGGGGAGCAGCTGAACCGCACGGTGGAGCATCCGACACTGGGTTATCGCCAGGGCCGTTGGCGCGGCTGGGGGATGAAGCTGACCCCAGAGGGCGAATTGATTCCGGTCTGTGCCGGCATGCGTTCACCCGCCGGCATCGGTGCCAACGCAGCGGGAGACATGTTCTACAGCGACCAGCAAGGCAATTGGGTGGCGGCCGGCTCGCTGCACCACATGCGTTCTGGCGTTTTGTTTCATCATCCCGAGTCGCTGGCGTCGATGGACTTGCCCGGGTCACCGATTCGTGACATCGACTCGATCCCCGCGGGCCTGCCGATGCCGGAGGCGGTCAAGCGATTGCCGCAGCTGCGTCCGCCGGCGGTCTGGTTTCCTTATGAGAAAGCGGGTCAGTCGGCGACCGACATTATGCTCGATGCGAGCGACGGTCAGTTCGGCCCCTTTGCCGGCCAACTGTTTGTCGGCGAGTTCACCCAGGCGTCGATCAACCGTGTTTTTTTGGAGCAGGTCGGCGGCGAGTACCAAGGGGCCTGTTTTCCCTTCCGCCACGGGTTCGCCTCTGCGGTGTTGCGGATGGCCCAAGGGACCGACGGCAGCATGTTCGTGGGACTGACCAACCGTGGTTGGAGCAGTCTCGGTTCGTCCTCGTATGGGCTGCAGCGATTGGTTTGGACGGGGAAAACGCCGTTTGAGATCCAAGAGATGCGGGCTTTGAGCGACGGGTTTGAACTGGTCCTGACTGAGCCGGTCGACCGGACCACCGCAAGCGACGCGGGGTCCTACGCGATGAACAGTTACACCTATCTGTATCACTCCACCTACGGCAGCGACGAAATTCAGAAGCGAGATTTGGCCATTGGCGAAGCGACAGTTTCCGAAGATGGCCGTTCGGTTCGACTGCAGGTCGACGGGTTGCGCGAGTTGTTCGTGCACGAGCTCACCGCAGCGGGGCTCCGCAGCGCCGACGGTCGTCCCTTGCTGCATCCCAACGCGTACTACACATTGAACCGCATCCCGGACGCTCCCGATCCCGGCACTCCAGCGACAGCAGAAACCGATGACTGAGCCCAGCGATTGGCTCATCAACACGACCGACAGAAGCTTTGAAGCCGACGTCGTGGAGCGATCCGAGGGGGGGCTGGGGGCTGGTCGTCGTCGACATTTGGGCCGATTGGTGCGCTCCCTGCCGGGTACTTGGACCTGTCTTGGAACACCTGGCCCAGGAGGGCGAGGGGCGTTTTACTCTATGGTCGAAGTTTTCCGCGCCTTGCCCGACGATTCGGAGCTGACAAGCGAGTACCGTCGGAAGCTGTCGATGCTGCTGTTCTGACGTTGACAGCCGATTTCGGGCACTTAGGCTTGCGTTTGCATGTTGGCGTTTGCATGTTGGCGTTTGCATGTTGGCGTTTGCATGTTGGGTTGTGCAGTGCTAGGAGGGGGCGATTGGAGTTCGCCGGGGGGCGACTGGCCAGAAGTCTCTGCGACCTCTGCTACGATGGCGGCTTCTGCTGCGGTGTTGTTCGTCCTCTGGAGTTTCCCATGGTTCCCCGTCCGTTGTTGGCAAGCTGCCTGGCCGAGGTGTTGGGCACGTTTCTGTTGATCCTGTTTGGCTGCGGGGCGGTGCATGTTGCGGTCTTGATGGGGGAGCTGACCGGATTGTGGCAGGTGGGAACGGTGTGGGGCGTTTCCATCATGTTAGCGATCTACATTTTTGGCCCGATCAGCGGTGCTCATATCAATCCGGCGATCACCGTCGGACTGGCCGGCTGGGGTTTGTTCCCCAAGGGGAGGGTGGTTCCCTATGTAGCGGCGCAGCTGCTGGGTGCTTTCTCCGCGGCGGCGGCATTGTATTTTTTGTTTCACCCACAGTTGGCGGCCAAGGAACTCACCAAGGGGGTCGAGCGGGGGGAACCGGGGAGCGAGATCACAGCGATGTGTTATGGCGAGTACTTCCCCAGCCCGGCTCCTCTGGCCGCCGGTGACGAGCCCTACAGTGCGGCCGACCACGAGGAGATCAAGGCGCGGGTGACGGTTCCGATGGCTTGTTTTGCCGAGTTTCTCGGGACTGCGATTTTGGCCCTCGTGGTGGTGGCGGTGACCGAGCCAGGGAACACCAACGGGCCACGTAACCTGGCGCCCGTCTTCATTGGGCTGACCGTCACGGGGGTGATCTGCGTGATCGCGCCGCTGACCCAGGCGTGTTTGAATCCGGCGCGCGACTTTGGGCCGAGGCTGTTTGCATCGCTTGCCGGTTGGGGCCCGGTGGCATTTCCTGGGCCGCAGGGCAATGGGATCTTTGCGGTGTACCTGGCCGCACCGATTTTGGGAGCGCTTGCCGGGGTCGGCTGTTATCAGCTGTTGCTCAAACACCACGTCTTGATGTCGGATTTGGCGATCGATGCCGAGGCCCCTGATTCCAGTCCATGAACACCGAAAGCGTTTCCATGTCGGCACCAATGCGATTCATCATGATCGGCGGCTTTTTGGGCGCCGGCAAAACGACGACGATCGGCCGCTTGGCCGCAGCGTATCAGGCGCGCGGATTGAAAGTAGGAATCGTGACCAACGACCAGGCAGCGGATCTGGTCGATACTCAGACGTTGCGGAGTCAGGGGTTTGACGTCGGGGAGGTCGCTGGGGCCTGTTTCTGTTGCAACTTTGACGAGTTGACCGACACCGTCGCTGAGTTGGAGGCGCGCGACCGGCCGGACATCGTGATCGCCGAGCCGGTTGGCAGTTGCACCGATTTGGTGGCCACCGTCGTGCAACCGCTGCTGCATTTGCATGGCGAGCGATTTTCTGTGGCGCCCTATGGGGTGATCCTCAAGCCTTCCCATGGGGCACGGATTCTGGGGGGGGATGGTCGAGGTGGGTTCTCCCCCAAGGCGGCTTATATTTTCAAGAAGCAGTTGGAAGAGGCGGATTTCCTGATCATCAACCGGGTCGATGAGTTGGAGCCTGCCGAGACCGATCACCTGCAGCGTTTGCTGGAGTGGGAGGCGCCCGGGGTCCCTGTGCTGCGCGGGTCGGCCAGGACGGGCGAAGGGTTCGACGCGTTGCTGGAGATGCTCGATCAGCGAGGTGCCTTTGGCCAGCGAATTTTGGAGTTGGACTACGACATCTATGCCGCGGGAGAGGCGGAACTGGGGTGGCTCAACAGCAGTCTCCGGGTCGCCTCGGAGACGCCCTTCGCGCTGGATGAACTGCTGCTGGGGATCGTCTCCCGGTTGCAGAAACGCCTGGACGACGCCGGGGCGGAGACGGCCCACTTGAAGACCATCGGGCTGTGGGAAGGTTTTCACGGAGTCGCCAACCTGATCAGCCGTGATTCCGGTCCGGAGCTGTCGCTTCCGTCGCACTGCCAGACGCGGGGGGCCGAGGTGGTCGTCAATGCGCGGGTGGCCACGGACCCAGAGCGTTTGACCAAATTGGTCGAAGCTTCGGTACGCGAGGCCTGCGGTGCCGTTTCGGCCGAGGCCGAGATTCGGCGGACCCAAAGTTTTCGCCCTGGGCGTCCGGTTCCGACCCATCGCTATTCCAGGACATAGACGGTGTCGGAAAACGTGGGTGAAGAGGAGCCCGCGGTTAGCGCCGTCGGCTCAGGGAATTTCGGACAGCGTGTAGCAGTTGGTGGTGCAGCCACCGCCAGCGCCGTCGGCCTCCCCCGGCAGACGGTATTGGAAACGGCGGGGGGGAATTTTTTCGAGATTTTCGGCGGTCACCCATCACGGCAGCGTTTCGGAATTCGCTACGGTGGTTGGCCTGGAGGCACTTATCCATGAGTAATCTGGGGAATGGGGGTTTCGGCTTTTTACGGCCCCCCACATCGCGCGAGACCGATGCTCGCGACCAACGTGACCGAGAGACATGGCGTCAGTCGAGCGCAGCGCGGGGGCTCCCGCCTCCTCGCAGCGCGGGCGATGCGATCGGTGACTTTGTCCTGGGGCCGATGCTCGGCCGAGGCTCCAGCGGCTATGTCTACCGGGCGCTGGACCGTGTGGCGGGTCGTGCGTGTGCGTTGAAGTTAATCGGGATCGAGGAGCCGAAGACGCTCGTCCGTTTGAAGCTCGGCTTTCGTCGGATGATGACCTTGCATCATCCCAACCTGGTCCGTGTCGACCGGATCCACCACATCGATGATCTGGTCGCCTTGTCGATGGAGGAAGTGGAAGGCGAGACGTTTCGCGACCTGGCGTCTCGATTTTCGCGGATGAATTCGGAGGCAGCGTTTGCCAAGTTGACCGAGCTGACGCGAGACTATGCGTCGGCCTTGTCGTTGATGCATGCCAAGGGGCTCGTTCACCGTGATATCAAGCCCGCGAACTTGATGGTCGACGAGCAGGGCCGCGGCGTGATCATCGACTACGGGCTGGTCGGCACGTTCGACCCGGAGAGCGATCCGAACGGCATCCGCGACTACTTTGTCGGCACACCGATGTATGTGGCGCCGGAGGTATTGTGGAGCCAGCATCATGGTCCGGCGAGTGATATTTTCAGCTTGGGGATGGTGTTGCTCGAGGCGATCCAGTTGATCACCGGGCACCGTGCGGTCGCTCGCAGTGAGACCAGCCGTACCGAGGACCGCGAGGTTCTCGGCACCCTGTTGCGCGGGATCAGTGATTCGGTTCCCGAGGTGCTGCGGGACGTTTGCGTGGAGATGTTGGAGTTCGACCCTGCCGACCGACCGACCGCGATGCGGGTAGCGCGGCTCGGATTGCCTCCCCAAGTGATGCTTCCGCCGCTCGGACAGCCCGAGCTCTATGGCCGTTCAGACGAACTGGCGGAGATCCATGCCTGGGTTGACTCCGTTTTTGCTGGCGGCGGCGGGCGCTTGCACCTGACCGGCCGGACGGGAATCGGCAAGTCGCGATTGCTGGAAGAATTGCTGGAGGCGATTGAGTCGAAGCGTTGGGGGCAGGTCTTTCATGCTCGCTGCCAGCGGCGAGAGGATCAACCGATGCAGGCATTTGGTCAGATCACCGACGCGATCGTCGCGCGGTACACCCGGGGGGACCGGGAGCCAATGCAGGTCGATCCGGTCAGTCGTTCGATTTTGACAATGGCCTTTCCGGCGTTGGAGGCGGTGCTTGAAACTGACCTGCAACTGCCGCCGATTCGGGAGACCGAGACCCGGCTCGATGCGCTCGAGGCGGGGGCTCGGCTGAGTGTGGAATTGAGGAAGGTGGGCCCGTTGTTTTTCGTGATCGACGACGTCCAGTGGGCGGACCGCGACAGTCTGAACATGCTTGATCGACTGCAGACTTTGTCGGGCGGCATGTTGGGGCTGGTGACCGTCTCGCGGGATGGGATCGACCAACAGCGGGTTCCGCCTGACGTCACGATCAGCTTGCGGCCATTGGAGCTTTCCGACGGCGTGGCGATGCTGACCCAGGCGGCTCGGCGATGGGCTGCCGATGTGCAAACGGAGTTGCTCCATCAGCTCGCCGCCTCAACCGAGGGCTGTCCGTTTCGGTTGGGGGAGTTGGCCAACGAGTTTCGTCCCGGCGGGGTCTTGGCCGACCTGGCGGCGGAGAGTTCGGTGACGCGCGTCGATCACGTTTGGCAGCGGCGGATGGCCAAACTGAGCGAGCATGCGGTGCAGACGTTGCGATTCATTGTCACGGCCGGACGTCCGGTTTCGATCGAGCAATTGGGGGAGTTGTCCAAGCAACCCGAGGCGGTGGAGGCGGCCGTTTCGGAGCTGGTCCAACAGCGAGTGGTGACCGACGAGGCGACCGGCGGGGAGTGCATATCGGTGATGCACGATTCGGTCGCCGACCGGCTCGTGGCGACCTTGATCGAGACCGATCGCCGGGAGGCCCATCGGCAGTGGGCGTCGCTGTTGATGCGGGCGGACCGGCCGGAGGAGATGGCGGCCCGGATCGCCAAGCAGCTGATCGACGCGGGGGAGCCGGGACGGGCGGTTTCCTACGCGATTCTGGCGGCCGAAGACGCCGAGCGCCGATTGGCCACGACCGAGGCCGGGTTTTGGCACAAGCGTGTCATTCCCTATGCCAGCGGGGCCGAAAAACTTGACCGCATTCGGCGTGCGGCGCGTTGTTTTTATGATGCCAACCGGCCCGATGAGGCGGCTCGACTGTATCACCGCTTGGCAGGGTTGGTTGACGACCCGGAGCGTTTCGAGTGCGAGTTGCGGGCGGTCACACTGCTGATCCGCTCCGGAAACTGGGACGAGGTCCGGATCCGCCTGGCGGAGTTGGCCAAACGGGTCGGCACGCCGCGACCGAAATCGGCGGGACTCGCCAAGTGGTCGCTTCTATTGCGGACCCTTCGATCCCGGTCGCTGGCGGCTGGGCTGCGGCGAATCGCCTTCACCTCGGACCGGCAATCGCCGCGGCCGCCACGCGGTGCGGCGAAGTTGGCCCGACGCCGCCTGCAATTGTGCTTGGCATTGGAACGCCCCTTGGTGATGTTGGACAACGTGTTGGCTGCCGAGATGAACCTGGCCGGCATGTCAGAGGCAGTCCCATTCGGAGATTTCAAGGAGAAACTCTATGTGGCAACCGGTTCGGCCCTGTTCGGGTGCCACGACCGCGGTTGGGGGCGGATCAGGAGCGAACGACTGTTGCAGGCTCTCGAGACTCCCATTGAAAAGCTCGGCGACCCGAAGTTGATCGCTGATCATGCCGCGGGATTGGCGTTCGCCCACGCCTGCAGTTGCCGCTGGAGCGAGGTCCTGGATCCTATGCGGCGGGGGGTCAAGATTTACCAGACGATCTCCGATCCTCACGGGTTTGAAACGGCTCATACACGCTGGCCCGGCTTGTGGGCCTGCTTTCATCTCGGCCGCATCGCCGAGATGTCCGCGACGGTCGATGGGATGCTTGACGATGCCATGCACCGCCGCGATCGGTTCTGCGAATCGGTGGCGACGTTGGGGATTGCCGGCGCGGCTTGGTTGGCCCGTGACAATGCCGACGATCTGGTACGAGCAAGAGAGAGTCTGACGCGATCGGCCCATTCGGGAAGATTCGAGTTGATGGACCACTTCGCCTGGCTCAGTGAGATGCAGTCTCTGCTGTACGTTGGCGATTGGAAGGCAGCGTTGGAACTGCAGCGACAGGTGGACCGCCGATTGAACCGCGTGCTGGGTACCAAGATTCAGTTCATCCGGGTTCACCGAGCGGTGTTCGGCATGCTGCTGGCCATCCGCCACGTCGGATTCGCAGGGGACAAGTTCGCAGGGGACAAGTTCGCAGGGGATCGGGGTTGGGCTAAGCAGAGCTGGCGTCAGCTGCGGCAATTGCGGCGAGAGCGGCTCTTGTTCACCCAGATCGTCGCGGAGTTTGGTGAAGGGTTGTTGCTGAGACGTCTTGGCCGGGACGCGGAGGCGGAACGCCGCCTGATGCAGGCGCGGGACCGTGCCGCGTTGCTTCAACTCAGGCCGTGGGAATCAGCCGCCCAGGATGCGCTCACGGGGCTGGCTTCGGGCCGCGACGGGGGGCTGCTCCCGAATCGGCTTGCCGAGCAGGGAGTTGTCTGCCCAGAGCAGTTTGCCCGGCTGTACACGGTTCGGGAGGAGCATTGAGGGAGGGCAACGCCGTCCGCTTTCGAATCGCCGGCGGGATTTTGGGTAACGGGATTTTGGGTAACGG
>CAYWXT010000034.1:0-1250 GCA_964462125.1 uncultured Pirellulaceae bacterium | reverse complement strand
CGGGATTTTGGGTAACGGGATTTTGGGTAACGGTGCGCGGCGCGTGCCCTTGCAAAGGGGACAGCTTTGGGTCCCAACGGCGCGCGGGCCCAAGCCGCACACAGGCCCAAGCCACGACCGACGACATCCGATTGCCGTTTCGAGAGCTCTTGCCCCCAAACATTCCCACTCGGTAGCCTGACCGGGCGGTGGTCTCGGGTTAGGGTAGTGAGGGCTGTACTGCAAGCCGCCCGTGATCACCGTACCACCGCCAACTCGTTGCTGACCAAGTTGTCCGACGTATCGACCCCGCCGAGTGCTTCCAAACCTGCCTGGTCGGCTCGGCTGGCCGATCGGTTTCGGTGCACCCTTCCTGAAGACGTGGCCGCCTGGTTCGACGAGGAGGTATGGAGGGGCCGCGGGAGCGGAGAGTACGGCTGGCCGACGGATCCGCAGGTGCTCTTGGAACGGACTCCGGAGGTCATCTGGCCGGCGTTGATGCCGCCGGACTTGCTACCGGTGTTGGGCAATGGGATGGGGGATTGGCTGTGCCTTCGACTCGACGAGCGGGACAGAGTATCGAGCGTTGTGCAGTGGTACCACGGCGGCGGTGATTGGATTCCATGGGGGCAGACGCTTGCGGAGGCGATTCTATTTGACGCGGTCACGGAGCGTTTGCCCGGTCCACACCGTCGTCATGCGCCCTCGCCGGAACCGACGGCATCGCGAGCCGCCGGTTCCCCCGATCGATTTCTCTGTTGGGCGGTCGATCATTTGCCGCCGGAGGCCGAGATTGCCTGCCGCGACGTCTCGGGCGAGGAGCTTGCCGAGGTGTTGTTGGGGGCGGGGATCGCGGAGGAGGCGATCCGCTGCGAGCTGGTTCAGGCGGCCTTGGTCGAGCCGCTGTCGTCGGTGCTCGATCCAGTCGCCACGCAAGGGATCTACGCGGAGTGGAACCAGGTTGTCGAGTGGATGTTTGACATGCGTCGAATGCCGGCCGGGACGCGGCGGGCCTGGGGCGACCTGTTCGAGATCGATCTGGAGAGCGAACAGGATTGGGGGGCTGTCCGGGAGCATTGTCGCCGGGTCATCGAATGCTCACCGGAGCTCGCCTGGGCTTGGGATCTGTACGGCTACTGTTGCCATCGCCAGGGGGAGCTTGCCGAGGCGTTGCAAGCTTACCACAGCGGGGCGACGAAGTCGGTATTCAGTGACCAGTCGATCCGATTGCGGACGCATTGGGCGGGGGGGCGGGCCGCCAAATTTTCCGC
>CAYWXT010000033.1:0-31394 GCA_964462125.1 uncultured Pirellulaceae bacterium | reverse complement strand
GCGGCGCTTGTCTTGCTGACACTTCAGGCCTTGGGGAAATCGACCGCGTACGAGGAGGTCGCCTACGCCACCAGCGCCAAGGTCAACGGTGACGCGTCACGCGTCGTCGGCTACGCGGGGGTCGTGGTGTGAGACAACAGGCTGGGGCAGCCTGTGCTACGGGTTGCTGTCGAGTTTTTCGGCGAGTGCGGTTGCGGCGCGGGGGACTCCGCCTGGCAGCTCCTTGAAGATCGGGGCCAACGACCGCAGGGTGACCTGCAACTTATCGCGATACGATGCCTCGCCCGTTGTTTCCGCCAGATGCAGCAGATTCTCGGCGGTCACACTGATGCCGGACGGCAGCGCGGTGTCGATGGGGTCTTTGACCCGTACGATCAGGGACGGGTGATCGGAGGAGGTGAAGTAAAACCCGTTGCCCTCCTCGTCCCAAAACCACTCGATCTGCTGATCGACCAACTCGCGGGCACTCTCGAGCCAATGTTCCTCGCCGGTCGCCTGGTGAAGTGCGATTAGTCCCGAGGCGAGAAATGCATAATCATCGATGTAAGCATTGAGCTTCGACTTACCGGCGGCGTGACTCCGCAGCAGCCGCCCGTCGTCGGTGCGCAGTTCCTGCAGCAAAAACTCCGCGGCCTCCGAAGCCGCCTCGATGAACTCCGGTCGCTCGAGCAGACGTCCGGTGTCAGCCAAACCGGCGATCATCAGCCCATTCCAGGCGGTCAGGATCTTGTCGTCGACGGGAGGCTGCTCGCGCGATTGGCGGATCGCCAGCATCGCCTCGCGGGTCGGTGACAGTCGCTGATCGAGCGACTGGTACGTCTCGCCCCTTTGCTCAGCAATCGTGGTTAGGGAGGCACCGGGGGCGGGAACATGAAACTCACCGTCGAAGTTTGCCGACTCGGTGAGTCGAAAGACCTCGCTGGCCAGTTTGAAATCGGGGATCTCCCGCTGGCGAAGCTGTTGTATGTCTTCTTCGGTCCAGCGATAGGTTCGTCCTTCCTCCCCGTCGGTGTCGGCATCGAGTGAACTGTAGAACGCCCCTCCGTCGGCCCGTAGTTCCCGCAGGACGAACTCACAGGCTCGCTCGGCAATGTTCCGGTATTCCTCACGGCCCGTCGTGTGATGAGCTTGGGCATAGATCGGAGCGAGTTGGGCGTTGTCGTAGAGCATTTTCTCGAAGTGCGGGATTTGCCACTGACGGTCGACGCTGTAGCGGTGGAAACCACCGCCGAGATGGTCCCACATGGCACCGCTGAGCATGCCATCGAGTGTCTTGACCACCATTTGCTCAGCCGTTTCCCGATCGTCCGCCGATACCGATTCGCGGGTCATGCGGTCGATCAAGAAGCGAAGATTGGATGAGTCGGGAAACTTCGGGCTTTGCGGGTTGGCTTCGGAGAACCCGAACCCGCCGAACTCCGGGTCAAACTGCTCGGCCAGTGCGCGGGCGACCGCTTGGACGTCAGCTTGGTCGGGATCGGCATGTTCCGACCCATCCGCCGGCCGGTCCCCAGCGGCTTGGTGTTGCTGGATCGCTTCGGTCACCGTCGTCGCCTGTTGTCGCACCACCTCGGGCTGCGTCTGCCACATCTCGTCGACTTTGCCCAGGATCGTCAGAAAGCCGGTCGCATTGCCGCGATCGCCGTCGCGGGCTGGGAAGTAGGTACCACCCCAAAACGGCCGTGCATCGGGCGTCAAGAAGACCGACATCGGCCACCCGCCGCGGCCGGAGATGAGTTGGACGGCGGTCATGTAAATTTGATCGACATCGGGTCGTTCCTCGCGGTCGACCTTGATGCAGATGAAGCGGTCGTTCATTTCCGCGGCGATTTCGGGGTCGACGAACGATTCCCGTTCCATCACATGACACCAATGACACGCCGCGTAACCGACCGAAAGGAAAACGAGCTTGTTCTCGCGTTTGGCCCGCTCGAACGCCTCGTCACCCCAGGGGTACCAGTCGACGGGGTTGTGGGCGTGTTGCAGCAGATAGGGGCTCGACTCATCCGCCAATCGATTGGTCGACTGTGGTTCCTCCTGCCCGTTCGCTTCCTGCCGCTGCGTGGTCGCCAAGCCAAAGGCAATGGCGACGACCAGTAGTCCGGCCACCAGGAGGAGTGACGTTGGGAGTCGCCGCATCGAGAGACGGGATCGCATCAAATTGCTTTGCGTGTCGCTTGGGTGTTGGGAAACGGATGCCAAACATCAGCTTAACACCAATCGAGCCCAGCGAACACTAATTGCTGCTTACAGCATTTTGCCGAGGATGCTGCAGAGGTCGGCGGTACGGCAGCTGTAGCCCCATTCGTTGTCGTACCAGCTGACGACCTTGACCATCTTGCCGCGGTCGCCCAGGACCTGCGTGAAGTCGGCCGCGAAAACGCTGCTGTGCGGATCGTGGATGATGTCGCTGCTGACGATCGGGTCGGTGGCGTAGTAGAGGATCCCCTTGAGTGGACCTTCTGCCGCCGCTTTGATCGCTGCGTTGATCGACTTGGCATCGGTCTCTTTCGCCAAGTTCGCCGTCAAGTCGACGACGCTGCCGGTGGGAACGGGGACCCGCATCGCGATACCGGTGAGTTTGCCCTGCAGTTCCGGGATCGCCAGGCCAACCGCTTTGGCCGCCCCGGTGGTGGTGGGGATGATGTTCAGCGCCGCCGCCCGCGCGCGGTAGAGGTCTTTGTGCGGCTGGTCCTGAACGTTCTGGTCGTTCGTGTAAGCGTGCACGGTGGTCATCAGCCCCGATTCGATGCCGAAGGAATCGTGCAACACCTTGGCGACCGGCGCCAGGCAGTTTGTGGTGCAGCTGGCGTTGCTGATGCAGTTCAGGTCAGCGGTGAGCTGGTCGTCGTTGACGCCGATGACGCAGGTCAGGTCGGCGCCGTCTTTGGCTGGAGCGCTGAGAACGACCTTTTTGCAGCCCGCCTCCAGGTGACTGTCATAACCCGGCTTATCGCCACTGGCCCGACCGGTGAAGATCCCGGTCGATTCGATCACGATGTCGACCTTGTGTTGCCCCCAGGGGAGCTGGCGCGGATCGCGTTCGGCCAACGCGTGGATCTTTTTGCCGTCGACGGTGAGTGATTTTTCGTCGAACTCGACACTGCCGGGATACCGGCCGTGGATGCTGTCGTATTTCAGCAGGGTGGCCAAGGTCTTGTTGTCGGTCAGGTCATTGACGGCGACCACTTCAAATTCGTTCGACCGCTCCATCAAATTGCGGAACGTCAAGCGGCCGATACGACCGAACCCATTGATTGCAACACGAATAGCCACTGGATTTTCAACTCCTCACGAGGATCCCGCCGGGTAGACTCTGCCACCAAGGACGGGCCGTAAAATGCGGTTTGGGGAAACACGAACCGTCCGTGTGGCCCATCGAGCGCGGATTATAGAACGCGAAGCCAAATGGGAACCAGCCCCCGCCAACCGCCCGATTCGCTGTCCGCCCGAGGCATGGCCGGGGCCGGATGGCGACCAGCTGGCGGGGCGGTTTGAATTATTCGGACGAAGCATCCTTGGGCTCGCGCCGGAAGACGGCGACGACATCGTCGACCGGGACGACGAACAGTTGGTTGTCGTGTTCCAGGTCAACCGGAATCGCATTCTTGGGGTGGAACAGGATCTTGTCGTATTGTCGCAGCGGCAATTCTTCGTCGTTTTCGACCACCGCACTGATGGTCACGATTCGCCCTGTGATGGTCGGAATCTCGGCGGCATCGGGGAGCGCAATCCCCCCCTTGGTTTCTCGCTTCGGTTCATCCTTGCGAACCAAGACGCGATCTCCGATCGGCTCGACATACTCAAAAAACTTCTCCCCCGCCTTCTTTGCCATCATCGCTCCGGGTAGGGAACCGATTGTTCACCGAATCAACGCCGCCATTGTGAACGGCGCGGCGGATGCCGTCGAGGGTCAGGATGGCACGTAGCTCTTGGAGTGGGCTTCGCGTCGGGCGAGGTCGAGGTCGTGCTCGGTCATCAGGCGGGCCAGTTCTTCCAGATTGGTTGTGGCCTCCCAGCGGAGAACCGTTTTCGCCTTGGTAGGATCGCCGAGCAACAGGTCGACTTCGGCGGGGCGAAAGTAACGGGGATCGATCTCGACGTGCTGCTCGTAATTCAGCCCCAGTTGCTCGAAGACGAGCCGGCAGAACTCTCGGACGGTCTCGGCCCGGCCGGTCGCCAGGACAAAATCGTCCGGTTCCTCGTGCTGCAAGATCCGCCACATCCCTTCGACATACTCTTTGGCATAGCCCCAGTCCCGCTTGGCGTCCAGGTTGCCCAGATACAGGGTCTTCTGAAGTCCCACCTTGATCCGCCCGGCGGCGCGGGTGATTTTGCGAGTCACGAAGGTTTCACCGCGGCGTTCCGACTCGTGGTTGAAGAGGATACCGTTGCTGGCAAACAGGTCGTAGCCGCGGCGGTAGTTGACCGTTTGATAGAACGCGTACGCCTTGGCACAGGCATAGGGCGATTGGGGATTGAAGGGCGTCGTTTCGCCCTGCGGTGTCTCTGGGGCGATCCCGTACATTTCACTGCTGCTGGCTTGGTAGACGCGAACCGGTTTTTTTTGATTCAGCAGCCGCGCCGCCTCCAACACATTCAGCGTTCCCGCTCCGACCGTCTGCAGCGTGTACACCGGCTGTTCGAAGGAGACGCGGACGTGGCTTTGAGCTCCCAGGTTGTAGATCTCGTCGGGCTCGATGTCCAACACCAGGTTGGTCAGCGCCTGGCCATCGGTCAGGTCACCGTAATACAACCGCAGCCGCGGCGATTCGTGCACGTCCTGGTAGATGTGATCGATCCGCTGGGTGGAAAAGGTGCTGCTCCGCCGGATCACGCCGTGAACGTCGTAGTCTTTGTCGAGCAGAAGTTCCGCCAAGTAACTGCCATCTTGCCCGGTGATTCCGGTGATCAATGCTGACTTCGCCATGAGGCCGATCCTCGGTTGAAATTGAGTGACTCGCGGGTGACTTCCGTGCGACGATGTCTAGTCTGGTCCATCGAGTCGCAGTGTTCCAGCGCGCCTCTCGGTGAGAAACGAGTCATAGGTTCGCCGAAGGCCTTCGTCCAGGCCAACGCGATGTTTCCAACCGAGGGCGTGCAAGCGGGTCACGTCGGTCTGCTTCCTGGGGGCGCCATCGGGCCACGTCGGGTCGGTCTCGATGCGGCCGCGGAAGCCGACCGTGTCGGCGACCCGTTGGGCCAACTCCATAATGGTTTGGTCAGTCCCGGTTCCGACGTTCACCCAATCGGGCGGGTCATCGATCTGAAGTAGATGGGCGATCGCATCGGCCAGGTCATCGACGTATAGAAACTCTCGCCGCGGCATTCCGGTGCCCCAGATCGTGACGGACTCGGCGCTGGCCCGTTTGGCTTCGTGGCATCGCCGGAGCAGGCTAGGGAGGACATGGCTGTGCATCGGGTGATAGCGATCGCCGGGGCCATAGAGGTTGGTCGGCATGACGCTGTGAAATGTCATTCCCCGCTCGCGGCGGTAGTATTCGCACAGCTTCACTCCCGCAATCTTGGCGATCGCATACGCCTCGCTCGTTTTTTCCAACGGCCCGGTCAGCAACGCCTCTTCGCGAATCGGTTGGGGGCAGTCGCGGGGGTAGGCGCAGGTGCTGCCAAGAAACAGGAAACGCTCCACGCCGGCTGCGTACGCCGCATTGATCGACGCAACCGCCATCTGAACGTTCGCCGATAGAAACGCGACCGGGTTGGATTGGTTCGCGACAATCCCCCCCACTTTGGCTGCGGCGAAGATAACCGCATCGGGACGGTGGTGGCGCAGGAATTCCAACACCCGGGCTTCATTCCGCAAGTCCAACGTCGCGCGATCCGCCGTCACGACTTCGATCGGTTCGTCGCGAAAACGACGTCTGATGGCCGAGCCGACCATCCCACGGTGACCGGCGACGAAGACTTTGCCGAACCGATGGTTCATATGAGATCGAAGGGAAACATCGAGTTTGCCGGAAATGTGGCTTCGGAGCGGCGGACGGAATGGGGGGGCCGGCGAAATGCTGCTGGATGAATGGACCGATGGTAGTCGATGCTCAGCTGTGCTGATGATGCCCTCCGCAAGGGGCGCGTCGTCCATTCTCTATCAAGGAAGAGTGCGAAGGATGCGTAGGGACGTCAATCGATCGCTGCTGATTTGGCCTGCGGCCGCATCGGCCGCCATCGTCGCGGGAATTTGGCTCCACCAGGGAGCGAAGCTGGGTGAGTGGCGGGAATGGACCGTCGCCCTCCAGGCGAGTGCCGTCGCTTGGTGGGAGAGACCGCTTTCCACGCATGCCGAGACTCCAGCGGAGGGGGTGGCGGGGGTATCGGTGCCAGATCCTTCCTGGTTGGGAAGGGGCGACCGCCGCGATCGCGATACAGCCGCGGACGCGGAGCGACGCGAGCGGGGAATCCGTGGCCCCAAACTACCTGATCGTTTGGCGGAGGTGTTTGGCCCAAAGCGGCACGAGCACGATAACCCTCATTACCTGGCGGCACCACAGCTCGATCCCGACGGCGAATTGGCAGGGTTGGCCCAAACACAAAAAATCGTCTCCCCCGTCGATGGCGAGCAGGCTGCCGAATCCGAGCGAAACGGCGAATCCGAGCGAAACGGCGAATCCGAGCCGCAAGGTGAGGTAGCGCCGCCGGCGGAGGTGGCCGAATCGGGATCGGTGCGGCTGACCCTCGAACCGCCCCAGGTCACGCCTCGGGAAGGACTGGAGAAACCGCCGCCGGCGCCGCTGGCGGTTCCTGTCCGGTCCAGCGGCCAATTGGCTTCCCATCCCTCGGGCGATTCCTCCAACCGTTCGGCGAAACGCTCCAAGGTGCCGGGCGATCGCGCAAATGCCCCTGGGAAACCGGGGGGCTGGCCAATCGCCCCCCGCCTCGAGCGGCAACTGCAGACGCTCGTCGGCATTGCTGATGGGCAACCCGCCGGCGAGGAGGCAACCTTGGTCCGCCGTGCTGCGGTGCAGCCCCAGACGGTCGACGCGCCGGCGGTGCATTGGTCCAACGATGTCCAATCGTTGTTGCAGGAGTTGAACTCGCTTCCCCGCTTGGGGGATGCGCGTGCCGGCGAGCTATTGCAGAGCCTCACCGACTGCGCCGATGATGGATTGCAACTCGCCGAGGCGTGTTCTGACCGCCAGGAACAGCTCGAGTGGTTACGAGCGGCCCATGCGGTGTCGCGACGGCTGGCGGTATGGGAACCGATCTGGCACTTGGTCGGACGTTTCCAAGAGCATTCGGGTACGAGCACGGCGGTCAACACCGACCTCGGGCGGATCCGGGAGGCGATTGAGCGGGTTCGTCGCGAGCTCGACGAAACCGGTGACCGCGAGGGCTGGGAAGCGTATCTGTTGCTCGACGAATTGCAGCAAGCGGCGAGGGACACCGAGGCGGGAGAGGACCTCGCGGGCGGCCTGGCATCCAGCGATGCCGGCGAACGGACAGCTGAGCGAGCGCTCCTTTCCCAGCGTTTACTTTCGCGATTGCAGTGGCACGGTTTGCACGCCGCCCACCGAGAATGGCTCGACCGCGAATCGATCACGGAACTTGCCGAGGTGGTGCGGCCGTGGAATCGCACCGCGGTGGATTACACGCAGCTCCTCGAACAGTTGGAGCGTAAGGAGAGCGACTTGATCGATCTGGCGTCACTCGAGATCGCCGACGCAGTCCAGACGTTGCGGTTTGCAGAGCGGGCGGAGGCGGCGCGCGTGGCCGAGGCGATCGATACGCATTACCGAAATGCCAATGTCCGGCTTGCCGTCAGCGCGGCGATGCTGGAGCGGTTATTGCCTGCGGTCGAGCCTCGAACCGTACCGGTCCGGGCGGTCTTGTTCGGCAACCGCATCCGCGGGGTCAGCCAGATCGAAAGTGAGCTTCGATTACGGCTTCGCCCGGCGGCCGATCGTTGGTCACTGGAACTGCAGACCAGCGGCGATGTCCGCACCCGTTCGGTTGGTCGGCGCGGTTCAGTTGCGGTGGCGACCGCGGCTCAATCAAACTTCCTCGCGGCCACCCCGATCGAGGTCACCGAACAGGGCGTTCGCATTGGCGACTCGGGGGTCGATGTTTCGGGGCGCAGCCGACTTCGGGGCATCGAAACGGACTACGACCGCTGGCCGTTAATTGGGTCACTGGTACGAGGCATTGCCGCCAGCCGTTACGAAGAGCTGAAGCCGCAGACGGACCGCTACGCCAGCGACCAGGTTCAGCGGCGGGTCAATCGCGAAGTTGATTCGCGGGTGAACGAGGCGGTCGACGACGCCACGTCGAGGCTCACGCGATCGTTGCTGGGGCCGCTCGGCAAACTTCGACTCGACCCGATGGTGGTGGATTTGGAAACGACCGAGCAACGGTTGCTCTCGAGGTATCGTCTGGCGGGCGACTGGCAACTCGCCGCCTCCACCCCGCGGCCGCGGGCACCACGGACGAGCTTGATGAGTTTGCAGGTCCACCAATCGGCGCTCAACAACACACTGGAACGACTGGCTCCGCGCGAGCAAAGTCGCTCGATCGGAGCGATGATTCAGGACCTGCTTGAGCTGTTCGACCGCTCCGGTGACCGGCTTCCGGAGGACATCCCTTCGGACGTCATGATCCAGTTCGCGCCAACACGACCGATAACGGTGGAGATCGACCATGGGGTCTTGTGGGTGACGATGCGGATTGTCCGTCTATCCCAAGGGGATCATCTCGACCTCCGCCATGTGATCATTCGCGCCGCCTATCGGCCCGAGGTGGACGGGCTCCAAGCGAAGCTGGTCCGCGATGGACACTTGCAGATCAGCGGTCCGAGGATGTCGATGCGTGAACGGTTGCCAGCGCGGGCGATTTTCAACAAGGTCCTCTCGCCGAACCGGGCCGTGCCCCTGCTCCTGCCGATCATAACCGAGCATCCTGCCTTGGAGGACTTGGCGGTCAGTCAACTGGAACTACGCGACGGCTGGATCGGGCTGGCGCTCAGCCCGCAGGACGCTCCGCGGATCGCACTCCAGCCAGAATGATCTGGCCCGAGTGAACAGGAAAAAAGCCGAGGTGCCCTGCTGCGGGCATGCTCGGCTTCGTTCGCTTGCGCCAGGGACGAAGGGGGCCTAGACCATTTCCTTCAAGGCTTTGAGCGGGCGAATGACCAGCTTCTTGCTGGCAGGCTTGGGTTGGAGCCAAATTTCTTCGCCGTTGGCTGGGTTACGTCCCTTCCGCTTCGGCTTGGCCGGGACATTTCGCAGCACGATCTTGCACAACCCGGGGATGGTGAACTGTCCCGGGCCGTTCTTCTTCAGGGCCTGTTCGATCTCACCAGAAAGCGCGTCGAAAACGGCGGCCACATCCTTCTTGGACAGTTCAGTTTCTTCGGCAATGCTGGCCAAGATCTGTGTCTTGGTCGGAGCCTTTGGCGGAGCCTTAGCCATGGGCGAGAACCTTTAGAGGGGTCGGTGATGGGAGATTGTGACGGGATTTGTCCATTCCCGCCATCGCTAAGGGCAAAGTGTTATGCGGGCGGCGCCGGGAGTGCAACCCACCTTGCGGCAAAAAATGCAGCGAATTCCGGGGTTTTTGCCCTCGCGTCCCTCCGCCGGAGCTATTCAGGGCCTGCAGCCTCAGTTCTCGCTGATCGCCGCGTCGATGGCATCCGCTCGCAGCACCCCGCTCAGATCCTCCAATTCCGCCAGCGATTCAGCCGCCTCGCTGCGGACCGACAGGCCCGTACTGACCTCTGCCATGGCGGCATCGGTGTCCGCCGTCGGGTCGATGTCGGAGGCCGTTGGCCGCACCGGGGGAACAAAGACATCCGCCCGGGTGACCGATCCTGCCGACGCCGATTCTCCCTCCGCCTGAAGGTCACCGAGCACCAGTGATGACGATGCCTCACCACCACCACCGGTAGTCACCGCTTCCGATTCAGCCCCCGTCGTGATCGGCAGCGACTGGGGCGCGACGTCCAAATTCTGCTCGGTACCCGACTCCTCATCCGACTCCTCGTCCGCGTCGTCATCGGTTGACCCGAATCCGTCGACGTGGATGCGGAACAGTCGCAGATCATCCGCGCGGCCCCGGAGTTGGACCCGTCGGTCACCGTCGGCGGAGAACGTCTCTTCGACTGAATCGTCGTCGCCACCGCTGTCACCAACGGTGAGCGTCGCACCGTCTTCACTCATGTCGACCACAGGCGAACCGACCGTTTCCACGGTGGAACTCGGCATCGCGAACAAGGCGGAGGAACCGGGCGAGATCGCCGTCAAGATCTGATGGCTCTTTGCCGATCCCAGGAAATCTTGCACCGATAGGTACTCGGGGCGCAACCGGCCGATCTCGGCAGTGATTTCAAGATCGCCGTCCTCCGGCTCGCTGTCGATCTCGATCTCGCGAGGCTCGCTCGCGTTTTGCAAAAATGGGATGGCGGGAATGTGAACCGTGTATTCACCAGGGAACAACTCGCTGAACTTTGTCCCCTCGCCACTGACCTCCAAAGTTTGGTTGACCGATTCTCCCAAGTCGTTCGTCCCGCTCAGGGTGATCGAACTGGCGAAATGCTGAAGCGACTGCGAGCCGTTGGCGGTCGTGAGCTGGATCGATCGCTGGCTGAAATCGGTCACCTGGATCGTGAGCGTCCCTTCGGTGGTCAACTCACCTTCATCCTCGACCGTGTAAGTGAACGTGTCGGTCCCGGTGAACTCACCCGATGGCGGCGTGTAAAAGATCGAGGCTTCGTCGTCGCCAATGCGAACCGTGCCACCCTCGGATGTCGAGCCGACCGCAGAAAAGTGAATTGCCTCGTCCTCGTCGACATTGCTCGGCAGGTCTTCCAACCGGTGGACCTCACGTTCATTGTCGGTGCGACTGATCGTGACGGTCCGATCGTTGCCCGGCGGAGGATCGTTGACGGGGTTGACGGTGAAGGTGACGGTGGTCGATGCGATCCCACCGCCGTCGTCACGAATCGAGTAGGTGACCTCTTCAACGCCATGGAAGTCCGGTGCCGGGGTGTAGACCAGCTGCGTTGCGTCATCGCTGATCCGGGCCGTTCCACCCTCGGTGGGCGTTCCGACATCATGCAGTTCAAAGGGTTCGTCCGCGTCATCGGGCTCATCATTGTCCAACACTCCATAGGCGTCTTCCGGCGTGTCTTCGTCGATGGTGAATGCGTCGGGGTTCGCCGTTGGCGGCGCGTCCTCGGTGCTCACCGTGACGCTCACCGCCACCTCGGTCGTCAATTCACCGTCGCTGAGCGTATAGCTAAATTCATCGACGCCGACGAAATCATCCGGAGCGGTGTAATCGATCGACTCGCCGTTGTCGGCAACCGCCACAGTCGCCCCTTCGGTCGATTCGGAAACATCGACAATCGTCAGGGTTTGGCCGCCGTCGGGCGCCGGGCTGTCGTTGGCGAGGACGTCCAAGGCGTTGGCGCCACTCCCCTGCACCACGGTGAACTCGTCGGGTACGCCCGTGGGCGGCTGGTCGACACCACTGACGGTCACCGTGACCGTGGCGTCCGCCTGCGCTCCCTCCGGATTGCTGACCTGGTAGGTGAAGGTGGCGGTGCCGGTGAAGTCTGCGTCGGGGGTGAAGGTGACCGCGTTCTCTTCGACTGCCGCCGTACCGCCCTCATCAGGCTGGGTGACGGAGTCGACCGTCAGCGGCCCGTCGCCCGAAAGGAGTTCGTCATTGGCCAGAACATCAATGGTCGTGGGACCGTCATCGGCCGTGATTGTGACCGCGTCGTCGTTGAGTTCGAATCCCAGACCGATCGCCAGTGCCGCCGTTCCGTAGGCGACTTCGTCCGAGGGCACTTCGTCGTCGCGCAGGAACAGCAGCACCTCACTGGAATCTGCATCAGCCGGCTCGCTCCGGAAATTCACGTTGCCGGCTTCCAACGCCTCCATCTCCACCGTCGCGATCAGTGCTTCGCGCTCATCCGTCGGGGTGATGTTTGACGTGGCGGCTCCGAGTTCATCGATCAAGCCGTCCGAAAGGGTGCCGGTCTGCGTGATCGTGAAGTCGTCGCCGTACTCGATCGTGGAATCGGGAACCGGACGGACGAGCTCCGAATTGAAAAGGATGTCCGTGTAGGCGGCAAACACCCCTCGCAGATCGAACGTACTCCGCTCGTCAACACCGTACATCCGAAGCAGAAACTCGCCACCGGCGTCAACCGAATCGATGACGTTGCCATCCAGGTCGGCCAGCTCCAGGCGAATCCCGGCGATCGGTTCCTCGCCGACTTCGACGCTGAACGACTCCGTCCGGACGTTGCCGGCCACATCGGTCAATTCGAGGTCGAAGGTGTGATTTCCAAGTTGCTCCTCCGCCGGCGTCCACTCGATCACACCCGTCGCTGATTCGATCGTCGCGCCGTTGGGAGCAGCGCTCAAGGAGTAGACCAACCCGCTCCCCTCTTCGACGCTGATCAGGTCCGCCAGATATTCCTCACCGACGTTGGCAAACCGTGGCGCCGACGAGACCACCGACGCCGGTGCGGTGCTGTCAAAGACCACCGTCAGCTCCGGCGACAGCGAACTGGTTTGGTCGTCGTCGCGTTGGCGGGCAGCCAGGACGAATTCCCCGTCACCCGCTCCGGCGATGTTGCTGGTGGTGATCGAGATCGACGAGCCGGTCGCCACGTCGGATCCGATGACCGACTCGGTTGCGGTGTCGACGATCTCGACCGTCGCACCCTCGGTCACGCCCTCGACATGAAACTCAAGAGTACCGTCCCGCGTGATGTTGTCACTGTCACTCGCCCCGCTGTCACTGGAGGGATCAAGTTCGAGTGACGTGGGTGTTGCAAGGTCCCCTTCCGCCTCCTCAAAGGTGAAGGTTACCAACTGGCTGTCGAATTCCTCGGTCGCTGTGGCCGCCTGGACTCCGACCAACACATCGACCTCACCGACGAACTCATCCTCCGGGGTCACCGTGACCAAACCGCTCGACTCATCGATCGTCACGGTCGCATCATCCTCACTCGATTGCTGGGCCATCAGGTAGCGCACCGGGTCGCCTTCGATGTCGATGCTTTCCAACTGCAGCGTTGTCGGGTTTCCTGTGGGAACCGGTTCGGGAGGAGGGATCTCGCCCAGGAAGGGATTGCTGTTGGTATCGTCCTCGGCCACCGCCACCGAAATGACTTCGCTATGTGTATTGCCGTCTTCGTCGCTCACAGTGACCGTCACGTCGGTCTCGCCGGTGCCGCCGAGCGCCTTGAGCATGACGACGGAGTTTTCACTGTCGGTGAAGACACTCGCCTGGTCGATCGTGATCGGCGTCGTCGGGGCGCCCGACTCGTCGGCTTCCATGTTGCTGATCGCGTCGCGAACATTTTCCCCCTCGACGAGCTGGCCAAAGATCGAGTGATTGAAGTCGAGGTGGCGGGTGGCGGTTTCGGTGACGAAGAACTGCGAGTTGTTCGTGTCGTCGGTCGTCTTGGCGAATGAGAGAATCCCGCTGCGGTTGTGTTGCAGGTCGGGGTGGAATTGGTCGTCGAAGTTACCCAGCTCTGATCCCCCCGTTCCGTCTCCGGTGGGATCACCGGCCTGAATCACGAAATCGTTGACGATGCGGTGAAAGGTAATGCCGTCATAGAATCCGGAATTGGCAAGCTCGATCACCCGCTCAGCGGGGCGCGGCGCCCGCTGCTCGAACAACTCGAACACCATGCCGCCAAAATCCTCCACATCAAGACGGAGTGAGCGGTTGTCCGAGATCACGCTGGCCTCCAACAGGCTCGGATCGTCAACCGACACGGTCACCGTCAGCGGCCCGCCATCGGGGTCGTAGGCGTCCACTGGCAGGTGCAGCGGGGAACCGACCCCGACGGTTTGCGAGCCCAGTTCGGCGAAGGTCGGGTTTTCGCTTTCGGGGATCGGGACGCCGCTGCGATCGCTCAGTGTCGCCAAATCCAAAACGCCGACTTCTCGGCTGCCGTCAGGGAACTCCCAGGTCGGGAACCCCTCGATCTCCTCACTGGTTCCGATCTCGTTGAGCGTTCGGTCGGGATTGGTGACTTCAACAAACGGCAGGTGCTGCCCGCCATCCTGGAACAGCTCTTTCTGCTCGGTGCAGGCAGGACACCAGCCGGCGCCGAAGAAGGTCACCTCGGCAGCTTCCAGATCCTTGGCAAACTGCACCAAGTCCGGAGCCGCTTCCCCTTCGGCCTGGGTTGTCACCGGCAGACTGTCGTGGCTTGTCGAGGTGGTTTCGACCGAGGTGGGGGGAGCACCGTCCTGGCCATCGGTGAACATGAATTCGACATCGCCGGCGAGCATCTGCCGCGATTCGAGCGCCTCCAGCAGCAATCGTCCGCGTTTGGCCGTGGTCTTCCCGCCACCGCCGACAAGGACCGATTCACATAGCCCTCGCAGCATCCGTGACAGCGCGGCGGCGCCGGAGCGGGGCGGCGGGCTTTCGGCGGGACGTGCAGCGGCGGAAGCGGACGAGCCACGGGAGGATTGAAAACGCATCGAGAACCCTACACAAACGAATTCGATCTTGGTGATTCCACAGCAGGCAGTGAACCTGCACCGGGCGGCCGCTCCTCGGCCTGATGTCGACGCCGTCCCACCGGTGGGGCGACACAAATCGGCAGAACCCTTCGATTCCGCACAATCGGTAAACTTGCCCCCCCGAGCCCACCCATCACACCCCAGCTTTCGGCGCGACCGCCCGCTGGAGGCCATCCAGCTGAATGATGAGACGCGGATTTCCCGCGTGTGTTCCACCAGTATACCCAGGCGGTGGAAGACAACCGCCACGAAATCCGTCCTGGCAGAGTGTCGGAGCAGGGTCAAAGCTGCGGTCTCTGACCACCTTAGGGAGGATCGTAACCACCGGGGTTCCAGGGATGGCAACGAAGAATCCGCTTGGCCGCTTTGTAACTCCCCCGCAGGGGGCCATGCTGGCGAATCGCCTCGATCGCATAGGTACTGCACGTCGGTGTGAAGCGGCAGCTGGGGCCGGTCAACGGGCTGACGACCACCTGATACCAGCGGATCAGCGCGACGAGCAACGCAGTGATGAAACGACGGACCATCGATCGGAGTCTGAAAGTCGCACGACCAGGGTCGGAAACTCAACGCCTCGGCGGAAACGGATCATTTGCCGGCGCATCGACTCTTCTCGTTCCCTCGCCCCCCGGCTTTGCGGGGAAGAGGGTATAGGGAGAGAAGGCTTCCGGAGAGGCGCTCACTGCCTGAAGCATATACCAGCGGGGAACCGCTTTTCGCCCTTTGTTCGCAGAGCCTCGTCGACGATCGCAGCTAACAATGACGGTCGGGGTCGCTGGGGGCCCAAGCCTGGGCGTTAGGAATTTCATAACGGCAGGAGGTGAAAGCGCCCCGCCTTTTCATGCCGCTGCGATTGAACCCGAAAATCAAGCTGTGACAAAGCACTACGAGACGTATTCCTCCTCATCCTCGCCGCTGGGACGGGAGATCTCACCGGTGTCCTCCAGATGGCGGACCACGTCGACGATCTTCTGCTGCACCGACTCGACCTCACTCATGCGGACACTTCCCAGATAGTCCATTTCTTCCCGAAGGTTATCCGCCGCACGGGTGCTCATGTTCCGCATCACCTTTTCCCGCAGGGCTTCGCTGGAGCCCTTCAACGCCATCGCCCATTGCGCCGTCTCGATGTTCTTCAACAGTGACTGAATATCCCGGTCGGCGAGTTTCGCGATGTCTTCAAAAACGAACATCAGACGCCGGATGTTGTCGGACAATTCCGGGTCTTCGCGGCTCAGGGCGTCCATGATGGTCCGCTCGACCGACCGTTCGACGACGTTCAGGATCTCGGCGACGCTGTCGACGCCGCCAATATTGATCTGTTGGTGGTTGACCATGCTGCTCAGACGCATCTCCAAGCCCGCTTGCAGTTCCGCCACCGCGTCGGGGCTGGTCCGGCCGATCATCGCGATCCGGCGGATCACGTCGAGCTGTTTTTCCGGATCGAGCCCCCCCATGACTTCGGCGGCGTAGTTGCTGGGGACATGGCTGAGCAACAGGGCGATGGTCTGGGGATGCTCATCCCCGATGAATTGCAACAGCGTTTGCGAGTCAACGTTCTTGATGAAGCTGAAGGGGGTCGCCTCGATCGTCTGCTGCAGATTGCCAAGCATCTCCGCGGCGTCGCGGCCGAGGGCTTCGCGAATCAGCTCCTTGGCCCGATCCAAACCGCCGGAGCTCGCGTACAAGGCGCTCGCCTTGCTGGTCAGAAACTCGGCGATGACGACTTCCTGGTCGTTGCCGCTGACGGAGTCCAACTGCGCGATCCGGATACTGATCGCCTCGATCATCCTCGGCGGCAATTGGGCGATCACCCGGGCTGCCGTCGCGGTCGGCATGCTCATCAACAGAATCGCAGCCTTGCGAACTGCATCCTCGTCGATACCGGTCATTTCGATCGTGTTCACCATGTCCCGTTCGCTGTCGCCCACCGTCCGGTTGTGCCTCGCCGTTGACCCCCTCGGTTCCCTCGGGAATCATCGGCAAAGCGTGGTGGTTGGGACGCGGAAACGGGCCCGTCGTCGGGTCGTTCCGGTACTAGCGATCACGTCAACGGTCCCACGACCGGCATGCACCTCCAACGCTGTCATGGGGCAGTGCTGGGATTCCAAGGGAGCCGGCACACCCCCCACTGGCCATGGTTCTCATCTACTGCCACCTCGATCGACGTCAGCGCGTCCCCGAAGCTGTCACGCGTCCGCGCCATCACCCGCTCGGCGATCACCCGGGCGATCTCTTCCGCCGTCGTATTGGCCACCGGCAGGATCACGCAGTCCTCATTGGGAAAAACCCACCGCCGCTCGCGAAATCTCGCCGTGGTCTCCGTTTCGTCGCTGGTCACGCGAATCTCGGCGTGATCGCGGGGCAAGATCACATGGTGGTCCAACCGCAAGGTTTCTGCCAACACCGCGTCCCGCAATGCGATGAAATCGACCACGTAACGGTTCTCGTCCAGGGGCCCCTCGACCGAGACCCGCACCCCGTAGTTGTGACCGTGAATCCGCTCGCATACGTCCGTGGCAAAGGTGATGAAATGAGCCGCGGAGAAGATGAACTGCTCTTTGCTGACATCGACGCGAAAGGTGGCTGGAGACATTGAGTTCATTCAGGGCTCAGGCGTTGGGGGACGCGGAGGAGGACGTAGAGGGCGGCGGCGATCAGGTCGGCGGTCGTGCCGGGATTCTGCCGCGGGTTCCCCGATCTTAAAGTGGTGTCCAATGCCTGCACTCCCCTGGCGTCGTCGGGATCCAGCTGCCGGGCCTGACGTTGCACCGCTGCAGCAACCGCCAGACCGCACTTGCGGGCGATCAGGGTGTCGGGTTCGGCCGCCAACAGCCGGAGGTGGGCAAGGGCGATCCCCGCCAGCAGTTCGCCCCGTTCCCGCAATGCCGCATCCACCAGCGGTACCACGGTGTTGAACAGGTCATCAAAGCCGCTGGCGTATTGTCGGGCGATCCGGTCGCGGACGGCCGCTGTCCGCATCGCGGCGATCAAGTCGCTGTGATTGGCGGTCGGATCGTGGACGTCCATCTCCTCCACACGCCCCATTCCGCCCGGCGCCGCCGCAGCGATCGCCTGCATCATGCTCTGACTGTCAGCCGTGCCCAACGTTTCCAAACAACGTTCGACCGCTTCGCGCCAGACGTTTTGGGAACATGCTTCCATCGACTCGCGGTTGGAACCACGCCGACGCTGCCCGGCAGTCAACGATTCCTCGGCCAGGACGAGCGGGCCCAGCAGCAACAGGATCCCGAGATTGACGTTGGTTCCGCAACGGTCGACGGTCCGCTCGACCGCGCGGCCAATGCGTTCACCCAGCGGCAGTTCGGCGCGGGGCAACCAATCGGCGGCGATCTCAGCGGCGATGATGAAATCGGCATGGCTCAGCCCGGGAAAGTGGCGTCCGGGATAGACGTTGCCCACTTTCGGCGCGGTCGCTTCCAACACGCCAGCCCAGCGGATCGCGTCGGCCCGGGAGTGCAACAGGTCGCGAATCGGCGCCAGCGGATCGATCATGGCCCGACCTGCTGCTCTGCCCCCTCGTCGCCACACCGCGCGGTCTCGCCCAGAAAGCGTTCGAGTGCGGCCATCGCTTCCTCCGGCGCGTCCTCCATGACGTAGTGGCCTGCGTCGGCGAGCTCCACAGTTCGCGCCTCGGGCCAGACGCGTTGGAACCGACGCAGACACTCAGGGCGGAAACACCAGTCTTGCATCCCCCACACCAACAGCGCGGGGAAGGATGCCAACGAGGGCAGCGCCTGCTCCAATTCTCGCAACACGGCATGGGTGGGATGTCGCGGCGACATCGGGATGTCACGGACGAACGCATCGATCGCTACCCGATTCGCCCAGCTGTCGTAGGGGGCGAGCAGCGATTGTGCGACTGCGGGCGACATCCGATTCCGGGCCATCGCCATCCGTACCGCGGCCCGGGCGAACAGGTTCAGCCCCCGGACCGCTACAGTTCCAATTCCGGGCCAGCGGCAAGCCGCGATCCGCCACGGCAGATAGGGGGGCGGGAAGGCACCGGTGTTCAGCAGCACCAGCCGTTGCAGCCGCTCACGTCGCCGAAGCATGGCGGCCAAGCCAATCGCGCCCCCCCAATCGTGCGCGATTAGCGTGATTCGATCGAGCTTCGCCGTGTCGATCAGCTCCACCAAGTTGTCTCGATGGGCCGCGAGGGTGTACGGGAACCCGCCGCGGGGAGGCTTGTCGCTGCGGCCGCACCCGAGATGGTCCACCGCGACGACGCGCCATGACGCGGAAAATCGATCAACGATCCGACGCCAATAAAAACTCCAGGTCGGGTTACCGTGGACACATAGCAACGTCGGGCAGCTCGCCGCGGTCCCCTCGTTCGATTCCCGCGGCCCTTCATCCAAATAGCGCACCACATGCCCTCCCACGTTCAACGCATGGGAACGGTACGGCAGCGACTCGGCGGCGATCTCCTGCATGAACCGAGTTTCGCCGAGAGGGAACCGCCGCGGAACCCGGCTTCCACCTCGTCGCGGTGTCTTTTGACCGGCGCGGAACTCTCTGCGCGCTTCGTGATCGGACGCCCTCAGCGGGGGCCTTTCTCAATGACGATCTCCGCATCGTTCGCTTGCCGCTCCCCTGGGGTGCTGCGCCCCCGCGCGATCTGAGACTCAAGCCGCTCCCGAAGTTGCTGGATCGTCTCGGCATCCTCGGCGGCCAGGTTCTTCTCTTCTCCACGGTCGACATACATGTCATACAGCTGCAACGGCGGGGTTCCGGCACGCCGGGCAGCCTTCCAGGCGGCCTTTGGTCGCGGCTTCGTCCAGCCTCCGGAGCCCGCGCACAGGCACAGCTTCCAGCGTCCATCCCGGATCGCGAAATAGCCGTGAATCGAATGGTGGATGACATCGGAGCGGTCGTGCCGCGACTCACCACGAAGGGTTGGCAGAAAACTGAAACTGTCCTCCGCTGCGTCGTCGGGAAGTGGAACCTCGATCAGGTCAGCGACGGTTCGCATCACGTCGGTGAGACAGACCAGTTCATCGCACCGCGAGCCGGGATCGACCACGCCAGGCCAGGAGACGATCGTCGGCACCCGGTGTCCGCCGTCCCAGATGTCAGCCTTCGATCCCCGCAAGTCGGCGCTGGGGAAATGCCCCGCCGAATGCAGCTGATCGATTTTCGAGGTCGGTCCCGAGGTGCCATTGTCCGACGTGCAGATCACCAGGGTATTGTCCAGCAGCTCGTGATCTCGCAACGCCTGCACCACTTGCCCGAAGCTGTCGTCGGTCTGCATCACGAAATCGGCGTGGGCATTCAGTCCACTTTTGCCCTGCCACTGCGGCGTGGGGACGACGGGACTGTGCGGCGAACTCCAGGGGACGTACAGAAAGAACGGTTGGTCGTCATCTTGCCGTGCGGCGATGTAGTCGACCGCCGCCTGCGTCAGTTTCGGCAACATCTCGATCGGTTCGATCGTCTCGGTGACCCGATCATCATCGATCCAGGCTTCGATTTGACGCGAATGGTGGAAGCCATGGAATTCGTCGAAGCCGCCCCGGTCGAGCGGCCCGTGCGTGACGCGGCTGCCGACCGGGACATCGCCGGAGACGTGTTGTCCATCGAACAGGATCCCGAGATGCCATTTCCCGATCGCTGCGGTGTGGTACCCCTGCTGCCGCAATAACTTCGCCAGCGTCAACCGATCATTGGCGATCAGCGACTCGCCCCCAGTTACCACCCCGGACTGCAATCGGGTCCGGAAGGCATACCTGCCGGTCAACAGTCCGTAGCGGGTGGGCGTACAGACCGACGAGCCGCCGTGGGCGTCAGTAAAAACCATCCCCGACGCCGCAATCGCATCGAGCTGGGGTGTGGGGATTTTCCCCCTCGCCGGGTTGAAGCTTTGGACTTCGCCGAAGCCCATGTCATCGGCCACCATCAATACGATGTTGGGCTCTTGCTGCGTCTCGTCCGTCGCCTCCGCCGCCGAACCTAGCCCCATCAACCTGTCAGGTCCCAGCAGCAGGCACGCAGCGACAGCCGCCCAGGCAGCCGGGCGAAAGCACGAAGATCGGCTCATCGTCAACTCACAGAAGAAAGTTCGTTTTTAAAAATTTTCAAAGTGGGGGGCATCCAACAGGGATTCACCTCGCGGTCCAGCCCCCATCGACCACCAGCATGCTGCCGGTGGTGTAGCTGGCCGCGTCGCTGGCCAGGTAGATCGCCGCCCCCTGGATCTCTTCCAGCCGCCCCCAGCGGTTCAGGGCGACGGCGCCGACGATGAATTTCTTTGCCTCTTCGGTTTCCGCAATCGGCAGGTTCATCGGTGTCAGGAACGGTCCGGGACAGATCGCGTTGACGGTGATCGCCTCCGGGGCCAGCTCAAGTGCCAAGGCTCGCGTCAGCTGTACCACCGCCCCCTTGCTCGTCGCGTAGGGGGTGCGGTTGGCCAGCCCGACCAGTCCAAGCGTACTGGCGAGGTTGATGATCCGGCCTCCTCCGGAGTGCCGAAGGTGAGGCAGCGCGGCGCGGCACACGAGCCACATCCCCTCGACGTTCACCTGTTGGACCTGGCGGAAATCATCGAGCGCGAGTTCGTCGATCGGGCCGCGGACGTTGACCCCGGCGTTGTTGATCACGATGTCGAGACGGCCATACCGCTCGATGGTCGCGGCGATCAATCGAGTCACCTGGTCCGCGTCGGTGACATCGGCAGCAACACCGATCGCCTGCGTGCCGAAATCACCAGCGATCTTGGCTGCCACCCGCTCGACTTCGTCCTCGTGGCGGCTGGCGAGCACGAGATGGGCGCCGGCCGACGCCAGCCCCGCCGCCATCGCCTCGCCAAGCCCCTTCGAGCCTCCGGTGACCAGGGCGACGCGATCGGTCAGATCAAACAGTCGAATACCGGGCAATGCAGTCGGGGAGGTGGTCACCGGGGCGGTTCTCCGTGTCGCTGGAGGAATCTGCGGGGACGAGGGTCAGGGTGAAGGGGCGTGGGGAGAGGCACATCAGAGAGCCGTCTCTTTCCGCAACGCGCCCAGTCTATCAGTCGCCGCCAGCCCGCTCGGGTGGTCATCCCAGAATTCTGGCGTGCTCAAAAAATCCCGCTCCGATCTGTCCCATTTGGCGTTGACGACAGGCGATTGTTTCGCGAAATTCTGTCGCTTCGCGGCCGTTCTGCTCGGCCATCGATGCCAAGTGGGAGAGTCTGCCGCCGACGTCGGGGCGAAAGAGCCAACGTCGGGCCAGGTGGCCTCGCCAAACCACCCGACCAACGAAAGTCGTGACCCGATGGGTAAAAAATCAAAGCGCTACCGCGCGGCACTGGCCAAGCGGCCTGCCAAGCCGTTGCCGCTGGATCAAGCGGTCGAGACGCTCAAGACATTCGAATCGACGAAGTTCGATCAGACGGTCGAGGTCCACCTGCGGCTGGGGATCGACCCGAACCAGGCGGACCAGATTGTCCGCGGCAGCTTGGTTCTGCCCCATGGGATCGGCAAGACACAGCGTGTGGTGGTGTTCGCCAAGGGGGACGCGGCCACAGCCGCTGAGGAAGCCGGAGCGGACACAGTGGGCCAGGACGAATTGGCCAAGAAGATCAAAGACGGCTGGACGGACTTTGATGTCTGTATCGCAGCGCCCGACATGATGGGACTGGTCGGTCCCCTGGGACGAGTTCTCGGCCCGCGCGGCTTGATGCCGAGTCCTCGAGCCGGAACGGTCACCCCCGACGTGGCCAAGGTGGTAAGTGAATACAAAGCGGGGAAGGTGGAGTTCCGCAACGACAAGGGTGGAAACCTTCACGCGATGGTCGGAAAGCTGAGCTTCGATTCCGGGAACCTGGTCGAGAACATCAAGGCCTTCCTGGATTTCGTCCACGGGCTCAAACCCTCGGCCGTCAAGGGGGCCTATGTGAGAGGCGTCGCGATATGCGGCACCATGTCGCCGAGTGTGCGGGTGGCTTCCTAACGACTTTTCCGCCCCAACAGCCCCGGTTGCGGGCTACCGACGGTGGCGGGCTCCGGGCCCGGAGCCGAATTGGCGGGCGCGAACCTTGAGTGAATCGAACCGATGAGCAAATACGTCAAAGAACTGGTCACCCGCGATATCCAGCGGCGTCTGGAAGGGGTGGAGGACGCCGTCCTGGTGAGTTACACCGGGATGGATGCCAACACCACCAACGAACTCCGCGCGGAGTTGAACCAAAAGCAAATTGAAATGCTGGTGGTCAAGAACTCGCTGGCCCGACGGGCGACCGAAGGGTCCCGCATCGCCCCCGCCTTCGAAGGAGCGACCGGCCAGGTCGCCGTTTGCTGGGGGGCGACCGACTTCATCTCCCTGGTCAAAGAGGTCGTCCGGCTCGACAAAGATGCCTCCAAATTCGACAAGTTCGTCGCCGCCGGTGGAGTCATGGACGGCGAACGGCTCGACGCCGAAGGGCTCAAGGCCGTCAGCAAATGGCCGAGCCGCGAGGAGCAGATCTCGTTGCTCGTCGGCCAAATCCTCAGCCCCGGAGCGACGCTCAGTGCAGCGCTGCTCGGGCCCGGAAAGACACTCAACAGCCAGATCAAGTCCAAGGGCGAAGAAGACTGAGCTCCCCGACCACCGTTCCCTGTCACCAAACCACCCGAACTGTTCTTGAGGTACTAAAAAGATGTCCGACGAAGCCACTGCGGTTGCCGAGTTCAGCCCCGAAGCGAAAGAACTGGGCGATAAGATCGCCGAAATGACACTCAAGCAAGCCAAAGAGCTGAGCGATTACCTGAAGGAGGTTCACGGGATCGAGCCCGCCGCCGGCGGTGGAGCGGTCATGATGGCCCCCAGCGGCGAAGGCGAAGGCGAAGGTGCGGCGGTCGAACAGACCGAGTTCGATGTCGTGCTGACCAGCTTCGGCGACAAGAAACTGAACGTCGTCAAGGTCGTCAAGAACATCACGGGGGCCTCCTTGATGGAAGCCAAGAAATTGGTCGAAGGCGCCCCGGCAACCCTCAAAGAAGCCGCCTCCAAGGAAGACGCCGAGAAGGTCAAGGCCGAAGTCGAAGAGGCGGGCGGTACCGTCGAGCTGAAGTAAGACGCACCCCAACGTCGCGGTCATCAGCCACAGGCGACGTCCCGATCAGCGGAAAATCGTCCCCGGCGGTCGGGGTGTCGCGACGCTGCCCGCCGGAGGCGCCGAGCGGTGGTTCGGCCCCGTCGTGGGTGCCAAATCCGTGGCGCGTTGACCAACCTGCGTCGCCGATCGTGACGGGTTGGTCGCAACCGAAGTGACCGGCTGCCGCCCGCCGGGTGACGGCAGAGAACGGCTCGGCGGAGCGCCGTTGGAAGCGGGACGGATACGCCCCAGTTCGCTTCGGTCCAACGGTCTCAAACGAGAGGCGACCGCGGAATCGGGACCGGGCGGAGTGCCCTCCTGAGGCGCCAACGTTCCCACCGGCTCCCGCTCGATCCGCTCCTCGCGAACAATCCGACGATGCGTCACCGGAACCTCGTCGACCCGCTTCTCGGCAACCCATTGCGTCTTGGACGTTTCCTGCTGAACGACCTCGTCGCGGGCTTGCCAATGCGTCGTTGGCTCGTGGTGGTAGACCACTGTCGGCGAACGAAATGGATTCCACCGGTTGTGCAAACGTGGCACCCACCGGTATTCGGTCACCGGAGTATAGACGGTGCGCGATTGAGGCCGGGTCTCCGTGACCGTCTTCGGCGTCCAAACGGTCCGCTCGCGACGCTCGGTGGTCGACGTCACCTCGGGGCGTTCAATCGTTCGCTTTACCTGCCGGTAGACTTGGCCCGTCTCTGGATCTGTGTAATATCCAGGAACCTCCTCGGCCCGACCTGTCGCTCCCCAAGTGACCGCCGCGAGTAGTGCAAACAATCGAATATGAGGGGTTTTGGTGATCCGAGCCCGCATGGCAGTCCCTCGCCGAAGGCGGATGATGGAATCAATGGCAGTTTCGATGAGACGATCGGCAAGAGCTATGATCGGCATCAACCGCCGGCCGAACTGAGGGAAACCGAATGATTGATCCCGATTTGCTCGCGATGCTGAGATGCCCGCTGACGAAAGCCCAGCTGCAATTCGCCGATGAGTCCACCACCGCACAGGTCAACGAGGCGATCCACCGCGGTGAGGCCCGCGACCAGGTCGACCAGCGAGTGGAGGATCCGATCGAAGGGGGGCTTGTATCTGACACGGCTGGGTTGCTGTATCCGATCCGTGACGGTATCCCTACTCTCATCGCCGAGCAAGCGATCCGGATGACTTCGGTGGAGCAAACGGGAAGGCACCGATGAACGGCGAGCGTCGCATTTACCTCGATCACGCGGCGACCTCCTGGCCCAAACCGGACGGCGTGCTCGCCGCCATGGACCGTTTCGCCCGCGAGTGTGGAGCCGCCGCCGGCCGGGGGAGTTATCGCTCCGCCCTCGATGCTGGGCAACAGATCGACTCACTTCGCCGCGGCTTGGCCGAGAGGATCGGGGCGGAGTCGCCACGATGTATCAGCTTTCACCCCAGCGGTACCGCGGCACTCAACGCTGCTATTCATGGTCTGGTCCGCGCGGGGGATCATGTGGTGACGACCGCCGCCGAACACAACAGTGTCTTGAGGCCCCTGCATCATCTGGCCCAACACCGCGGGGTGCGGCTGTCCATTGTCCCCTGCGACTCGGCTGGGCGAGTCAACGCCGATGCTGTTCTCAACGCGCTGCAGGACGACACCCGCTTGGTTGCCGTGACCCACGCCAGCAATGTCACCGGCGCGGTCCAACCGGTTGGTGTGGTCGGTGAAGGGCTCCGGCACCACCCCGCGGCCCTGCTGTGTGATGCCGCACAGACCTTCGGTTATCTGCCGATCGATGTTCGACAGCTCGGCATCGACCTGCTCGCCACCCCAGGACATAAGGGGGGACAAGGCCCGCTCGGTACCGGATTCCTCTACGTCAGCGAGCCCTGGCACGCCGAGCTCGCGGCGACGATTCAGGGTGGCACCGGTAGTCAGTCCGAGTCGCTCGAGATGCCTGAGGAGATGCCGACCAAGCTCGAATCGGGGATTGTCAATGTGCCCGCGTTGACCGGATGGTTGGAGGCGATGCAAGGGTTCGACGCGACCTCCCCCGCCGCGATCCAACACCGCATCACACTCGACGCTCGATTGCGGAACCGACTCGCCGCGATCGACGGGGTCTCGCTGATCGGGGACCGAGACGCCGCCGAGAGCGGTACCACCCCCGCCACGCTGCCGATCGTCAGTTTACTTTTGGAGGGTCTGTCGCCGGGCGATGTTGCGACCATCCTGGATGTCGAATTCGGAATCGAGGTCCGCGCCGGGCTGCACTGCGCTGCCTTGATCCATCCGCTGCTCGGCAGCATGCCGGAGGGGACGCTTCGGGTCAGCGCCGGGCACCCGACAACGACCAACAACATCGATGCTTTGATCACCGCGATCTCCGAGATCGCATCCGGAATGTCATGAGGGATCCTGGAGATGACTCGACCAACCGATAGCAAGCGCCAGAGCAACGTTCCGGCCACGAATCCAAACACCGAACGTACAGCAGCAACGGGGACAGACGCTGAGGGGACGGCGGTAGAGCGATCGAAGCAGACTCCCTGGTACCAGGACGGGCTGGCATTCGAGTGCACCCAATGCGGCGGTTGCTGTAGCGGCGAGCCCGGTTTTGTCTTTGTCGATGCCGACGAAATCGCAGAACTCGCCGCCTTCATGCAGCTCGATGTGGCGAAGTTCGAGCGAGGGTTCATCCGCCGGGTCGGTCAAAAGAAGAGTCTGGTCGAGTATTCCAACGGCGATTGCGTCTTCCTCGATTCCGAGACCCGCAAGTGCACCGTCTATGAGGCGCGTCCGATTCAGTGCCGGACATGGCCCTTTTGGACGAGCAATCTCCGCAGCCAGCAAGCCTGGAAGATGACCTGCGATGCCTGCCCCGGGGCCGGGAAGGGTCAACTCTATTCGTTCGACGAAATCGAGGTCCGGCGGAAACAGAAGTCCGTGTGAACGTGCACGGGGCAGGAACGTACGGTCCGATGAAGCTCCCGCCGCAAGAACACGAACACAACCGAGCGCCCGCGCCCATGATGACTCCTCCAGACCCTGCTGAGTTGATGCGAACCGCGATCGCCAAATGCCGCCTGGGGATCGCGGAGGGTCAAAGCCCTTTCGGGTGCGCGATCTGGATCGACGGCGTAATCGTTGCTGCTGCCCACAATCGAGTCGTATTGGACACCGACATCACGGCGCATGCGGAAATCGTCGCCATTCGCGAGGCCTGCCGGGCCCGCGGCCAGATCCTGCTTGAGGGAGCCGTGGTGGCGACGACGTGCGAACCGTGCGCGATGTGCATGGCGGCCCTCCACTGGGCCCGCGTCGACACCGTCTATTTTGGCGCCGCGATCCAAGACGCGCGTGCCGCTGGGTTCAACGAATTGGCAGTCCCTGCCGAAGAACTGCTCCGGCACGGAGGCAGTTCCGTCCGCCTGGCCCCCGAGACGCTGAGGGAGGAATGCCGACAGTTGTTCGATACCTGGTTGGCCAACGCCAATCGAGTGGCGTATTGAGACGACGGTTTGTCAGCAACCCTTGAGCCGACGGCGCTTGCCGCCGACCCGAGGCCAGCACCATCATCGCAAGAGTTTCTCACACCGGTTCGGCGATACCTTCACGGCGGTTCCCAGCGGCTGGGCAAAGAGACTGACGCGGAGTTCTTCAATCATCCAGCGAAACTCCGAGTTGACCTGGGCCTCCGGCGTCCGCTCATCGTCCGGCAGCTGATCCAGCCAGCGGTTCCAGAGGTCGCCGATGGTGGTGGTTTGCTCCGCATCCCGGCTCGCCGCGCCGCTGCGGAGTTTCTCCAACCGGTAGGTGACCGCGGCGAAATATCGCGGATAGTGCTTCAACCACTCCCACGGCACGAGCGACAAGAACTGCCGGGGGATCAACCAGCGAAGTTGCGTCTCGATGTCGTCGATCGCTTGGTGAAACGGCCCGCCGTGGATCGACTCCAGTTCCCGCCGCGATTGAAAATAGTGGTCGGCGAGGGAAGCGAGCCAGGGAGCAACCTCTTGGGTCGCTTCGGAAATCCGCCGACCGCGTTGTTCGCGGCGGGATTGAAACTCGTCCCGCGTTCGGACAACCGGTTCTCCTTCGACGAAGGCGAGCCGCGCCAACAAATCGATCAACGCGGACTCGAATTCCACGGCCGAAACAACACCGCCCAGCTTGATCTTCGCCTGGCTCAACGCCGGTAGCCAGCGAATTTGGCTTCGCAGTTCTTTTCGTTCAACCAACGCGAACAGGCGCGTCGTCGCGAGGCGCGTGGCGTATTCAGCCGATGCGGCGTCGGGGTAGAGCCGTGTGGCGACGGCATCCCCCAAATCGACGAGCCCCGGATACTGGGCGACCTGCACGCCACCGCGTCGCCGCACGACTTCGTTGGGTAGCGTATCGATATCGAACGTCGCCATCGAATCACGAAACCAATCCTCGGCTGCGCCGCTGACCGCGGCCGCTTCGGTTCCCTCCTCCACCGCGCCGAGCTGTTGCCGTAGCGGCTCGACCTGCCGGCCGGATGCCAGTGGTTTGCCTTCATCGTCGACGACCTGAACCAAAAATCTCAGGCTATCGTCGAGCTTGTCCTGTTGGAAATCGGCTGCGGTGACCGGCGTTTCCGCATGCCGCGACATCGCCTCGCAGACCGTCGTCAAAAAAGGTGTCTCGCCATGCTGGTCACGAATCTCCGAGGCGATCTTTTCCGCCACCTCGGCGGCCGGTACCAGGTTTCTCCGGATCCGTTTGGGAAGCGCCTTGATCATCGCCAACAGTTTCGGTTCCAGCAGACCGGGAACGAGCCACTCAAGCCGTTCATCGCTGAGCTGCGACAGGGCGGCCCGGTGAACGCGGAGGCTGATCCCGTCACGGTCGCTACCTGGTTCGAAGTGGTATTCCAAGGGCAACCGCGAACTGCCGACGACCAGCTCATCCGGATAGGCGTTCGCCTCAATCGGTTCCGCCGATGTTTCAATCAGGTCTTCCGGGCGCATGTACGGGGTCGACGGATCGACCTCGATCGCTGGCGGAGAGGCCAACCAGCGCGACAGTTCGGCTGCGTCGCGAAGCCGGCCCGTCCACTCCGGTTTCACGACCGAGCGGTCGTATTTCTCCAGCCGTCCCCGGTCACAAACATCGACCGGCAAGCGTTCCTGGTAAAACCGCTCGACCTGATAGGGATCGATCACCAAATCCCGGCGTCGGGTCTTGGCCGCCAATTGCTCGATCGCTTCGGCCAGCTGGCGGTTGTGCCGCACGAACCGGGCGTTGGTTTGAAGATCGTTTTCGACCAGGCCTTGTTCGATGAGCAGGTCGCGGGCGGTCGCCGGGTCGATCGGTGCCAGCGGGACGCGGCGGCGGGCGACCACCGGCAGCCCGAACAACGATTGCCGCTCGTAGCAGAAGGCCCCGTTCGCCTTGCTGCTCCAGTGCGGGTCGCTGTGGGATCGCTTGATCAGATGGCCACCGACCTGTTCGATCCAGCCAGGTTGAATCTGCGCCACGGTGCGGGCGTACTGCTTCGCGGTCTCGACCAACTCCGCCGCCACGATCCACTTCGGTTTGCTCGCGAAGACGCCACTGCCAGGCCAAAGGAACAGCTTCAACCCGCCCGCCCCGGTGTACTCGTTCTTGTCACCGGCCATCGCGACCCCCGAGAGGAGTCCAGCCAGAAGTGCCTTGTGAACCCCTTCGTAACGGTCTCGGTCGAGCACCTCGGTGTCATCGTCCGCATATCGGATCCGCCCGATCTTGACGCGACGTGCGCCGCTGGCGCCGCGTGTGTCGCTGGCCAGGTCACGGAGTTGCCGTGTGACGTCGGCCCATTCCCGCATGCGAGTTGGGGATAGGAAATGTTTGCGGAGAACACGCTTCAACTTGCTGCGACTCTGTGCGCTGCGAGCTTGCTCGTAGAATCGCCACAGCCGAAGGTAGCTGAGGAAATCGCTGCGGGCGTCGGCGAATGCTTGATGCGCTTCATCGGCGGCTTGACGCTTCTCCGGAGGCCGGTCGCGCGGGTCTTGAATCTCCAACGCCGCTGCAATCGGCAACACCTCCGGCAACACCCCCTGCTCGTCTGCCGCCAAAACGATCCGGCCCACGCGCGGGTCGACGGGCATGCGTCCAAGTTTCCATCCGATCTCGGTCAACTCCTCGCGGTCATCGATCGCGCGGAGCTCCGCCAGGGTCCGCACCCCTTCCCGAATCGCTTCCGGCCGTGGCGGGTCGAGCAGCGGAAAATCTTCGAGTGGACCGAGCCGCAACGTTTTCGTTCTCAGGATGACCGACGCCAAGCCGGTGCGGCGAATCTCGGGCGTGGTGAACGGGTCGCGGCTGTCAAAGTCGTCGGCGGAATAGAGCCGCACGCAGATGCCGGGGCCGAGTCGCCCGCAGCGGCCGGCACGCTGGTTCGCGCTGGCCTGGCTGACCGGTTCGATCGGCAATCGCTGAACCTTGCTCCGCGGGCTATAGCGGCTGATCCGGGCCGTTCCCGTATCGATCACAGCGCGGATTCCCGGCACCGTCAGCGACGACTCGGCGACGTTGGTGGCGAAGATCACCCGCCGCCGGTTGCCGCTGGGGTGAAAAATCCGCTGCTGTTCCGACTGCGGAAGCCGGGCATACAACGGCAGTAAATCGACGCGATCGGCCAGAGCGAGGCGATGGTAGTGCCCGCCGACACGGTGCGACACCTCGCGAATGTCGCGTTCGGTCGGCAGAAAGACGAGCACGTCTCCGCCGGAATCACGGCTGATCGATTCGAGCCCGGCGATCACATGCCGCGGCAAGTCGTAGCCGCGAGTTTCATCGTCCACGACCTCCTCCCACGGCAGGTAACGGAGTTCGACGGGATAACCGCGGCCCTCGACGTTGACAATCGGCGCCGCTCTGCGCTCGTCACCAAAATGTTCGGCGAACCGCTCGGCGTCGATCGTCGCCGAGGTGATGATGATCTTCAACTCAGGCCGATTCTCCTGCAGCCGCCGCAGGTAGCCGAGCAGAAAGTCGATGTTCAACGACCGCTCGTGGGCCTCGTCGATGATGATGGCGTCATAGGCATCGAGGGATCGGTCGGACTGAGTTTCCGCCAACAGGATCCCGTCGGTCATCAACTTGATCCGCGTCTCCGGCCCGGTTTGGTCTCCAAAGCGAATTTGGTAACCGACCTGCTTCCCGAGCGGTACCTCAAGCTCTTCCGCCAACCGCGTCGCGATACTGCGGGCAGCCAAACGGCGGGGCTGGGTGTGCCCGATCATCGCCTCGCGGCCGAGACCCGCTTCGAGACACAACTTGGGCAATTGCGTGCTCTTGCCGCTCCCCGTTTCTCCGCACACCACGATCACGGAGTGCTCGCGGATCAGCTGGACCAATTCGTCCCGGTGCGCGGTGATCGGCAAGTCGTCCGAAAACTCGATTCGCAGCCGAGCTCCCTGGATTGGCAACGCGGCACCTGCGTCCCTCGAAGGGCTGCTCGGTTTCTCAGCCATGCTCACATCCAGACCAGCGGAATCACGGTCATTGCGATCAGAAACACGGCCAGATTCAGTGGCAGGCCAAACTTGATGTAGTCGCCAAAGCGATAGCCGCCGACGGAGTACACCAGCGTATTGGTTTGGTAGCCAAACGGAGTTAAGAAACTCGCCGAAGCCGCGATCATCACCGCAATCACGAACGGCAACGGGCTGACGTCCAACCGGTCCGCAGTCTGCCAGCCGATGGAGAACATCAGCACCGCCGCAGCATTGTTCGTGATCAGCTCGGTGCACAGGACCGTCGCCAGGTAGACCGCCGCGAGTGACCAGCGAGGGTCGCCGCCAGCCAGGTCGAGCAACGT
>CAYWXT010000032.1:7831-31399 GCA_964462125.1 uncultured Pirellulaceae bacterium | reverse complement strand
GGTTTCGGGTTTCGGGTTTCGGGTTTCGGGTTTCGGGTTTCGGGTTTCGGGTTTCAGTCGTCAGGGGTCAGGGGGAGGTGCGAAAAAACTGACTGTCGGAGAGGGAATGCGCGTTGACGGCCGAACAGCGTTTTCACGCAGAGCGTCGGAACGAGGAGCGAGGGCACGAATGCGCGCTCACTTTTGCCACCTGCCACCTGCCACCTGACACCTGCCACCTGACACCTGACACCTGACACCTGACACCTGACACCTGCCACCTGCCACCTGCCACCTGACACCTGCCACCTGCCACCTGCCACCTGCCACCTGCCACCTGCCACCTGACACCTGACACCTGACACCTGACACCTGACACCTGCCACCTGACACCTGCCACCTGACACCTGACACCTGCCACCTGCCACCTGCCACCTGACACCTGACACCTGCCACCCGACACCTGCCACCCGACACCTGCCACCTGACACCTACTCCCCCATGCGAACGCCGATGGTCAGGAGGACGTTGGCGTAACGTTGTTGGTCGGCGGTTTGGATCGTCAGCACGTGGTCGGGGGTGCTCACCGCTTCGTAAAAGCTCCATTTATCGAGCGGCTCGAGATCGAGGACGAGGCCTGCGGCGCGGATCGATTCTCGGTAGTCTTCCCAGACGGGGGGATCGCCGTCGAGGGCGTAAGGGCCCTCGGTTTCGGTTTGCATCGTCTGAATCGCCTCCACCGGGACCGCCGCCAGGATCGCTTCGAGGACCTGATTGCATGTCACGACACCGGGCATCAGGTTCAGACTGACCAGCTCGGCGCGGGGCCCTCGTTTGCTCGAGGCGGGATAGTTTCCATCGGCGATCAGAATCGTGCTGTGATGGCCGGCGGCGGCGGTGATCGCGGAGATTTGGGGGTGGATTAACTTGTGTCGAAGCATCGTGAATTGTGGTTTCGCAAAGGAGGAGGAATTGTCCGTGGTCAGCACAATCGGAGGGGGGACGGGAATCGAAACCGCCCACGGGGCGCGGTACTCCATTGCCTTCTGCGGTACCATGAACCATGGTCGAGAGGGCGAGGTCGCCATTGTGACAAAATCTGGGCCGGTTGGGATCGAGGTCGCGTGCTAAACAGTCGTCTACGGATCGGAACTTTCTTCGACATCCAGTTGTATGTTCACTGGACGTTCGCCCTGCTTGTCGGCTTCGTGGCCTTCATGTCACGCGAAGGGGGTGTGTGGGGGATGGCCTACGGCGTGGCGACGCTGCTGGGCATGTTCCTGTGCGTCACTTTGCATGAGTATGGCCACGCGTTGGCGGCGCGCCGATTCGGCGTCCCGACGCTCGACATCACGCTGCTCCCGATCGGCGGCGTCGCCCGGCTGCAGCGAATGCCGCGGGAACCTTGGCAGGAGTTGGTCGTGGCCGTTGCCGGCCCGGCGGTGAACGTCGTCATCGCCTTGTCCTTGGCGACCGGGCTATTGGTCTATGGCGGCACACAATGGGTTTGGGGCATGCCGACCGAGCGCGGCGTGATCGAAACGGCTGAGGCGGCGTTGGCCGAGCCATCGTGGCTGGGACTCGCGATCACGCTGTTGCTCGTCAACACCATCTTGGTTGTGTTCAACATGATCCCTGCCTTCCCGATGGATGGCGGCCGGGTGTTGCGAAGCCTATTGGCGATGATCACAAGCTATCGGCGGGCGACCATCATCGCCTCCCGGATCGGCCTGGCCAGCGCCGTCGTGATGGCGCTGCTGGCCCTCAATGTCGGCGCCCCGATCCCTGTCTTGATTGCCGTATTCATCGGCTACGTCGGACTGGCTGAGGCCCGCCAAGTGGAGGTCATGGAGACGGTGCGGGGATTGACAGTGCGGGGGGCCATGATCCGCCACCCTGTGTCAGTGTCGATGGACATCCCGTTGTGGGAGGTCGCACGCCGCTGGCAATCATTGCCGCTCATAGGCATCCCGGTTGTCACGCGCTTTGATACCGTCGCCGGCATGCTGTGGATGAAGGACTTGGCCGACGCGGCCGAAACCCGCGTGAACCTGATGGCACCGGCCGGCCAGATGGCCGACCATGACGCGGTGGTGATCGGGATTGACGATGACTTGGAATCGGTGATGGTCGCCGGGGGAGCGAAACAGCGACTGTTTCCGGTTGCCGATCATGACGGCCGCCTGGTGGGCATCCTCGACTTCGATTCCCTCCTGGCCCGCGGCCGCCTGAGCCGCCACCTCGGATGTGACCCGATCGCCGAGGAACGGCTCGACGTGGTCAGCTAGGCTCCCTAGGCCGTGGCGAGTTCTGCCCGTCGATGGATCAACGAGTAGACGCAGGGGACGAGCACCAGCGTCAGGACGGTGGAGACAAGCATGCCGCCGAGCAGGGCGCGCGCCAGCGGGATCATCGCCTCGTTGCCCGGTGCCAGGTAGAGCGACAACGGCAGCATCGAGGCGACCAGCGTCAACGAGGTCATCAGGATCGGCCGTAGCCGCACCTGGGCAGCCGCCAGCGCAGCGTCTCGCGAAGACAACCCGTCGGCGCGGCGGCGATTGGCGAACTCGACCAGCAGAATCGAGTTGTTGACCACGACTCCGATCATCATCAGTGTCCCCATCAACGACTGGATGTTGATGTTGGTGCCGGTGAGCCACAGGATCGCCAGCACGCCTCCCAGTCCCAACGGCACGGCGAGCATGATGATCAGTGGGTCGATGAACGAACGGAACTGGGCCATCAACACCAGGTAGACTAACACGGCGGCGACCACCAGCCCCCAGCCCAACAGGTTCATCCCGGATTTCATCGTTTCCACCGGCCCCCGAATCGTGGTCGCAACGCCGCTCTCGAAGTCCATCCCCGCCAGCAGTTTTTCGACATCGCGGGCGACCGAGCCGACATCCCGCCCGGCAACGTTGACGTGCACATCGTTGACCCGTGAAATGTCATAGTGGGCGATTTCCCCCGGGATCGTGACCCGCTTGACGGTGGCGATGTTCGACAGCGGTTCGAACAGGTCCTGGATCATGCCTGTGAGGAACACCGCCGGCAGGAACACCGCCAAGGTCGTGATGGTTCCGGCAAGGATCGCTCCGGAAACCTCCTGCGTCCCCTCGCGCGCCGCGACCAGCGGTGTCTTGCCCATCCGCTGGGGACGAATCACGTTCTCCACGACCACGACCAGCAACGCCCCAAGCCCAACCTGCTTGACCAGGTTCGTCATCGCGTTGCGGATGTAGTGCGACTGGTCCGACACCAGCGTGACCTCCGTCGCCTCGGGGATGTCCCCCCGCTCCTTCATCTTGGGAATCTCATCGTCCAGCCCCTCGGTGATGCGGTCGACCACGGCGATGGTGTTCTCGCCCGGTTCGCGCAACAACGGACAATAGACACTTCGTTTGCCGTTGACCCGCACGATGTTGTACTGCAGCGCGGCATCATCGACGACGCGGCCGAGATCGCGGATGAAAATGGGTCGGCCGTCGCGGACCGCCACCGGAATCGCTTCGATCTCATCGGTCGTCGGCAGCGTGTTGCGGGGATGGACCTGGTAGTCGGTGCCTCCAATCTCGGCGGTCCCGGCTGCCAACACCAGGTTCGACTCTTGCATCGCGTTGACCACGTCGCGGGCGCTGACGTGATGCGACTGCAGCTTGGCAGGGTCCACGTAGATCATCATCTGACGGAACTTGCCGCCGAACGGGTGTGGGATCTGGACCCCTTGAAGCCCTCCCATTTTATTGCGGACGGCGTAATAGCCGATGCTGTAAAGCTCCGACTCGCTGAGCCCCTCCCCGGCGATCGCGGCCAGCACGACGGGCAGATTCGAGGGCTCGCTGCGAACCGTGAACGGCCACTCGATTCCGGGGGGCAGGTGGAACATGTCGCTGGCTTCCAAGTTCACGATGTCGTTCATCGCGGAACTCGCGTCAGCACCAGGCTGAAAAAAGATCTTGATGACCGTAGCGCCAGGAACCGTGCGAGACTCCTGATGCTCGATCTTGCCCGCCGGTGTCAACGCCCGCTCCACCCGTGAGGTGACCGACTTCTCCATGTCGAGGGTGGGGAGTCCGGGATAGGAAAAGTAGCTGACAACGACCGGCTTCTTGAAGTCGGGCAAGATGTCGACCGAGCGGTGGGTGACAATTCCGGCGAAGGGTGCTTTCAAGGTGGCGTAGTCGATCATCACATCAAGCTCATCCATTTGGCGATAAGTGATCTCGGTTTCCGCCTTTGCGGCTTGCAAGTCGGCTTGGGCCGAATTGCGTTTCGCCTCCGCCACGACCACGTCCGCTTCGGCTGATCCGATCGCTGAGACCGCTGTCTCCCGGCTGGCGAGTTCGGCATCTCGCCGCTTGCGGACTTCGTCCAGCACTCGATTCTCAAGCGACTGCCGCCGGACCAGATCCTCGGTGCGGGCGAATTCCGCTTCGCCCGCCGCCAGGGATGCTTCCACCCGTTTGGCTTCCGATTTGGCCTGGGCCAACTTCGCCTGGGCCGATTGGGACGGACAAGGTTTGCCGCTGGAAGTCCTCCAGTCGCTGCGGGTACAGGAGGACACTCGGCGAGCTTACCTGCAGGCGGTCATGGACCATAACGAAGCCCAGTTCCGGCTGCAGTGGGCGATGGGCTATCCCGTCAGCGAACCCGGAGTCTAAAGGAACCCGGAGCCTAACGCCGCTCGGAGGCCGCCAGCAATTCGGTGAGGTGTTGCTCGACGCTTTCAGCCAACGCCTGCGGGTCATAGCCCCCCTCGAGAACACTGACCACGCGGCCGTGAGCGTGGCTCTGCGCGCTGTCCAGGACGATCCGAGTGAGTGTCGCGAAGTCGCCGCTCTCCAAACCCAATGATCCGATCGGGTCGGCGCGATGGGCATCAAAGCCGGCGCTGATCATCACCAATTGCGGCCGAACCTTCTCCGCAAAGTCTTCGACCGCCGAGGTGAACTCGCGCAGGTAATCCTGCCGCGAGGTGCCGAATTCGATCGGGAGGTTCTTGGTCATCCCCTGGCCCGCGCCGCTGCCGGTCTCCCCCGCGGCACCGGTTCCTGGATAGAAGGGATAGCGGTGGATCGACAAAAATCCGACTTGACCATCGTCCCAAAACGCGTCTTGCGTCCCGTTGCCATGATGGACGTCCCAGTCGACGATCAGGACGCGATCGAGACCAAGTTCGGTGACCGCCGCCTTCGTTCCCACCGCGACGTGGTTGAAAAAACAAAACCCCATCGCATCCCGCTCGAGGGCATGGTGGCCAGGGGGACGCACCAGACACAGCGCTGTCGGGTCCTCTCCCCCCACGACCCGCCGCACCGCATCGCACACGGCGCCGGACGCCTGGGTCGCGACTTCGAACGACTGGGGACTGACCACCGTGTCGCGTTCGATCTGCCCCCCTCCCTGCTCGGCGAAGGCGCGAACCGATTCGATGTACTCCGGGTGATGAACCCGTGCCAATTGGTCGGCCGTGGCCGCTGACCACGACGGTTGTTGACATTGGCGGGGGAGCCCCGCTGCGGTCAGCCGTTGGCGGACGGCCGCGAGCCGCGCCGCGTTCTCCGGGTGATCGCCCGTGTCGTGCTCCAAAAACAACGGATCGTCGTAAAGCAGCGTCATCCTGTTCCTCCCGCGATGCTCGCTTCTCCTACAAAAGGTCCATGCCTCCAAGGGTACGGACTTTAGCATGCCCCCGGCACCGGCGTCGCTAGCCGCGGGCCCCTGGTCACGCTTTTGACTTTTGCGCCTATCGAGAGCGGAGCAAACGATGTAAGTTGGCCCCGCCTGAAGCCGCTTCTGTGAATGCTTGCCCCCCGCTGTTGGACATTGTCGGTCTCGGCAGCGTCTGACCGGCAGCGCCTGACCAGCACCGTCGCTTGGTCCCGTGCGCCCCTGGGCCAAGCCTCGCACCGGATCTCACCAGCTCGTCCGCCCCGATCTCGCCGTTGGCGCCAGCGGCAGCGGAGAGCAGTCAAAGCGAACGAAGCGCTGACTTTCCATCGAAACCATCTGAATGCCGGAAAACAACTGCATGCCGGAACACGACCGCCCGGAATCATCGACCGCCCCCACCTTTGGCGACCTGCCGCTACGTGACGAAGTTCAGCAAGGGGTGCAAATCGCCGGCTACGAGAGACCGACACCGATTCAATCGCAAGTCATCCCGCACGTCCTCGGCGGCCGCGACCTGTTGGCGCAGTCGCAAACCGGTACCGGCAAAACCGCAGCGTTTTCCCTGCCGATCCTGTCGCGAATCGACGTTCACCAAGGGCGTCCCCAGGCGCTCGTGTTGGTGCCGACCCGTGAACTGGCGATCCAAGTGGCCAACGCGTTCTCCGCCTACGCATCCCGCCTGCCGGGATTCGGCGTCGCCGCCATCTACGGCGGACAGGACTACGAGCCCCAATTCCGACAGTTGAAGCGCGGCGTACCGGTCGTCGTGGGGACGCCGGGACGCGTAATCGACCATGTCAAGCGAGGCACGCTCGATCTCAGCACCATCAACTGCCTGGTGCTGGACGAAGCGGATGAGATGCTCAACATGGGTTTCTTAGAAGACGTGCAGTTCGTGCTCGACCGGTTGCCCGAGCGGCGCCAGGTCGCGCTCTTCTCCGCAACGCTGCCAGGGCCGATCCGCGACATCGCCAAGCAGCACTTGAACAACCCGGTCAAGATCAGCATCGAGACCAAGACGGTGACCACGGCGTCCCTGCGGCAACGAGCCCTGTTTGTATCGCCGCGCGAGAAGACAGCTGTCTTGCTGCGAATGCTGGAAGTCGAAAAGACCGATGGCGTTATCGTCTTCACCAAAACCAAAGAGTCGACGTTGTCGGTCGCCGAACACCTGAGTCGCGAGGGCTTGGCGGCAACCGCCTTGAACGGAGACATGCCACAAAAGGTTCGGGAGCGGACCATCGCACAGCTGAAAAACGGCAAGCTGGACGTCTTGGTCGCCACCGACGTCGCCGCTCGCGGACTCGATGTCGCTCGCATCAGCCACGTCTTCAACTTCGACCTTCCCCACGACAGCGAGTCCTACGTCCATCGCGTTGGCCGCACTGGCCGCGCAGGCCGCGACGGCGAAGCGGTGCTCTTCCTGACCCACGCCCAGCGCGGCAAACTGCGGCTGATCGAAAAGACCACCAAGCAATCGATTGAGGTGGTCCAACCGCCGTCGACCGAGGAAGTGAATGCGAAGCGGATCGAGCGATTCCAAAAGCGGATCACCGACGTCACGGCCGAGAACGACTTGACGATCTTAAAGTCGTTGATCGAACAATACGCCGAACAGTCGGGCAAGCCGCTGGAAATGATCGCCGCCGCCCTGGCCCATCTCAGTCAACAAGGGCGCCCCTTCCTCGCCCAAGACCTGCCGGCCGGCAAGCCGCGCCCGCGGAACGAGCGCAACGGGCGCAACGAGCGACGTGACGATCGCGGCGGTGCAGAGGGGCGTACTCCGCAGCGACGTCACGACATTCGACTGGGGCCGCCGGAACCAGGCATGCATCGCTTCCGGCTCGAAGTCGGACACCACGACGGCGTCCAACCGGGGAATATCGTCGGAGCGGTGGCCAACGAAGCCGGTATCGACAGCCAGTTCATCGGGCCGATCAAAATCCATGGTTCCTACAGCACGATCGACTTGCCCGAGGGGATGCCCCCCGACATCTTTCACACGCTCAAGCGTGCCCGCGTCGCAGGCAAACCCCTGCGAATCAGTCTCGCCAGCGACGCTGGCGATCACGCCCCTTCCGGTCCGCGCCACGGGGGCCCCGGCCGCAAGGCACGGCCGACGAAACAAAAGCATCGCAAATCGGCCACCAATGGGAAACGCTCGGCGGGCGCGAAAGGCACCGCGGGGAAACCGGGGCACAAACGGAAAGCGAAAGCACTCGCCAAACCGGTCTCTTAGGACGACCAAAAAAAGGGGTCAGGACTCTTTTTTCGGAACGATCGCAAAAAAGAGTCCTGACCCCTTTTTTGTGCCTGACCCCTTTTTTGCCCAGTGCTTTTTTTGCCCCACGCGTGGTGCTTACGGGGCGACGGTGATCTGGTTGTCGATCTGGGAGACGCCGGGTTCGAGGCGAATCAACAGTTCGCTCATCCGCCGCTGCTCTGCCGACTCCACTTCGCCGGTCAGGATCGCCGTGCGGTCCTCCATGGTAATCTTGACGCCATTGATCTGACGATCTTCCGGCAATTGGCTCAGGCGGTTGCTCACCCGCGTCTGGACCTGTTCCGGTGGCGTTGGTGGCACGTTGACGGCACTTCGCAGCCGCGTGCGGACCGCTGGCTGGGTGGTCGTCCCTTGCTGCTGACCGCCGAATGCCCCCCCAAAGAGTCCGCCAAGACCTCCAAATCCACCGATTCCCCCCATGCCTCCTATGCCGCGCCCTCCGAGTCCTCCAGCGGCGCCTTGGCCAGCCCCCGCTGCGTCGTCGCGTGCCCCTGGGGTGGCACCGTTGGAGGCACCGACGGAACCGCCACGATCGATCGCGGAGAAGGCATCCTCCGGCGACAGGCCTTGCTGGCCGAAACCCTCGGTTCCTTGGCCGCCACCGGTCCCCTGGCCACCCCCCATCCCTTGACCGCCACCGGTTCCTTGGCCACCTCGCGTCCCTTGGTCGTCTCGCTGCTGTGCCGACACTGTAGCGCCGCTGAGGCAAGCGACGAGCAGACACGTGGCAAACGGAAGGAACGCCGCGGGGATGTTTCGCGGGCAAACGCCGATGTTGGTGGTGACTTGGGCAGGCATCCGATCTCTTTCAAATGGCAGAGTCATCATCGTGATTTTGGGGGTCTATTTATCTTAACCAGTCGGATCGAGTGACGTTTCGCCTTGAGTTCAAGGAAAGTTTGGCTTCCTGCCCAAGGCGGGTGGGGTGGTGGCGAATACAAGGATCCGGGGCGAATCAGAAACCTAGCCGCCTCGGCGAGGGTATCTGTTTCATTCAGATGGCAACTGTTGTACTCCCCCCAACACCGAGCCGATGACCATGACGCCGCAAATGATGACGCGAAGCTTCACGATTGCGCGCCGCGTGCCTCGATTTGCCACAGCGATCTTGCTGGTGGTCGCCGGTTCGCTTGTTGGAGGCCAGGGGACCGCGACGGCTGCCGACCCTGATTTAACTCTGAAGCTGCCGGTGGCACCGCGGGTGTTGCCGGAGGAGACGTTGCTCTACCTGCGACTGGACGATGCGGCGCAATTGCGCATCGATTTTGCGGAGTCGTCGTTGGGGCAGATGTTGGAAGACCCAAAGATGCGACCTTTCGCGACCGATGTGTACGCATTGGCTGCGGAGCTTTTTCAGAGGGTCGGGAACGAAATGGGGATCCGTCTCGACGAATTCCTGGCGATCCCCCATGGGCAAGCGGCGGTGGCGATGCTGCCTATCCGGTCGCCGGAGGACCCAAAGGCGGATCGGGCCGCTCCCAAGGACGATTCGCCGGAGGCGATCCGTGAGCGGAACGAGCGGCAGCGGCGGCAGAACAGTGGTTTCTCCGGGGTCGCGATGATCGATGCCGGCGAGAACGTCGATCAGCTTCTGGCGATCATTGACCGGATCGAACAGCGGATGCTCGACAGCGGATTCGTGCGTCGCGAGGAGCGGGTTGCCGAAACGACGGTGGTCCGTTTGTTGCCGCCCCGCGAGGGCCGCTCGCCGGTGGAATACTTTCAGCGCGGGGGAAACGTCGTCTTCGGTGTCGGGCATCGAACCGCCACCGACGTGCTCGATCGCTGGCTGGAGAACCGCACCGAGAAATCGCTGGCCGACAGCGCCGACTTCGCCGCCGTGATGGGACATTCGCTCGGTGCCGAGGAAACCCATCCCCAAGCCACGTTCTATGTGGACCCGTATCGAATCGTCGAGCGGGTGATGAAACGAGGAGGCGCCGCCGCTTTGGTTTGGCCGATCGTCGAGGACCTGGGGATCGCGAAGATTCGCGGGGCTGGAGGGAGTATCTTTCGGGGTGGGGAGACGTTCGATGACCTGTCACATTTTCACGTCCTGATCGACACACCACGAGACGGTTTTTTCGGGATCCTGCGGCCGGCAACCGGCGACACCGCGCCGCCCGACTGGGTGCCAGCAGATGTGGCGACCTACAGCACCGTGCATTGGAAGCTAAGTCCCACGGTCGACAACCTGGAGCGGATCATCGACCGGTTTCGAGGGGAGGGAGCGTTCCAAAGACAGGTCGTCTCGGGCCTGAAGGAATCGCTCGACGTTGACCTCCGCGACGATCTCCTCGCCACGCTGACCGGCCGCTACGTCGGAATCCGCTGGCTCGAACCGCCCATCCGGATCAACAGCCAGTCGCAGGTTTTCGCGTTCGAGCTCTCCGACGCTGCCAAGGGCGACGAAATCTTTGGCCGCATCCGCGCACGACGACCGGACGCTTTTCAATCGGAAGTGGTGGGTGGCAAAAATGTCTACTTTGTGCGAGGTGGACCACGCAACCTACCGTCCGGCTTGCGGCAACCGGAGCCGAACATCATGTTCCTCGGAAACTGGGTCCTGTACTCGGACAGTCGCAAGTTGGTCGAGCGAGTGCTCCGAGCCGACAACGGCAACATCGCACGACTCGTCGAGGAACCGGACTATGCGTTGGTGTCGGCTGAATTGGGAGGCAAACTCGCAGGCGAAACTCCCTTCTTCATCTCCTACGTCCGCAGCTCGGAGTTCATTCGACAGTTGTACGAGATGACCAAGTCCGAGGAGACCCACCGCTTTCTCCGCTCGGCGGGAGAAAACAACCCGCTCGCGCGCCGGGTTTACGACCTACTACGGCGGAATTCGTTACCGCCGTACGAAGAATTCAAGAAGTACTTCGCTCCCGGTGGCATGTTCGGCTATGACGAGTCAAACGGGATTCACATCGGCTCGTTCACTCTGCGGCCGCTGGATCGTTGACCAGCGCCGACTCGATTTCCCGCTGCACCGTTTCATCGGCTTCTTCGGCAGCGCGGCTGCGGAGCGATTCGCGGGCCGATGGGGTATTCAGGCGTCCGAGCGCCCAGGCGGCGGCACCGCGTATGACCGGCTCTTCGTCCCGCAGTGCGAAGACCAACGCCGCTTCCGCGGCCGTGTCACGTTGATTGCCCAGCACGATCGCGGCGTTTCGCAGGATCCCGCGCCGGCGGGCCCGCCACAGCGGCGTCTTGCGAAACCGCTGCCGAAACGTCTCCTCTTTAAGAAAAAACAGCGATGCCAGGTCGAGGGTTTCGAGCGATTTTGCTTGTTGGGCTGCGTTCTGCTCGCCAACGTCCCCTCGCGACCGTTTTCGGTTCCAGGGACAGACCTCTTGGCAAACATCGCAGCCGAACACCCAGTCGCCGATCCCGCTCCGCAACTCGCTCGGGATCGGCCCGCGATGTTCGATGGTCAGGTAGCTGATGCATCGCGAGGCGTCCAGGACACCGGGTTGGGGAAACGCGTCGGTCGGACAGGCATTCAAGCAAGCCGTGCAGCTGCCGCAGTGAAAGCTCTCAAATGGCATATCGGTTTCGAGCTCGACGTCGACGAGCACACAGGCCAGGAAGAAATAGCTGCCCAAGGCGGGATGCAGCAGCAGCGTGTTCTTGCCGCGCCAACCGAGTCCGGCGAGTTGGGCGATCTCGCGTTCCATCAGTGGCGCGGTGTCGACGACGCCGCGGGCCCGCACGGGCGGCAGATTCTGCACCGCGGCGCAGATTCGTTTGAGCTTCCCATGAATCACGTCGTGATAGTCATCGCCGTCCCAGGCGTAGCGGGCCAGGCGACCTTGTCCCAAAACGATCTCCGATGACTCAGCGGCAGCGTAGGGAATGGCCAGCGCCGCGATCGACTTGGCTCCAGCGAGCACATGATCGGGATGGCGGTAGGCTTCCAGACGCCCGGCGAAGAAATCCATGCCGGCGGCGTATCCCGATTCAACCCACTGCGTCAGTTGGTCAAACCCGGGAGAAGCAACCGCGGGAGCGACACCGCACAGCACAAACCCCTCCTGCTCCGCCGCCTCGCGAAGTCGATGCAGGATCGCGGACTGTGTCATGACACGTCGCCTGAGCCTGGCGTGGTTGGGATGAAACGGTTGGTAGCTGAAGTGGGTCCTCTGCGATCCCAGGCGGAAGCGCGCGGTGACGATCCGGCTCGGCGAGCCGGATGTACTCTAGCCTGCCGGCAGATCGGCGATTCGGTCATCGCGGCTTCGGATCGCATGTCGATAGTACGACTCCAGGCAAAGGGTGGCCATGGCGGTGGTGTAGACCGTTCCCCCGTAACCTCCCCACACGGTAGCACTGGACCAACTGCCGTCGGAGCGTTGGGTCGCGAGCAGCCGCGCCTTGAGGGCCTCGTTCCAGCGGTCCCACGCGTCGTCTTGGAGCTGATGCAGTGCCAACGTCGCATAGTACCAATAGTAATAGTTATCCTGGCCCTCCCCAGGCGGCTTTTCCAGCAGGTAGCGTTGGGCTTCAGCGATTTCCGCTGGCGGCACCGATTCGCCGAGCAACAACCGGGTCGCGAGTCCTTCAGCGGTCATCGTCCGTGAAGGGGCTTCCCCGGGGCGATAGCGTGCCAGTCCGCCCTGGGAACCGGCGCGAACGGTGCGCAGGAACCGTTCGATGCCTTGCACCGAGCCGGGATCGACGCGGACACCGGCGCGGTAGCCGGCGTCGAGCACCATCGCCTGCCAGCCGAGTTGGCTGAGGTCGCCGGCGTCTCCTTGCCGGTAGCGAAAGCCACCGGTGGTCGGGTGTTGCATCCGTTGGGTGTGCGCCACGGCCCGCCGCGTCGCCTCCACGGCAGCGGGATCGCCGGTGATCGCCGCCGCTTCGGCCATCGCCAGCGCCGCGATGCCATGGCTGTAGTTCGCCGCGTAGAGTTTCGCATTGCCGGCCAACGAGCCGTCGGGCTTCTGCGCCCGGATCAGATAGACCAGTCCCCGATAGACATGGTCGGCGTGGTCTCCGTCGCGGTGGGTATGGCCGGCGCCGATCAGGGAGAGGAGTGCGAGGCCGGTGAGCGCTGTTTCAGCGCGCCGGCCGGCACGGTCTCGCGTTTCGCCCAACGGCGCGCGTTCTTCACCGGCGCCCGAGGCGACCGGATCCCAAGCGCCGTCGGGGCGTTGCGATTTCACCAGGAACTGCAGCGCCGCTGCAACCGCCGCTTCGGTCTCAGGGTCTCCGCCGGTCTGTTGCAAAGCCGCTTCCTTCGCGGCGCCAACTCGGTTGGCGAAATCACTGGGCCGATCGCCGGCGACGGTGGCTTTCGCACCGTCGACCGGTTGCGATGGAGAATCGGGATCAACCGGGTCGGTGTCCGAAACTGCCGCCTGCGCCGGAGGGCTTGGGTCCTCCTCGGCAACCGGTGCCGCGGCGAGGGCGCGCTGAGCGTCGTCCTCCAGGAAGGCCTGCTCCAGTGTCTCATTCAGCGCGGAATCGAACTCATCCCAGGGAACGGTGGTGTCCGCGGGTTCGTTCGCTGACAAACTCGCGGGAACGTCGTCCCCTGCCGCCCGATCGGACTCGGACGTCGTCGGCGATGCGGCATTTCGGTCGCTTTCGTCGTCGGCGTTCGGCCCCGGTGGGTCGTCGAGCAGTTCCGTCAAATTCGCAACCGGCAACGGGTCGATGGCGGTTGAGTCGTCCCTCCCCGATTTCGACGCCATCTCCATCTCCGGGTCGAAGGTACTCAGCAGGAACGCGTCAGTACCTGGATCGTCATGTTCGGCCACCTCGCCGCCGCCGGAGTCGTCGGAAACATTCGCCAAGGGGACGAGCGCGAGCAACAGAACGTGCAGCAGTGCCGACAACACGAGACAGATCACGGCGGCCTGGCGGCCGCTCCGCTTGGGACGGCGGAAGAGCCACACCGTGGCCAGCAACAGCGTCGCGGCGAGGGCGGCGACGGGGTAGACAAGAATCGGATCCGCCCACAGCTGGGCCGGCTCACTCAACGTTGCGTCCTCCGAGCCGACACGCTGACTTGCTGGACGCCGCTGCTACGCACCGCTTGAAAAACGTCCATCATTTGCTGGTGAAGCACATCGCCATCGCCGCGCACCGCAACCTGCAGTCCTGGATAGTCCGCGTGCTGTTGACGCAGCGTTTCGGTCAGCTGGCGGACACTCAGCGGGGTCCCATCGAGCGTCATCTCGCCGCTGGCATTGACCGCCACCACGCGTTCGTCGGGGACGCGGGCAATGGCACGCATCTCGGCCGCTGGCAGATCGACCTCGACGCGGTTCTCCGCTTCACTGAACTTGCTGCCGACCATGAAAAAGATCACGAGCAAGAACACGACATCGATCATCGGTGTCAAGTTGATGGACGCATCTTCGGCGTTGTGACGAGCAGACATTGGCTTAGGCAGCCCGGCGTTTGCGGTTCGGTTTTCCCTGACTCGCGCTCTCGAGACCCTCGGCGGAGATGCAGTCGACAACGCGCTGACAGAGCTTATCGATTTCCCCTAGGAAACGATCGGTCTTGCTGCTGAAGTACATGTAGGCGAGGTAGGCGGGAATCGCGACGAGGAGTCCACCAGCGGTGGTGATCAAGGCAGTGCTAATTCCGGAAGCCAGCAACTCGGGGCGGCCAACCGATTCCTGAGAGCTGATCGTTTCGAACGCTTCGATCATTCCGAGGACGGTCCCCAGCAAACCGAGCAGCGGTGCGACGTTGCTGATCGCATGAAACACACGGATGAACCGCTTCAGCCCGTCGGCCACGCGGTCACCGGCGTCCATCACCGCCTGTTCGATCTCCAACATCGGTCGTCCCCATCGCCGCACCGCGGCCTGAAACACCTCCGCCACGGGACAATCGAACTCGGCACAAATCTCGCTCGCCTCCTCATAGCTCAGTTGGCCATCTTCCACACACTCGGTGAACCGGCGGACGAACGGTCGCGGGATGACCCGGCCGCGGCGGAGGGCGAGCATCCGTTCAAGCGACAAGGCAAGGACAACGAGGGAACAGACGCCGAGTGGAATCATCAACCAGCCCCCCTCGACGATCTTGGCGACGACCCCGGGCAGGCTCCAAACCGCGTTGTCCACCACATCCGCAGCCTGCGACGACTCCGCCTCCTGCGGGACCGGTTCATCGGCGGAGGGAATCACTGGCCCCGACATTCCAGGCCCCGACATTCCAGGCCCCGACATTCCAGGCCCCGACATTCCATTGCCGGGTGCAGGAGATTGTCGATACGAAGCTCCGCCCTGGCCGAACGACGCCGAGGAACCACTGGGGGGTTGAGCCTGGCCCACGGAGTTCGCCCACACCAGCATCCCGATCCCCAGGACGGCGAGCGGCACCAGGCGGGAGACCAGCCCCGCAACGTCTCGGCGGCGGTTGACAAGCGGGGGGCGGAGGAGGCGGCGATCATGCACTCTGGTCATCGTCTCAACGTTTCAGCCCGAGCGGGCTGTTCGGGAGTTGGGGACGGATCCGGACGTGAACTCTTGGTTCGCCCCGACGGTGAATGCTGGAGCTTGTCCGGGGTCAGGACGGCCAGACGCCGCCGGGCCGAGGCGGCGTGTTCGCTGTCGGTAAAACGATTCATGAGTCTCAGGTAACACACGCTGGCGTCGCGTGTCCGCCCCAATTGTTCAAATGATTTCCCCGCTTGCACCAAGGCGGCTGGAATCCAAAGGCCGCTGTCATCGACTCCTTCGACGCGACGGTAGGCCTCAATGGCCTTGGGAAATTGCTGCTGAAGGTAATGGGTTTCCCCGATCAACCATTGGGCGCGACCACGGAGCGAAGAGGGGGAGTGAGCACTGCGGACGATTCCCTCAAGCAACGTGCGAGACTGCTCGAATCGGGCCCGGCGGATCGCGAGCTCGGCGGCCAAGGCGTCGACCAGAACCGACCGTTCCGGCGTCCCGTCCGCCGCCTCCCGGGCTGCTTCGATCCGGCGTTCGACCTCCGCGACATCGGCAACCGGCACCGCCGTCTCCGCGCACCGCAATAGCGTCGGGAAATCGTCAAGCCCTCGCACGTCAACCAAATGAACCCACCACGCTTGGGCTTCCGCTCCCCGCTCGGTTTGGGTCAAGGCCTCCGCGAACAAGCGTTCCACGGTGACGCTGCGAGTGGGGTCATCCTCAACCAGAGACTGCGACTCCGACGCCAGGGCGAGCATCGACCAACGCCCCTTGCGTCCCGCCCAAAGGCAGGCTGCTTCACGAGCCGCCGAGGTGATCCGCTCCGTCGACTCCGGCGCAATGAATCGCGCTGCCAGCCGCTCGGCGTCCGCGTCGTGCCCCTCGGCATTCAAGCGCCGCAGCAAGTCGGTGGTCGTCTCGCCACTCTCATCGGAGGCCGCGAGCCGATCGGCGAATACCTGCCAAGCATCCCGCAGCTGCCGGTCGGCGGCGACGCGTAATCCAAGGGCCAAGGTTCGCGTCTCAAGCGGCGGCGGTTCGGTAGCACGCGACCACCATGTGAGCCAGTCGACGATTCGGTCGGGAACCTCCGCAGCCGGGACATCAAGATGCTCTCTGACGGCGCCCGCTGCCGTTGCCGAATCGGGCCAACGCTTGAGCAGATCGGTAAGCACCTCGTTGGCCTCCCCATCCCGGCCAGCTTGGGCAAGACAGGTGGCGGCAGCCTCAGCGGCGCGCGGGGCGTCGCGATGTTGAGGGTAGGCCTTCACAAACGCGGACAGCTCTTCAGCAGCGGCCACAGGCTCGGACCCAAGTGTCGCTAAGGCCCACGCGGATCCCAGCATCGCAGTCGCACGACCATCCCCATGACTCTCCCCCTCCAAGTCATCCCCGGCGCGTTGCTCCCCCTGGGGAACGCTCAGAACCAGTTGGTAGGCGTCCCTCGCCAACTCTTGCTGGCCCGCTCGGAGCGATTCCGAGCCGATCGCCAGCAACAGTCTCGCCGCATAGCGGCGCTGAGTCTGCTCGACGTCCAACGATCCGGCCACGACCGGGCGCAGCGAATCGATCGACTCCCGCGGACGGCTGGCGGCGAGCAGGGCGGATGCGGCAGCCAAGCGGATCAGGCTTCGCTGCCGATCGGTGAGCCGACTCGACGCCGCGCCACCACCCGCGGCGGCGTTGACGCCGCGGTCGCTAACGCGCTCCGAGAGTTGCACCGCCAAGTGGAACAGCTCCGCCGCGTTTTCCTGGTCCCCTGCCTGTTGGGCAGCCCGAGCGACTGTCGCCAACAATGTCGTCCAGGCTGCCGGGAAGCGAGCTTGGTTTGATTCGATCAGCGCCTCCGCAACCGGCAAAGCTGACGAAACAGCCCGGCTTGTGTCGCCTGACTCAAGCCACTCATTGATCTGTTGGAACCGCTCCCGTGTCTTCTCAGCCGCAGGGATTTCCTCAGCCGCAGGGGCTTCCTCGGCCGCTTCTGTGTCTTCGTCCACCTGAGTTGGCTCGTCCGCCACCGGGGGATCGGCAGCGGCCGTGGGGCGTCGCCAAACCGTCTCCAGGGCCACCATGAAAAGAATCAAGCAAACCGCAATCAGGCGGCGCCTCGGGAATGCTGGCGGGCGGGGATCACCAACAAGCCCGCTCGCGGTCGAACCCAGTGGATCGCGGAGCGTTGCCCCAGGAGCATGCGTGCAAACTGCCGGAATCGAATCTTCAACTCGTCCTGACACGTCGATTGGCCCTGACACGTCGTACTGACCCCTCCTGGAACGCCGCTGGGTCTGCATACGAGATCCACGCCAGCGGACACAAGAGCGGTCCGGGGCGGCGGGGATGCGAGGGGCGGCCAATGGTGCGATTGGCCCGCGGCTAGCGCCGTCGTCTCAGAGTTTTCAGACTGAGGCTAGAGTTTCGGCACGGGGCGTTGGGGGCGTTTTTCGAGCATTCGCTTTTCATCATCCTGTGGCGGGCTCGGATTATTGTTGTTATTCCCACCGCGCCGTTCGGGTCGCGGACTGAGGTCGGTGAACTCCTCATTCCACTTCCACCCCAAGGGAACCTCGAGTTCCTTCTTGGCAAGCAGTGCCCAAGGGGTATTCGGGTAGTCGGCGACGACGCCTTCGAGCAGTTCAATCGCGGTCTCCGCTTCCCGCTTCCATTTGCTGCCGACGGAAACCTCGGCACTCGGCTCGATCACCCACGTGTTGCTCTTCTCTTTCTCGAATGCCTGGCCCCGTTTGATCTGAGCGAGCATCAGGTTGTAGGTTTCCGTGCGAATTTTTTGAGCCAGGACGCGCCCCATCGCGAGGTCATACCCAGCCTTCCAGCGTGGCTTGGTTTCCGAATCCCGGGCCTCCATCGCAGGTTGCAAGGTCTGTAGAAGTTGGTCGAGGCGGGGGGTCAGCTTTGCCGCGTCCTGCTGGGCTCGGGTCAAGTCACCGACCAGTTGGGCGTCGCTCCGTTTGACGAAGCGGGTACGGGGGCGGGAGAGTCCACTGGCCGGCCGCATTTGCGCTGCGGTGACCAGCGCCTGGCGCAACGGGCTCGCCTTGACCCGTTCAATGTAGTCGTCTGGAGCCAGATAATCGGGCCGGTATCGGGCCATCACGGAGGGGTCGACAAAGTACTCGATCTCGGAGGCGAAGGCTTCAATCTCCCCCCGTTTGACTTGCCGGGAAACGTCGCGGTTGGGATGCACCGAGAAGTAGATCCCGCCGGTTTCGTAGCAGAGCCGAGTCAACGCGTACGGCCCGAAACCGCTGTCGATGATCGGCTCCTGGCGAAAGTTGCCCGTGAACCCGACCTTGACACGCTCCGGCAGGAAGGTCTCTGGGCCTTGATCAACCTCGGCCCACTGCGGCGTCTGGTCGTATTCCGGATCGGGGTCGACGTACTTGACCAAGGCGTGCTCGCGACCAAAGGGGGCGGGGACACCGATGGCATGGACGGGGATGCCCCACTTGCGGCAGGCCCCAATGGCGGATTCCAACCGATCGGCGTCATCGCCGCGTTCATCGGTCACGACGATGAACAACACGTTTCGCTGCGGACCGTTGGGGCCACGGCTCCGCCGCAGCGACTTGTATTCGTTGACCGCCGACGCGACCGCGGTGAACGGGCGCTCGATGCCGGTGTCGTCGACCTCGATGCTGTTGACGACCGACTGGATCTCGGCCAAATCATCCGTCGGTTCTTCGGTGTAGAGGGTCACGTTGCTGCCGAATCCGATGATCGAGGTCAGGATCGGGACGTTGTTCCTATTGCGTCCCAAGGGGCCCAACTGACTTTCGGCAGCGACGCCGAGTTCTTCATAGATTCGGTCAAAGCGATCTCGGATCTGTTCGCGCTGCCGATGCAGGGAACCGCTCTGGTCAAAGAACCACACGACGAGCGTCGGGCGCTCTTCAACAGCCTGTAAGATCTCGAACGTGATCCGATCAACCGCCCCGCTGACCCCGTCGGCACCCTGACCGACGCTTCCCGTCGCTTGCTCCAACCGCTCCATCGGCGCAAGCGCCTGGGAGAACATCTTGTTGACCATGATCTGGCCAAGGTCGGTTGGCTCCATGTCGATTGGGTTCGGGATCTCGGTCACCCGGGCGAACATCTCCGCCGACGCCGCCGCCATCTCCGCCGAAGCTTCCCCCTGATTCCCGATCTCCGAATTGGGGGCGTCGCTGTACGTGACCTCGTCGATCAACCTGATTTCCTCGATCGGGTCGGGCGGCCCGGCGACGAGAACGACCGCCTCCTCGTCGAACTGGGGACGAATCGGAAGCAACGCCAGGGAGAGGATGACGATCAGGTGGAACAGGACGCTGCCGACCACCGCCGTCGACTCCTGGCCGAAGAGCCCAGCCTCCTCCCACGGTTCTTGGACCTCGTCCCCCTGTTCGTCCCGTTGTTCGATCATTGGGGGGGCGAGGAGTTCCACTTCCGTGCTCGGGTGTCCAGAACCTGCGGTGTTGCTGTCGGTCCCCGTACCCGAGACGGGGCGCGCTGGAGATTCGCGATCGGCCGGTCCTATCGCGGCCTCAGGGTCGCCGGACAGGGGTGTGTGGGGGGCGATCGACATGGGCTTGCTTCTTCGAGGAGAGAGCGACCGAGGCGGGCGACCGCCATATAGACAGTGTCGCCCGATGGGCGGTAACTTTCAACTTGGTTCGCGACGACTCAAATGGAGGCCATACTTGTTCGTAGGAAGAACGCCCCGCCGGAGCGTCCGTACCCATCGCGCGTTGATCGCACACCAACCTCCCATCTTACTCCAACCGACTGAGTCCCTCTGTGAGCGACCGGCTGATTGCCATCGGTGACATCCACGGCTGCCGCCAAGCCCTCGAATCGTTGCTCGAAGCGATCGCACCTGACCCCAGCGACATCGTGGTGGCATTGGGGGATTATGTTGACCGCGGCCCCGACTCTCGAGGGGTGATCGATCGGATGATCGATCTCGCCGGTCAAACACGCTTGGTCTGTTTGATGGGAAATCATGAGGAAATGATGCTGGCGGTGCTCAAACATGACGAGCCGCATCACGGCTGGCTCCGCTACGGAGGCGTGGAAACGCTCGACAGCTACGGGTTCAGCGGCGACCTCGACTTTCTGCCGCCGGCCCACGAACGATTCTTGGAAACGCTTGGCGATTATTTCGAGCACGACGAATACTTCTTCACCCACGCCGCCTATGACCCCGACGCGCCGCTGGAGCATCAGACGCCCGAAATGCTCCGCTGGTACTCACTCCGAGAAGGGGTTCCGGGTCCTCACCAGAGCGGCAAGACCGCCGTCGTGGGGCACACTGCGAACCGTGACGGGGAGATCCTCGATGTCGGGCATTTGATCTGCATCGATACCTGCTGCTACGGGGGGGGCTGGCTGACCGGGCTTGAACTCAAGAGCCGGACGATCTGGCAGGCGGCCAAGGATGGAACGCTGCGAGCCGGAACGCAGGCCTGAGAACCGTCACAACCGGCAAAGCTTTCCAGATTGACTCAACCGTCAGATCCGGAACAGTCGAAATGGGAAGCAGGTGAGCGGCGCGCCTGTTCGCGCCTCGGGCCCTTGATACCGCCAGTTGGAAGCTTCCATGAACCGGCATGATGTTGTTCCACCGTCCCCCCACCGCGGCTGCGTGACGGCGGGGAGAGCTCGATCGATTCGTCCGACGCCGATTCGCCAAACGCTCGGATTGTCCCTTCTGGTCGCAGTTCTCGGCGTACTCCATTCGGGCGATGTATTTGCCCAAGTGCGGACGAAACAACCCGATCGAGATGTCTACGAGCCACCTCAGCTCGATCGCCGCGGGCAAACCAGGGCGGCGCCAGAGCCAAGGGTGGCCGAACGACCGCAGCGGCGCCAAGCAGGAGCCGCTGCTGACAGCCGTCGGGGCCAGTTTGAGCAAGAGTTGGTCGAGGTCGTAATTGATGGTCCGGCGATGGACGCGGCGGGGCACGACGCCGGAAATCCGGCTCCCCCAGAGATGGCTTCCCAAGTCGCGGAGGGGGCAGCTTCCGCTTCCAAGCTTCGGCCGGTGAACCACGACGAGATTTGGCTGGAGCCGGCACCGGAGCAGCCGGCGGCGGGCGAGGGCTGGGTCGAGCAGCCTTGGGACGGGGGTTCGGCGATCGCAGGTTGCGACAGCTTCGGCGGCGGAGCTTGCGGATTTGAAGGGGGCGGCTGTGACTCGTTCGGCTGCGACAGCTGCCGTCCTCGCCGACAGCGGCTGTCCAATGCCGCCATCTCGCTCCATCCCCAGCGATGGTTCGGATCGGTGGAGCTGCTGTTGATGTTCCGCAAGGGGGACACGCTGCCGCCACTGGTGACGACCGGACCGGCGGACGATCCGGAGACAGCAGGAGAACTCGGTCAGCCCGGTACGGGGGTCCGGTTTGGCGGTGAGAGGATGCTGAAGGACATGACCGCCGGGGGGCGGTTCATGGTCGGTACGTGGCTCGACGACCAGAAATGCCGCAGCTTGACGGTGCGAGGATGGTTTGCCGGGGAGGAATCGACACGATTCAGTGCCGAGACGACATCCAGCGACGTGCTCGCCCGGCCGTTCCTGGACGTTTCCGATCCGCAGGCGCCCGAGCAGGACACGTTGTTGGTATCGTTTCCCGATCGCTCCAGTGGTTCCCTCGACGCGCGACTCGACAGCGAGATCTACGGGGCTGATGTAGCGGTCCAGCAATTCTGGACGGGGGGCTATGGCGGAACGGTCGATCTATTGTACGGCTACCAGTACCTGCGGCTGGACGAGGGGCTGGGGATTTCCAGCACCACGATGTCGCTGGACGATGACGTCGCGCCGGTCGGTTCGGTGATTTCGATTGCCGATTCGTTCGACGCCACCAATGAGTTCCACGGCGGCCAGCTCGGGGTCACCTCGCGGTACCGCGAGGGGTGCTGGTCGTTCGATAGCTTGGTAAAGATCGGGTTCGGCCAGCTGCGGCGCCAGGCCCGCCGCCGCGGCAGGACGGTCACGCGGATCGACGACGCTACGGCAACGACCAATGAGGGGTTGCTGGTCCGCGAGAGCAATTCGGGAACGGTTACCGACCACACCTTCGGCTGGGTTCCCGAGCTCGACTTGTCGCTCGGCTGGCACCGCTTCCCGCGGTTCGATGTGACCGTAGGGTACCACCTGACCGTCTTGACCGACGCCCTGCAGAGTTCGGGGATGGTCGATTCCCAATTGGCGGCCGATTTGAACGATCCGCAACTCACCGAACGCCCCTCACCAGCCCTTCGGCACAGCACGTTTTACGTTCAAGGGATTCATTTCGGGCTAAAGTACGTGTATTGAGGACCTCCGTCCACGCTCCGCTCCGTTTCCACGCCCCGCTGTTGCCCTTCATGCCCGACATCAGCGCTCTGGCCGATCGCTTCGCCCATGCCCCGATTTCGCGGCTGGTCGGTTTCCATGTGGAGCCTGGCCGAGCGGGTGAAGCGGTGGTCTGGATTGAATGCGGCACGCCGCACCACAACCCGATGGGGCGGGTTCATGGAGGGCTGATCGCGGCGTTGGCCGACTCGGCGATGGGGATCGCATTCGGCCGCACTCTGACCGACAGCGAAGACTTTGCGACGATCGAGGTGAAGGTCAATTTCATCCGGCCAGTCCGCGCCGGGCGGGTGACCGCTTCGGCAAGGGTGATCGAGCGTGGGTTGAGAATCGGTTTCGTCGAATGTGAGTTGACCGACAACCGAGACAAGCGGATCGCCACGGCAACCAGCACCTGCACGGTCGTAACCGACCAGGGTTAGGATCGTGCGGGAAAAAAGTGTCCGGTACCTTTTGCGAGGGATTCGCCCTCCGGGTGCTTTGCACAAAAGGTACCGGGCACTTTTTCCCGCTCATTGATTAGCCCTTGCGGGAATCCTGGATCGCCTGGCCAACACGCTTCAGCCCGCCGAGCATTTCATCGGCGGCGAGCCGGAAAGCGGCCAATACGTTGCCGGTCGATTCCTCGACCGCAGTACGCACCGGTTCGTACTGACTCGACAACTCGTCGATCCGTTTGGATAACCGCTCAAGCTCCTCCTGCGCCTCCATCTGCGCCAGGTGCGACTGGACCTTGAGCTCATCCCGCTCCCGCTTGAGCCTCTGAATCAGTTTGTCGAGCTCTTCTCGATCGGACATGAAAATACCTGCTGGGGTGAACGGGGCCTGCTGGGGTGAACGGGGCCTGCTGGGGTGAACGG
>CAYWXT010000032.1:0-7731 GCA_964462125.1 uncultured Pirellulaceae bacterium | reverse complement strand
GCTGGGGTGAACGGGGCCTGCTGGGGTGAACGGGGCCTGCTGGGGTGAACGGGGCAAAGTGAAGTGCCGTGCTGTGGTTCGTGCCCGCGAGGTTATACCTCCCAGCCCTCACGATAGTCACCTTGGATGATCGCGTCCGCTTCGGGCGCATTGGTGACCCGCATCGCTTCGGGGCCTGCTGGGGTGAACGGGGCCTGCTGGGGTGAACGGGGCAAAGTGAAGTGCCGTGCTGTGGTTCGTGCCCGCGAGGTTATACCTCCCAGCCCTCACGATAGTCACCTTGGATGATCGCGTCCGCTTCGGGCGCATTGGTGACCCGCATCGCTTCGTGGTCCCAGTGAAGTTTCGTCCCCAGCCGCACGGCGAGGACGCCGAGCAGGGTGATCTCGGTCAGGCGTGCCCCGTAGCCGAAATGGCTCAGGGCAGGACTGCCACCTTTGCACGCATCGAGCCAACTGCGGTAGTGGTCCTCCACTCGAGCAATGGTCGGCTGGGGCACCGTCGGGACCTCATCGCCGTCGGCCGGCAGGATCCAGGCATCTCCTCCGGCCCCTTTGCAGAGAATCTTGCCGTCGTCACCGACGAACAACACGCCACGGCGGTATTCGTTCCGCTTCTCTTCCGCTTCCGGCGGCAGCTCGGGCCGGAGCCCGCCGTCGTACCAGGTCACCTGCACCGCTTGCTGCTCGCCGCGGGCGGGGAAATCGAAACGGCACAGGGAACCGTGTGGGGCCAGCGCCGGATCACTCTGACCGGCGCTGCTCCCCTCGACCGTTTCTGGGGCAACCAGATCGAGTGACCAGGTGGCCGAGTCGAGGTCATGGCAGCCGAAATCGCCTAGGGCGCCACAACCAAAGTCCCAAAAGTCGCGCCAATGCACCGGTGCATAGGCGGAATGGAAAGGGCGATTGGAACGCGGTCCGAGCCAGAGATCCCAGTCGAGGCCGGAAGGCATCGGTTCGCCCTCGCTCGGCGGCTTCAATAGGCCCGGGTTCCAGCGGGTTGCGGAAACCCAAGCATGAACTTCACGGATCGTCCCGACCAAGCCGCCGCGGACCGCCTCGACCGTTTCTGCCATCGAATGACGGGAATGACCTTGGTTTCCCATTTGCGTCGCAACCCCCGTCTCTTCGGCGACCTTCGCGACCAGGCGAGCCTCGCGGATGTTGTGGGTCAACGGCTTTTCGCAATACACGTGCTTGCCGGCCTGCATCGCATGGATCGAGTTGTGAGCGTGTTGGTGATCGGGCGTCGAGACGACGACCGCGTCGATCCCCGGCTCCCTTTCCAGCATTTCCCGGAAGTCTGCGTACTCGGCGCACTGAAAGTCTGGCGAGTCGGATGCGTAGTGCTGTTCGATTTCGTCCTTCAGCACTTTTCGGCCGGCGAACGTGCGGTAGATGCGAAGCTCGCGCATGTCCCAACGCTCGGCAGGATCGGCGACGGCGATGATTTGGGCGTCGCGATGAGCCATCACCCCCTTCATGTTCTGACGCGCCCGACCGCCGCATCCGATCAATGCCACATTGATCCGGTCACTGGGCGCGACAAATCGATCCCCTCCCAGCACGCTTCGAGGTACGATAGTGACCGTCGATGCCGCGGCCACCGCGGAGGCGGCGGAGGCGAGGAACCGGCGGCGGTCGGTCGTCGGCGGTCGGGCGTCGGTCTCGCTCCCGGGGGGATTGGTCGCTCGGGTTGGTTCAGACATCTGCAGCTGCTCCATGGGTCGATTCGGTCTCAAGACGGTGCCACACCGGTGTGCCAGGACCAAGATTGTAAAACGAAATCAGCGGTCGGATGAACGTTATCCCCATTTCCGCGACATCGGAGGAATTCACGTGCATGGCAAACCTTCTCACCCGGCTCTCCCCCACACGGCTCCCGATCACCTCACCCGCGAGCACTTTGCGAGCGACCGTCGCGGCTTCTTTCGGCAAACCGCGTTGGGGCTGACAGCGGCCGCCCTTTCCGCCGCGTCCCTGTCACGCGGTGCGTGGGGGGAAGCCGGGGGCGAGGACGACTCCGTTCGAGTGGCGCTGCCACGAGACCGTGTGCCGCTGTCGTTCATCATCGATGACTCGACCTGCTTGGTGAATATGGGCCACTTTTGCACGCCCCAGTTCGCCGAGGCGTGGCCCGATCGGAAGGTGTACAAAAAGCCTTGGCGAAGCTGGCCACGCGAGATTCCTGACGATTTCGTCCGCCACTTCGGCCAATGGTGCGGGGAACATGAGGTGCGGGGAAAGTACAGCATTGTTCCCTATCCTGCCTGTGTCGGCTGGCTCGATCGCGAACTGCCCGGTTGGTCAAAACGGCAACTGCGCGCGAGTCTCGATCTGGTCCGGGATCTGATGCTGCCCAACTGGGACATTCACCCCGAGATGATCACCCACACGCGAGTGATCGACATCCAGACCGGCCGCCCGATGGCGAAGGCCACTGCGGCAACGATGGAAAACTCGTATCCCCAAGGCGACCTCAGCGTCGATCAGCTGACCGCCTACCTCGCCTACGCATTGCGGATCTTGAAGGAATGCGGGCTCCCTTGCGAGGGCATTACCACTCCCGGCGGTTTCGGCACCAGGGTCAAACAAGCGTTGCCCCAAGCGGTCGACGAGGCTGTCCGGGACGTCTTTCAAGCAGAGCTCCCCCATTACTTCAAGTACGTTCGCGGCCGTTCGGAGTCGACCGAACCGGTGGCCGAATACGTCCGTGGCGAGGCGGAGGGTGAACCGCGTCTGACGATGAACGTTCCCGCCGGAACGGGCGACTGGTTCGGGGGTTGGCAGGGCGACGGCGAGTCGGAGCCCGATCGCTATCTCGACGTCACCGGATCGAGCGGCCGGATGGCGGAGTTGATCGAACGCCGCCAACCGGCGGTGATGCTCTGTCATTGGCCCGGTATGTACTGCAATGGTTCCCTGACCGGCTTCTATGCCTTTCAGCGCATCGTCCGGACGTTGGCGGAGGTGCACGGCGAGCAAACGCTTTGGATGAAGGTCAGTGAGATCGGGCGATATTGGGCCGCCAAGCGATTGGTTTCGATCAACCGCCAGTCCGAGCGGATTCAGATCGAGGCACCGATCGGGACGGAGCAGTTCACGTTGGAACTGGCGAACGCGTCGGGGCCGGTGACGCTTCACCGCGATGGCAACCCAACCGAGCTTCGCGAGGTCGCCACCCGGGCTGCCCTCGACTCGGGCAGCTGGTTCCGCGGCGCCGATCGTCTGCTCGTTTGTTTCGACCTTACAAAGGGCAAAAGTGAACTCGAGCTCGGCGCCGGTACCGGCTAGGGCGAGTGATTCATATGGATGAAGCTCATCAACGGCTGAGGGAATTGGCCGACGCCGCCCGCCGACACAGCTGGAACGAAGGCCGGCTTGAGCTCCTGGCATCCGACCCAGCGGCGGTCGATCAGCTGCTGGTTCGCTTGCGGGATGAGTTCCGGTGCCAGCGGTCGGACACAGGCGTGGCACACCTCGAAGGGCTAGCGGCGTGCTATGGGGCGTGGCTCGGATGCTGGGCGGTCACGGCCTTGAAGGCCCATTGGGTCGGGCTGCATGAGCCGGCGGCGCCGCGGCTCTCTGTCGGCGGGGAAACGTTCAGTCCGATCGATGCCGTTCGCCGCATCTTATTGAACCAGCCGGATGCCGCTTCGGTGGTGGAGATCATCGAGCGGTTTCGCGCTGCAAAACGCGAATTCGATGCCGGCGCCAAGCAGCACCGAGAACGCAATCGATCGGCGTGGGACCAACGTGCCGAGGATGACCGCTTCGCCGGGTCAGCGGTTCTTCCTGAGGATCCAGCGCAGGCCGCGGCCGCCATCGACCCTTGGATCCGCGCCCACGGGGTCGCCGGCCGTGACCTGCTCTGTTTAGCCGGCGGCGGCGGGTTGCACGCCCCCCTGTACGCCATCGCCGGTGCCCGGGTAACGGTGGTGGACCTGAGCCCGCAACAGCTGGCACACGACCGCCGGTTCGCTCAGGAGACGGGTATCGAAATGCGGATCGTTTGCCAGTCAATCGATGATCTGAGCGATCTCGACGACGCGAGTTTCGATTTCGTGGTCCAACCTGTCAGCACCTGTTACCTGCCCGACGTGACCCCGATGTACCGGGAAGTGGCCCGGGTGATGCGTCCCGGTGGGGTTTATCTGTCCCAGCACAAACAGCCTGGCTCGTTGCAGGCCGACTTCGGGGCGGAACGCTTGAACGCGGAACACGACTCGGCGGATCGCGCGAGCCCTTATCGTGTCGTCACACCGGCTGTCGATGGGTTGCGATTGCCGGCTCCCGAAGGTGGTTGTGCCGAGTGGGTCCGCGAATCGGGGACGGCGGAGTATCTGCATCCACTCGACACCCTAATCGGCGGGTTGTGTGACGCCGGGTTCATTATCGCAGCGCTGCGGGAACCCCCGCGAGCCGATGTCTTGGCACCGCCGGGATCATTCGAACACCGGGCCCGGTACTTGCCGCCCTACTTGAAGATCAAAGCGGTTCGTCAGGCTGGCCCCTCCCGTTCATCCACCGCCAGCCTGGGCGATTAAGTCGAGGCCGCGATCAAGCGTCCTCGAACGCCACGTCCGATTTGACGGGCAGAATAATTCTTTCAGCCGATCCTTGCCCCGGATCGTCGAAGCCGCCGATGCCGTTCCCCAATGGTGCGATTGATTTTCCGCACGCAGTCCAGAGACCACCTGAATCGGATGGTACGTTCCGAACTCAGCACAGGCGAAAAGGTAATCGGGAACGAAGTCCTGCGCAACACACCAGCGCCCGAATCCACCCCGGGCGTGATAGCCAACGCCGTTGCCGTTGTCGTTGCACGTATCCAATGCATCCGGTCCGAACCAATCCGTCAACCGAGCACGTTGACTTTCGCTCAACGGATGATCGATCAGCAATTTTGACGTACCCCACTTTCCCAAACCGCTATGAAAATCGAGATGAACAGCTTGGCGGACCCCCTGCAACCAACGGCGCAGGCCACTGTCCAAAATCTGCTGGACACGCGATGGTCTGCAGCCGCCAAAAAACAGCCCTCGCGGATATTCGTACTGACCCGATGCGACGGCTTGTTGAAGCATCGGCATCCCCTGCTTGGCAATCGCCCACAGCGCCTTCAGGGCAAACGGCTCCCAAAGTGAAGGAGGCCGCGGAGGGTTGAGAAGTGAATCGAGTTCCGCATAGCCGGCCGGCGCGCCCGTATAAGGCTCTTCCGGCAACAGAAAGTTCCGATTCAAATCGACATTGTTCTCATCGAAACGCCGGAGCCACGCGAACCCATACGGATTGATTCCGTGCAGAAAAACGTATCTCCATCCCTGCGGTGCCTGGGAACGGTGCTGCTTGAGCCAGCCGAGTTGGACGGCCGAACCCAAGAATCCCTCGACGCCATGGACGCCGCTCGAGACGACCAGCGCCTTGTCCGCATCGTCCCCACCGGTCCAGGCAACATCGACCGTCAGTTCCTCGCCGGCCGGACCAGAGCCACCGACCGGATGAGCCTCTAACTGCCAGCCGCGTCGAGAGGCCGCCTCCCGAAACCGCGCTCGTGCGGTGGCATAGTCCGGAGAGAACGCATTGAACTCGCTTACCGAGTTCACTCCTCCCACTCCGTTTGCACCTCTCGCTCGGTGACGGGCCACCAGGCTTGCAGTTGGTCGGCCAGTCGCTTCACGACGTCGGGATGGTCGGCGGCAAGATTGCGTTGCTCGTGAGGGTCGGCGATCAGGTCGTACAGTTGGGGCCGTGTCTCCTCGCGGGGATGATGCCGGCCGTAACGACCGACCTTCCCATCGTAGGTCAACAGCAGCTTCCATTTGCCGTCGATCACCCAGCGGTAAAGCAGACTCTCTTCCGGGTTCTCGATGTCCGCAACGTCGTGCGCGAACGACTCACCGTAGACCGCATCGCGCGGCGTGGGCTCGCCCGACTTCAGGATCGGCAGCAGATTGTAGCCAGGGAGGCTTTCGGGGATCTCGGCACCGCCGGCTGCGAGCGCCGTGGGGGCGAGGTCAACGCTGCTGCAAAGCTGCTCGCCCCGGTCGCCGGGTTCGATCACGCCCGGCCAACAAAACATCGTCGGCTGGCGGGTCCCGCCCTCATTGGCCGACTGCTTCGATCGGGGTGCGAAACCGCGGGCTTCGGGCTGCTGGATCCAGCCGTTGTCACCAAGATAGACGACCAGTGTGTTTTCCGCCTGGCCTGTTTCGTCCAAGTGATCGAGCAACTCGCCGCACGTTTCGTCGAACCATTCCACCATCGCGTAGTAGCGGGCGACAAAATCGGATTCGATCCCCTTCTCTTTGTATTTTTGGAACAGACGCTCCGGCGGATCGTGCGGCGTGTGGGGGAGGAACGGTGCGTACCAAAGGAAAAACGGCTGACTCTCCGCCGTCGCGGAATCGATGAACTCAAGCACCGGCTCCATCCCTTCGCGACCAATCTTCAGCCCATCATCCCCGTGGCGCCCCCCCGGTTCTGGAAATCCTCGCGTCATACCGTGGGTGAACCCACCGCGGCGATAGTTCCCCTCCCACCATTTGCCCGATTGATGGCTGAGGTAGCCCTGCTCGCCAAGCAGTCCTGCGACCGTCGGCTGACGGTCGATCAGCGAGATCATCTGTTCGCGAAGCGCGTCGTACTCCTCCGGTGCGTCGCGCCGCCGGCCCTCCATCGACCGAAGCAGCGCTGGGTCGTTGCCCGTGATCTGATGCTGGTGCGCGTACAGTCCGGTGGCCAGGGTCGCCAATGCGGGGCGGCAGAGGGCGGTCGGGACGTAACCGCGAGTGAAGACGGCACTGCGGGCCGCCAGCTGATCGAGATTTGGCGTTTCGATGTGGGCGTGCGCCATGAACCCATAGTCGGTCCAGGACTGGTCATCGGAAATGATGTACACGATGTTCGGCCGCTGGTCGGCGGCCGCGGCACGTGCACCGGCGAGGGCAGGAACAAATCCGACGCCGAAGATCACAATGCCGAACAGCAACAGCCGGGGGACGATCAACCTTGAATGCATTTCGATGGGCCTGAATTCCGGGGAGACTCCCAGCTCGCCAGCGGGGAGAAGGGGAGGAGTCGTGACCGTGACGCCACGAACCCGTTGATGTCATGAACTACGAAGGATAATCGAAATCGAATCGCCGGGAGGCCCTGCCGCTCCGGGGGCCGCGATTCACCTTGCACCCAGGTTGATCGGGCCGTTACAAGCGGCCCATCGTCGTTCGAGAACCGACCGTTGTTGACTCACGATTGCAGGTTGAGCCCGGGGATGCCGTCGCGCCGCACACAGCCGTTCGCTACCGAACCGTGGGAAGGCGCCAGGGTTTGGTTCCAGCGGTTCCGCCGGTTCCATCATCGACTGCCCAAGCTGTGGTTGCTCCTGATCGCGGCGGTCGTGACGCCGAACTCGCTTCACGGTCAAGGTGGCCTCCCCCCCCGAGGCCAAGGAACGTTCCCCGCCGGTGGCCAACGAACGCCACCGCCCCGCGGCCAAGGAATGTTGCCCGCCGGCAGCCAAGGAAAACCGCAACCCCGTGGCCAAGCGGAGCTCCCGCCAGCGTTGGCGGCCGCCGCCGAGGTGGAATTACCTTCGGATCCGGCAACGGTGATCGCGGTGGTGGGCCAATCGCGAATCTTGTTGGGCGATTTGATGCCGAAGGTCAAAGCACAAGTGAAAAAAATGGTGGCCGAATCGCCACAGGCGGTCCCCGAGGATCAAATTCAT
>CAYWXT010000031.1:0-31785 GCA_964462125.1 uncultured Pirellulaceae bacterium | reverse complement strand
TGACGGTGGTGCGCTGCCCAGCTTACCCACTCATGTCTATTTTGCCGGCGGAACGCCGGTTACACCCTCTTTTCTTGATCGCAACGGCCGGATCGATCCAAGTGCGCAGCAAAAATGCGATCGTCTGAGCGAACGGAGAGGAAGAAGGTGTCCGACACCTTTAAGGCAATCGGCTTGCGGGCAACCAGCAGTGGAGCGCATAATTGGGTTCCCACGGACAAGTGGATTAGCGACATACTCCCCGCTTCTCTGAGGTAGCTACGTATACCATGTGCTTAGCTAGTCGTGTCGAACCGCTGTGTGAGTCGCCCGTCTTCCTTGGTGGAAGTTCGGGCCCCGAAGAACGAGGGTTTGATTTTGAAGAAAAGCTTCCGTGGAAATGGCGTGTGGTCTCTGTCGACGAGTATCTCGATGCGGTAACTAAGCGAACGGACAACCAAGACCGAAATACTCCGTGGCATATATTGGAAGAAAGGCATTTGGCGGAAGTGAAGGCAATCACCGATCGGGCTCTATCAGTTGGCGTGGGACCGACAATTGATAGGCTGAAGCTTATCCGGTCGCAGCTTGGGCAAATGTTGTCGACAGACCAGCGTATTCGCAAATTAGCAGATTAGCAGATATAATCGGATCAGCGTCAGGGACTGACTCGGAGCGGCTTTTTTCTGAATCGCTAGGAGAAATGCCTTATGGTCATTTGGCCGTCGCGGTGTTAGCCAGCGAACTGATGCCTACTGTGCGGTTTCCTGTAGTTGAGGTGCTGATGGACGCATATTCGCAAGGATTGTTGCCGTTTGGCGTGTATGGCCAACAACTAGACCCGAATTACGTCGGCCCCAATGTTCTTCTGTGCCTCAATCCAGCTAATCTGGCGTAGAGAGGAAAAAGGTGTCCGACACCTTTAAGGCATTCGACACCTTTAAGGCATTGTAGGTAGCCGGCGTAGAATAGGAGAGCGGTGTCCGACGCCTTGAGGCAAGTTGGGTAGAGTGCGAAAAGTAGGGCGCGAGAGCATTCGTGGAGACGGCACCCACACACGCGACTCGAGAACGTGACACGAGGTCAGCCAGGCGATCGATCCGCGGGGTGGCGCTGCGTGTCGCCCCCTCATCCCCAGCCCTTCTCCCCCGAAAGAGACGCAAGCACCACTTGCGTCTCTTTCGGGGGAGAAGGGGGCCAGAGTGAAAGCGGTGGAGACAGCATGAACGCAAGGGCGGGCGGAGTCGCGGCGCAGTGATGCAGGTGCCGCGGCAACGCACGCTGCGCCCAGGAGGCTGGGAGAACGTCACGGGGAAGCTGCGCCGAAAGTGCCGCCCAAAGGGAATCGAATAACGCTCGGCCGAGCCGGCTAGGTCGAGCTTGATCCGCCAGGATCGTTCCAGGGAAGCCAGCCTGATGGGTCATCCTTGACCTGGTCCACCTGGTTCGCGTTATCGTGCAGCGCCGTCAGATGAGTAAGCGGCTCGATCCTCGCCAGCCGGCAAGTGTGAATCAGACTTATGTAGACGTCGCCCACCGACGCGGATGCAACAACAGCCGTTTCTCGTCCGACAGTGTCTCGGTTCATTGTTACCGACCAAATTGCGGTCGCACGTTTTGCCGAATTGTTGGAGAGCTATGTTCCCCGATTTTCGATCCCCCTGTTCGAGCTGAGTGAGATCCCGGACGAACGGCTGGGGGGAGACGCATTTTCGCAGGCGGCGTTGTTGCTGCTAAAATATGTTCGGCGGCTGGAACAGTTGGCAGGGATTCTCGAGTCAAAGTTTCCGAATCAAGGACAAGCACTGATGACAACGCTCGCAGAACAGTGGATGAATCACGGTCGCGAGGAGGGTTTAGAGAAAGGCCTAAAGCAGGGACTCGAGCAGGGAAGACTGATCGGATCGATTCAGACTTGCAAAAAGATTCTCGGCGAGCCGCTGGACGAAGCAGCGCTCCGTCACATGTCCCTGCAAGAGCTTCAGCGTCTCGCTGCTGAGCTCCAAAGGCAAGTCCGGAGAACGCCCGGGGATCCGTAGCTCGGCCTTCGCTTGATGCCCCTTGCTGATCGCCGACTGCACCCGACGGGATCTCCTGGAGATGGCAGGCGAAGTAAGGCAAATTCTTGTACTGGTTCAGCGGAACGACTAGTTTCCGTGGTCTGGAGTTAGCATGGGGTGGTGGTGAATTTCCCGGGGTGCTACCCGCAGGGTCGACCTCCTGGGGCGAATGCAGTCGTGCTTGATCGTGCGGTGGTACCGTTCGATCTTGCCGTTGCTTTGAGGGTAATACGGGTGATCGAAGTAGAAGCGAATGATTGCGTCCCGTCCCCAATCCTCGATCCAGTGGTCCCGGGGAATCGAGCCGTTGTGGTTGGACTCCTTGCCATAATGCCGACACCACTTTACGGATGATGGCTGGTCGCTTGATGAACCAACGCGTCATGCAGCCCGGCGGTGGTGCTGTTCGTCGGTGAGCGCGATCACAGCCGATTCGACACTCCCCAGTTCCGCCACGAGTTGTCGGATTCCGTCTGCGACCTCCGGGGTCGACTCCAAGCCCATGTCGTCGAGCAACTCGACCAGTTCCTCGGTCGTCATGCTCAAGATCAACTCTTCGGGCGTCAGCGATTGTTCACTCATCAGGGTCCTCCTGCGCTTGCGAATGCGGGCACAGGAACCATCGAGCGACGGCGACACTGGGGTACAGAAAAAACGGGCGGTACCGGGAAAATTCACCGTTCAGGCGAGCGCTATTCCTGGAACCGGTAACCGACCCCCCGCACGGTTTCGATCAGGCTGGCTTTCTGACCCATTTTTTTGCGGAGTGCTCGGACGTGGACGTCGATCGTCCGTTCCAGAACCATCGTGTCTTCACCCAGCGCCGCGTCAACCAGTTCGCCACGGCTGAAAGCCCGTCCGGGTTGCCGGATCAACGTTTCGAGCAATCGGAATTCACTTCGGGTCAGCGGGAGTGGTTCGTCGCCGATGGTGGCGACGAACCGCCGCCGATCGACGGTGACTCCTTGGCGCGTCACCGCCTGCGCGTCATCCGGAGCAGATTCGCGGCGCCGCAGCAACGCCTTCAGTCGTTGCAGCAGTACCTTATAACTCTCCACCGGCTTGACGACGTAGTCATCGGCCCCGACAGCGAGTCCCACGAGTTGGTCGGACTCCTCCCCGAGCGCGCTGAGCATCAGGATCAAGGACTCCTGGGTCGCCGGGTCGGCGCGAAGCTGTTTACAGACCTCAATCCCGCTCAGCACCGGCAGGTCAACATCCAAGAAGACCACCTCGGGGGCGACCCGCCGGGCTTGGTCGAGTGCATCGCGGCCATCGGCGGCCCGGTAGACCTCATAACCGGCTCGCCGGAGCTGGTATTCGAGGGTTTCTGCCAGCGGTTGGTAATCTTCCACCACCAGCACTTTCGGATTCGACATGCTTTCAACGACCTCACAGGATGCTGATCCGGTGCTCGACTGCGGCGTTATAATCGTCGAAAGTGGAGCCGCCTGCATCAGGGTTCCCCCGCCTGGTCGATGAAACTTTGATGAAGTTTGCGTGTCGACTGACCGCTTGGTTCCCGGGCCAGAACTGGCAACCAAACTTCAAACGTCGAGCCCTGCCCCGGGTTGCTCTGGAGTTTCACCGCGCCCCCTTGGGCCAATGTCAGGTTTTTGACGATCGAAAGCCCCAGCCCGGTCCCTCCGGGGTTCGACTTTCGCGTCTTGTCCACGCGGTAGAACCGTTCGAAGATCCGCTCCTGCTCGCTCTCGGAAATCCCGATCCCATCGTCGCGGACGACCAGTACCCAATAGTCCGACTCCGCTCGGATCTCGACATGAACACAGCCCCCCTCCGGCGTGTACCGAATGGCATTTCCGATCAGGTTATTGACGATCGTCAGAGTCGCCTCGCGATCGACCGTGACCGTCGCGTCGGCGCCGGCCCCATCGAAGTTCAGTTCGATCCGCTTGCGGTCGGCGACAGGCTGATAACTCTTGATCGATTCCGTGACGACCGAGCTGAGGAGCAGCTCCGCCAGCCGAAGTTGGGTGCGGCCGGCTTGGGCGCGGGCCAGTTGCATCATGTCGGCGACAAGTCGTTCCAGACGAACGCACTCAAGGCGGATCTGTTTCATGAAGTGGGCGGCGGCTTGGGGGTCATCCTCCAGGGCCATCTCCACCGTCTCGGCGTATCCCTTGATGGCCGCCAAGGGAGTCTTTAACTCATGGGAGACGTTGGCGACAAACTCCCGCCGAATCTCCTCCACCCGCTGCGCCTCGGTTTCGTCGCGGATCGTAAGCAGCAGGTTGCTTCCTTCGGCCATCTCGATGCAGTCGACGCGGACGCGAAGCGGCCGCACCGCCCCACCGTCGCTGAGCTCCACCGGAACCTCTTGGGGCGTTCGCCGCGCGGCGGCAACGCGGACGGCCGTGACGAGTTCCGGCGTCCGCACCACTTCGTGGAAGGAACGGCCGAGCTGGTGGTCCATGTCGGCAATTCCCAGCAGCCGCCGCGCGGAGGGATTGATCAGCAGGATCGATCGGTCGGGGGCAAGGACGATAACGCCGTCGGTCATTTGCAGCAGGACCGAGGCGTTCTGCCGGGTCTCTGCCTGCAGGTGCCGCCAGCGTTGCTGCCAGGACTCAAGATCCCGAGCGGTATTTCGCCAGCGGGAGTCGGCCCGCTCGGCTCGGCGCCGGTCCGCGGTCCAGCCAAACGCCGCGACCGCAGCGGCGGCGGCAACGGTGATCGCCACGATGCCAGATCGGGAAATCCCGAAGCCGACCGCAAGGGCGACCGCGAGGGCAATCAGCATCGGGCCAACGAGCTGCCACAGCGGTCGCCCCCGCCGAAGTTCCCACCCGTTCGATACTGACTTGAAAGGATCCGTCATGGGCGACTGGCGGGCGGTGAAACGCGGAGGAGGAGGAGCGTCAGCTGGCGGAAGTTTCGCTATGCCCCGCCGCTGTAACCCGAGACTCTCGTTCCAGCGCCCCTTCGTCCGTTTTGAACCAGGAACATAGTTGGTGCCGCATTCGGTCCCATAGCGACGCCAAGGCGATTTGCCGATTCCGGCGAAGGTGGCCGTGCCGGTCGGCTTGGACGACCTCGCCGTGGTCGATCTCCAAGGCCGTCAGGTACCCGCCACCGAAGCAATAGGTATCGACGCAGACCAGATGGCCATGGTCGAGCACGTTTCCGTCCGGCTGGGGCGTGTGACCGACGAACGCGCGTTTGCCGCTGCAATGCGGCAAGGGCGGGGGCCGGCGGAGGTGCTCCCAATAGGTCACCGCCTCGTTCTGCTTCGCCATTGGGAGCTCGGGCGCGTAACCGGCGTGGACAAACAGGTGCCGATCGGATTCGTAATACGGTCGCAGGTCGGAGAAAAACTCAAGGTGGCAGTCAGGGATCTTCGCCACCGAACCGCCGTAGCTCGCCAACGTCGCCGCACCGCCACGACGGAGCCAGCCCGCTGGGTCGAGGCCACCGAGGGTGACACCCAGCAACATGATTTCGTGGTTGCCGCGGAGGCCTACCAATCGGCAGTGGGAGCGGAGTTCGACTAACTGGTCGACCACGTCGCGACTGTCTGGCCCCCGGTCCACATAATCGCCCAGAAATATCAGTTCGTCGTCGCGCGACGGGGCGATCGTTTCCAAGACCGTGCGCAGCGCCTTGCCGCAACCATGAATGTCACCGATGACAATACGCCGCATCGCGCCGGATCCTCCGCCGCTTCAATTCCGCTCAGGATCCCCGGAACGAATTCCAGGAACGATCTGACGCATGATGTCGTACCCACAATGCCGTACCGCCGTATGCCAAGCGGCGTCGACGTCGCCGAACAGAACATCCGGGTCGGCGTCCCCGACGAGCCAACCGCCGACTTGCAATTCGTCGTCCAGCTGCCCGGGGCCCCAACCGCTGTAGTGGGCCACGTAGCGGACGCGGGCGTCAGGACGGTGCAACAAGATCCGCAAATGGTCGTCATCGGCGGTCAACCAAGCCGGCGGATTGCCGAGCTCAATCGACATCGACCCCCACGATTCGTTGGGATGATGATGGACGGTGCACGTTGCCCCCGACGGCTTCTCTTCCGGCTGGCCCAATTCACCGGTCGCGCCGCAAGGTTCGCCGACGCCGGCCAGATCGTGCAGCGCCAGCAACGGCCCTTCGACCGGACCGCCCCGGAAAATCAAATCGTCCTCGCGCTGTTGCCCTTTCAGCCCCGTGACACCGACCACGTCGCGCACCCGGGTGGTCGTGGGACGATTGATGGCCAAACCAAAAGCTCCCTCTTCATCGTGTCGGATCATGAAGACCACCGAGCGGAGAAAGTTGCCGTCGGTCAAATACGGGGAGGCGATCAGAAGTCGCCCGGAAAGATTGGTTGTCATCGTCGGCACCCCGAGTCTGTTGGGGACGAATCCTCCGGAGCATCCGACCGCGGAGGCATTAACGCTCAGCCTGCCAAGGAGTCTTTCCAAAGGCAACCGGCCCAGGACAAACCGACCCCGAAGCCTACCAGCATGTTAACCGATTCCCCGCTCAACTCACCCCGCTTTCTGACCCGGTCGATCAAAATCGGCAACGTGCAGGAGACGGTATTGCCGAGGTCGGCCAAATCGATCGGCAGCCGCCTCTCGCAAACCCCCATTCGCACCCGCAGCTGGTCGAGCATTTTCCAGGTCGCCTGATGCATCAGGTAACGGTCGATGTCGGCATCGGTCAGACCGTTCTCCTCCAGGATCTCCTCGACCAGCCGCGGGACCGCCTCGACGGTGAAGTTGATCAGGCTCGGACCATCCATGTACAACCGGCTGCGCCACCGTTTCCGATGTCGGGGGCGAACGGCATCCTCGGCGGGCCGGCCTCCCCCATCGCCGACCAACAACAAGTCGCCACCGCTGCCGTCACTGCCGAACTTAAATCCCCACAACGTGGGCTCCTCGGCGGCTGACACCAGCGTTGCCGCCGCGGCGTCGCCAAAGATGGTCCTCAAACTACGGTCCTCCGCGTCGATGTACTTACTGTACGTCTCCGCGGTCAGCAACAAAATCTGCTTCGCCACCCCACTCTGAATCAGACCGTCCGCCATCGCCAATCCATAGACGTAGCCGCTGCAGCCCAGATTGAAATCGAGCGCCCCGCACCCGGTTCGCAGCCCCAAGCGATCTTGGATCAGGCAGCTCGTTGTCGGCAGCGGGTAATCGGGGGTCTGTGTGCAAAACAACACGAAATCGATCGACTCCCGCGGGATCGCCTGCTCGGTGAACAGTCGCTCGCAAGCCGCCACCGCCAGATCCGACGCGGTCTCCCGTTCACCGGCGATGTGGCGCTGGGAGATCCCCGTCTTAGCCTCGATCAGCCCTAAATCCCAGCGGGGGAATTGTTCCTGAAGCATCTCGTTGGTCTCGACACGCTCGGGCAGGTGAACGGCGATCGGACCGAGTTGGGCGTACGGCACAGGGCGTTCCATTCTCGACCGGCAAACCGGTCGACCGGGGGCGACGGCGGGCCCGGTGGCGTGGCGAACGGATACCGGGCTCGATTCGGGATGCTGAGCAAAAGCGTAGCAACCACGTCACACCCGCGGCAAGCGGCGTCGCAACCGCAGGCAAGCGGCGCGCCCCGGTGCACATAAAAAGGGCGACGCATTAGACGGCCACTTATCGGATCGCGCTCAGGGGATCGCCGCCCCTTGGATCGGTGCCGGGTGTCCGCAATCCGCTTCCGTCGCTCCGGAGTCAAGACCCCGACAGAGGAGGGGCTGATGGAGCAAGAGCGGCTGATGGGATTCGAACCCACGACAATCACGTTGGCAACGTGATGCTCTGCCAACTGAGCTACAGCCGCATCGTTTTGTGGCAAGTTTAGCCTTTCCGCAGAGACTGGCAAGGGTCCCCCAAAACAATCTTCGCCCCCTCCCCGCGACGCCGGAGAAAGGGGAGGGTGTGCAGCGCAGACGGCTTGCTGTCGGCGAGCGATCCCCGCTAAACTTCCAAGCTTCGGTCAATGTCCTTGTACTGAGTTGCGTCTCCGCCATGGGCGTGCGGCCTCAACGTCAAGTCCCCCACCGCCCCCACCAAACAACCGATTTCCGAGGTCTGTCGAAGGATGTCCACCTCAGCCCAACCCGACCAAGGCGCCAGCGAGAAACCGCCCCTGCAACTCGACGTGAAGGTCGAAAGCCCCGAGGCGTGCCGCCGCGAAATCGTCGTCACGGTCCCGGAAGCGGAAGTCGAGCGATACTTCCGAGAGGCGTACGACGAACTGGTGCCGGAGGCGACCGTTCCCGGTTTCCGCAGCGGCCGCGCCCCCCGGAAGTTGGTCGAAAAACAGTTCCGCGACCGGGTCACCGAACAGGTCAAAGGCTCGCTGCTGATGGACAGCCTCTCCCAGGTGACCGATTCAGACCAGTTCTCCGCAATCAGTGAGCCGACTTTTGACTACGAGTCGATCGACTCCCCCGGTGACGGAGACTTCAAGTTCCAGTTCACCATCGAGGTCCGTCCCGAATTCTCCACCCCGCAGTGGAAGGGACTCGAGTTGACCAAGCCGGTCGAGGAAATCACCGAGGAAGAGATCGATGAGGCGCTCGGCCGCGCCTTGGCCCGCTACGCCACGCTCGAACCGACCGACGAGCCCGCCGAAGCCGGCGACCAACTGCTGATCACCGCGACCTTCCGAGACGGTGATCGGGTCCTCTCCGAAATGGATGAGGAACGGGTCACACTGCGGCCCCAGCTCAGTTTCTCCGACGGCACCATCGAGGACTTCGGCTCCCTGATGGAAGGAGTCCGCGAGGGCGAATCCCGCGTCGGGAAGGTCAAGATCAGCGAAGGCCACGCCGAGGAGGAGTACCGAGGGAAGGAAATCGATGCCTCCATCGATGTCGTCGAAGTGTTCAAGCGGGAAAATCCGCCGATCACCGCGGCGCTCTTGGAAGATCTGGGCGACTTCGAATCCGAAGAGGAACTCCGCAGCTTCGTCCGCCAGTCGCTCGAGCGCCAAGCGAACTATCGCACCCAACAAGCGGTTCGCGAGCGAGTGGTCGAGTTGCTGGCCGGGGCGGCCGAATTCGACCTGCCCCCCGACATGGTCCGCCGTCAAACCGAGCGGGAGCTGGAACGAAAAATCCTCGAACTGCGCCGCAGCGGTTTCGACGAGGACTCGATCCGACGGTACGTGAATGTGTTGCGGCAAAACGCCCGCACCACCACCGAATCGGCCCTCCGCGAGCACTTCATCCTCGAACAGATCGCCGAGGAAGAAAAGATCGACGCGTCCCCCGAGGATTACGACCAAGAAATCGCGCTGATTGCACAACAGAGCGACATGCCGGAACGTCGCGTTCGGGCGCGGTTGGAAAAGAACGGCCAAATGGACGCGCTCCGAAATCAGATCGTCGAGCGAAAGGTGATCGAACAGATCATCGATGCCGCCAACGTGACCGAAACCTCGGCGCCAAAGAAGGTCAGCGAAGAAGAACAGCAGTTCGCCGTCTACCACAATGTGCTCGGCACCAAGGACACCCAGGCAATCCCCGAAGCCCAGTACGAAGACAACACCCCCGCCGGAGCCAAAGGCGAACACGAGATCGATTGAGCTCGCTTGGTCCCGCTACGGATTTCCGAATGCCACGGCGCGCGCCCCGTGCGGTCCCACCGCCCCTCGTTCCTTGCGGCGGTGGGCTACTCGTCGCCCTCCATCCGCCCCTCGATTTCCTCCCGGATCGCCTCACGCTCCTCCTCCGCCTCAACATCGAGTCCGATGTCATCGGGAAGGAACCCAAACCGGGCGTGTTTGGCCGATGCCGGGAATCCAACCTCGGTCATCGGCACCTCAAGCAGAATCGCCGCGGTGGCCAGCGCCGCGTCGCCCACGGTCGTCGTCTGCTCCCGGTCATCCAATGCGACCCCGCGTTCGGTGACGACCTGTTGGTTGCCAAACAGCGGCTTCACCGCTGATAGCTCACCCTTAGAGCCGAACTGGGCGATTGCCTGCAACGCGCTGACCAAGATCCGGGGCTCGTCGGTTTGCTCTAACGTCTCCACCGCGATCGGCAGCGACTCCTCCACCTCCAGTTCCATCGCGAACCATAGCACGTCGGCCCGAACGGTTGGGCTGGTTCGTTCGAAATAGCCCACGAGCAATTGGGCGGCGGTTGGCCCCACGTGCGGATCGTTCAGGACCTCCCGGGCGCTGGGCAACCCCAACGCTCGCAACACCAGGGTCTCGACCGGTTTGGACAACGGGACGTTCAAATCGTTCGCGGGCAACAACATGGCGATCACATCGGCGCGTGTCGGAAGCTCCCGCTCCTCGAACATCTCCCGCTGCACCTTGAGCATCACCTCCTCCAACGCCTCCTGGCGCCGGCGAGGCGTTCCGGCAAGGGCGAGGACCAAGTCCGGGTGTGCCTCCCGGATTTCGACAAACAATTCGCGGGAATTGGCGGAATCCCCAAAGATGCCGCGAGCGACCTCCCAACCTTCAAAACGGACGTCAGCCCCGTCGAGGAATGCGGTGACACGCTGCTCCAAATCTGTTCGCGAAATCTGCTCGACAAGCTCCCCGGCCCGCATCTGGATCTCGGGGTCGGGGCTCTGTTTTGCCCGCTGCCTCAGCGCCGGCAGCAAGCCAGGGCCGAGCGACCGCAGTCGCCCCGCGGCCCGCTCACGGACAGCAAACTCAGCGGCCCCCAAGGAATCGAGCAGCGTCGTTAGTTCCGCCTCTCCCAGTTCCGTCCCCTTGTCATCGCTCAGCAGAGTCTCGTCTTGATCGGCTGGGGCTGTCTCCTCGGCGGGAAACTGGGCGCGGATCTCCTCCAACGTCGCCGCTGGGCGAACCTCGGCCGGTTCCACAGGGGGATCCGGATCAGGGGACTGTCCCGACACCGTTGGAAGTGGCCAACAGAGAAGCCCTGCCAGGAAGCAGGCTGGCCCCATCAGGGCTGTCAAACGAAGCAACGGCAACCTAGAAAGCTCGGTCATCACATTGGCCGGGACGAAATCTGGGAACGGGGCGAGAGATGGAAAACTGTGACGGCCTTGCCGCCGAACACCATCTTCGGCTCCGCGAACTCGATTGGAAAGCCCGAAAACGGTTTGTCGAACCGGTTGCCGCCGGGTACCCTTAGTCAAAAGATCGGCAGCTCCGGAGCCCGATCGGTGGGCGGAAACGTGCTGGGCGTTTGCCTCCAGGGATTTGCGGCCGCTTGCAGCCTCACCTGCTAAAGAGCCAATCAACATGTCAATCGATTCCGACGCGGTTAGCGACTGCTCTCGTAACGGTTCTCCATCGACCGCGGCCGCCACCACCGGGGCCCCCTGTGACCAAGAGGCAACTCCGGTCGCGGGCCAAGGAGTCTCCACCCGCTGTGTGCACGCCGGCGAGCAACGCCGGAAGCCGGAAGGCTCGATCACGGCCCCGATCTTTACCGCCGCTACATTCACCTTCGAGTCGACCGACGAATTGTTGGGTTACGTCGAAGGCCGCCATCGGCGTGAGGAATATGGGCGGTACGGAAACCCCAATGAGCGAAGCGTTGAAGGCAAGTTGGCGGCGTTGGAGGGAGCCGAGGACGCCGTCCTCTACAGCAGCGGAATGGCGGCAATCGTCGGGGTGCTGATGAGCCGCTTGGCCGCCGGTGACGAGATTGTCTTTTTCGACCAGTGCTACCACCGCAGCCGGGAGTTTTGCAGTAAACATTTGGCGCGATTCGGTGTCGTCACCCACCAAGTGCCCACCGGCGACTTCGACGCCATGGAAGCGGCGATCACACCGCAGACGAAAATGCTGATCAGCGAGTCGCCGACCAACCCGCACCTGACCGCGATCGATCTCGAAAAATTTGTGGCCTTGGGGAAGGCGTATGAGGTGGAAACGCTGATCGATGCGACCTTGGCGACCCCCTATAACCTTCGCCCCATCGAATTCGGTATCGATTACGTCCTGCACTCCGCCACCAAATACCTCGGAGGCCACAACGATCTGCTCGCCGGCGTCATCTGCGGTCAACGCGAATTGCTGGAACCGGTGCGGGAGCTGCGAGGATGCCTGGGCAGCGTCGGTTCGCCCCACAATCTGTACCTGCTCGAACGGGGCCTGAAGACGTTCGAGTTGCGGATGCAGCGGCATAACGAAAACGGCCAGCGGGTGGCGGAGTTCCTCGAATCGCACCACCGCGTCAGCCGGGTGCTCTACCTGGGACTCCCCAGTCACCCCAGCCACGCAGTGGCCACGGCGCAGATGCGAGGCTACGGCGGCCTGATCACGTTTGAACTCAAGGATGCCGATTGGAAGGAGACCGCCCGGGTCATCGATGCGGTGAAAATCCCGCGAATCGCCCCGAGCTTGGGTGGAGTCGAATCGTTGATCGAACAGCCGTTCGTGATGAGTTACTTTCATTACTCCCCCGAGGAACGCGAACAGTTCGGGATCTCGGACCAAATGATTCGGCTCTCCTGCGGGATCGAGAATGCAGAAGATTTGATCGCCGATTTGGATCAGGCTCTGAGCCAATGAACGACTCCCGCAACGCCTCCCGCTGGTCGAGCCGGACCCGGGCCATCCACGTCGGCAGCGAGGTCGATGCGGCTACCGGCGCGGTCGTCCCACCAATTCATCTGGCCAGCACCTTCCGACAGCCCGCCGCCGGTAAATGGGGCGAGTTCGACTATGCCCGCAGCGGCAATCCGACCCGCTCGCACCTGCAGGAGACCCTGGCGTCGCTCGAAGGAGGCTGCGGGGCGCTGGCGTTTTCCTCCGGAATGGCGGCGATCCACTGCGTCACGATGCGGCTCGGCCAAGGAGACCACATCGTCGCCGGCTGTGATCTCTACGGGGGGGCCTATCGGCTGCTGCACAAAATCTGCAACCGCAGCGGGATCAGCGTCACGCTGGTCGACATGACCGACCCGGCCGCGGTGGAGAACGCGCTCCAAGCCAATACGAAGCTGATTTGGGCCGAGACCGTCGGCAACCCGCGGCTCTCGATTCCAGATCTCGAGGCGCTCGTCGCGATCGCCCAGCCCCGTGGCATCACCACCGGCGTCGACAACACGTTCGGCACCCCGACACTGCTTCGCCCCTTGGATCTCGGCATCGACATCGTGATGCACTCGGCGACGAAATACCTCGGCGGCCACACCGATTGTCTCGGTGGCGCCCTCGCCGTCGCCGATCAAAATCTGTGGGACGAGCTGTACTTCATCCAGAACGCCACCGGAGCAGTCCTCGATCCGTTCAGCTGCTTCCTCGTCGCCCGCGGCCTGAAAACGCTCGATCTGCGGATCCGAGAACAGTCGGCAACCGCCCTGCGGCTGGCCCAGTGGCTCCAGCAGCATCCGGCGGTCACCTCCGTCCTCTATCCCGGTCTGCCGTCGCACCCGCAACACGAGATCGCCAAACGATTGCTGCAGGGCGGCTTCGGTGCCATGGTCACCTTCGAAATCGACGGGGCGATCGAACAGACCGCCAACGTTTGCGCCGCGACCGAGCTGTTTCACTTGGCGGTCAGCCTGGGAGCCGTCGAATCGTTGATCGAACAACCGGCCATGATGTCTCACGCCAGTTACGACGCCGAGGATCGCCAGCGATTCGGAATTACCGATGGCCTGATCCGGCTCTCCATCGGACTGGAATCCTTCGAAGACCTGCAAGCCGACCTCGAGCAAGCACTCGACCAGATCGAACAGAACGGCTGATCGATCCCGGCTCCCCGCGGCGCACAATTGGACGTGGAACCTCGACTTAGAAATGAGCTGGAAACAAGTGTCCGGTACCTTTTGCGAGGGACTCGCCCTCCGGGTGCTTTGGATAAAAGGTACCGGACTCCTTTTTCCCGCACGATCCTTACCGCTCGCCCGCCGCCGCCGGAGCAGCTTCTGCTTCTGGACGCACCTCGGTGCCCTGAGAGGCCTCCGCTGGCTGACCGCTCTCCGGTGCGACCGCGGGCGGTTGCTCAGTCGTCCTACCCGCAATCCACGTCATCGTGATATAGGCAATCAATCCGACAAACACCGCCGCGACAATCCCCCAAAAGACGGCAGCAAGACATCCGTTTTTGAATCCCTTGGTTGGCTCGGGGCGTTGGCGAGGAGCATCAGGAATGATTGACATGATCGCTTAAGACTCCTCCGCCCCAAGACTGTACCGCCCAGTGGTCACCGATGCTGCAACCTGTGTTCCAAGTTGCCCCTTCTCGTCCTCATCCGCGGGAGCGCCCCGAACCAGCGGCACAATATCACCCTTCCTCCGGCAGGGTCAGGGCATAAGCCCGGGGAGGGCGACTGAAACTTCGCACATCACCGTGGCCCTCACCGGGAATGCAGGACGACGCATTCCGGGGAGGATGCTGGCTCGGCAATCAGCCGAACGCTCCACCGTGGCTAACCACAAAACGTCCGTTCCCGACGGGGTTTCCAGCTCGTAGCCGGCGCCACACGTTTTTACCCCGCCGTTTCCCATCCGAAACCGGCAGCCTCGGCTCTTTACCCCGAAGGGGTTTCAAGATGGTAGCCGGCGGTCGCGCAGCGCACCGCCGGATGCGCCTATCGCGGTTTCGCGAAGTGACCGGCCTTCACGATGGCGTCAGTGCAGTCGCATCGAGAAACTCAAACAAGTCGCGATACTCTGTCAATATGATAGAGTCTGGTTTCTCGTGGTCCCAGAAATGCACCGGATCTTGACAATGCCCATTGACAATTTGGAATCCAAAATAATCTCCACACTCATTGTCAGAAACTGCGAGAAAGTTGGTGATTTCGAGTGATTCGTTTCGACGCATAATGCTCCAATCACTTGACGCACTGACGGAGAAAACGTTTCCGAATGCGAAGTAGCCCCCGCCGAACTCTCGCACGAACTCAATATAGCTTTTGGGAAGTTTCAGCCGCAGTGTTGATTCCACTACCGCAATTTCAGAATCGCTTGCGGGCGCATCACCTTCTAAACCAAACCAAATCGGCTTGCGCCCTTTCAAATCAACTACCTTGTTTTTGAATTTTTGAAACCGCAATGAACGCTCCTCACTCGATATCGTAAATCCAATTAGGAAAACGCTGGTCGGCGCCTTGTTCCCTCGCCCGATACCACCAGTGAAGTTGACGGTCTTTCGCTCGCATTTCCGCTGACACACCTTGATTGTATCTATTGGGGTGGAGTGCGACATTCCCGCGGTGCAGGCTCGGCGGTATTTCATGAACACCGGACCCCGGCATTTGGCCCGCATGATGGATGTCGGGGGACCCAAGGCTCCTCGGTGGGTGTCCGAGCAATGCTTGCTTTAAATCTGAATCTGTCCATGCGCCAGAAACTCGTACTTGCGGATCATTGACGCCGAAACCGGCCCCGGTCTTCGCACTCGGATTAATTCTCCCAGTGCCGATAACGGCATGCTTGCCCACCCCCGCATACGCGTTGTGAACCAGCAGGCCCTGTTCGCCGACATGGTAGACCTGCTCGCCGTACACTTCCAGGTTGTGCACGGACGTGGCGGCCGGGCCGGGACGGGGGAGCGTTTGCTCCACCCGCTTGGTCTCCCCGTGATACGTCTGTACCCGCTCGCCGCCCTGGAGCTTTTCAATCGCCAGGAATCGCTTCCGGTCGACACTCCAAAACAGATGATTGGCCGTCACCCCGATCGGCGCCGGTTCCCCTTCAAAGTGGACGTCCAACACCGGTTGCGATGACCGATGGGCGAACGTCCCGGTCACGACCTGCCCCGGACCTGCGACAATCTCCGGACAAGCCGTCATGCCGGTGACCACCGCAGTCCCCGCGGCCCCCATCTCGGCCATCTCCAAATCGATAGCCAACCCCAGAACCTCGTACCCCAACCGCTCCAACCCGGCCGTGAGCACCGCGAGCTCCCGGTACACAGGGCGCAGCGGCGCCAGGGCTAGCGACCCGAATGCCGGGGCCCGATCCCTTTCGGCCGTCGATCGCGGAGCCAAGGTCCCCGCAGGTACCGCGGCCCGGCGACGCTCAACCTGCAGCGTTAGACGCTCCTGTACCCAAGATTCCGGCCGCAGCAACTCGATCGATACGACCGCCGGCGACTGACCCGAGGCCGCGGTCGGACCAACCCCCAGCGGTGGCGAACCGTCGTCCACCTGCGGTAACTCGAGCGTCAGGCGAACCCAGTCCCTCCAATCGGGCACCGGCCGATCGATCCGCTCGGTCGCCGACACCTCGGGGTTGTGCGCCAACACACGATCGCCGACCGAAATCGCTTCAATCGGCCGCGCCGTCGTACGACCCGCCTCGGGCGAGACCCGAGCTGAGCGGCTATCGAACTCCCGCTGATCGACCCGGGTCCCCAACCCGGCAGGTAAGATCAGCCAGGCCGAAAAGCAAAGCAGCGACAAGAAGCCGATTCGCGACAACCACCGAAACCGAGTGTGCGGCGGAGAAGAAGCGCGTCGACTCATCGGATGCCCCCGGGAAGAGAATCAAACGCCCACCAGAATACCTGGGCGATCTACCTCCCGAAAGGGGTGCATGGTCGCCCCGGCAGAGAATTTCAAACGATCCCGTAGCAGAACCCGCAGAGAGTTCCGCTACGCTCAACCATCTCCGCGATGTCGGCTACGATTGCTTCTCGGGATCGGCGGGACGCGAAAGGTACGCGACCTTGTGCTTTCGCCGGTCGACCTTCGTACGAATAGATAAAGTCCGTCCGCCCATCCATGTTCACGTCCCAGACAAGCCCTTGCTGAACATTGGGAGCGTTGGCATCGATTGTCGCGGTTTGCCAGGTTCCGCAAGGGTCGCCCGACGCTGGCTTGGCAATATCGACTCGACCGCGGCCGAAATCCTGTCGCGCCAAAAACGTCGCGTTCGAGGCCCATTCAGCGCTTCCGCAGGCGCAGCAGGCAAGTGGCGGATCCGATTAGAGCGGCCAGGAGGGGAGACGGTTCGGGGACCGCTGTGACCTCAAACGTGAAGTATTCAACGACTCCAGGGTCCAGCGTTCCCGACACGCTCGTCGTGGGCAGGTTCAACACAAAGTCCCCATCGTCGGTGGGATTGCTAGCGTCGACAAAAAAATCGTCGTCCATTTCGGCATGGAAACCAGTCAGGCCGACGTAGTATTGCCCTTGTTCCACGTTGGACAAAGTGGCCTCACTCTGTGTGGTCCCGTTGGCGTCGTCGTTCTGCGCGAGCAGCGCTCCTGATTCGTCCCATACGCTGAGCACCGTATCGAAGTTGCTTTCGAAGGTATCGATGGAGATCGTCTGCCCCTCGGCGGCGACGGTGCCCAGGTCCTGGGGCAACGAGACGGAAATTTCCACGTCATACTCGGCGTCTTGCGGTTCCAAACTGCCGCCATCGAATCCGCTGAACGATGCAGCCGTCAGGTACTGCGTTCCCGCACCGATGAGCCGGGGTGTCTCCACCAGACCACTGTCGAGGTAGAACGCCGCGACGACATCGGGGACGACGGTCTTGCTGTCGACTACTTCCGTTCGAGCACTTGTGGAAATGAAGAAATCGGGGTCATTGACGAGGCTGATTGCCCGCAAACTCATGATACTGGGCTGTGGCAAGGAGAACTCATAAACATACTCCTCACCCCAATTAGCGGAGGAGGTGGTCAGGTTCCCAAAGTAATCCGCTTCACTGCCGGCTCCCTCGGTGCTGCCGGCCACCCGATGCGTGCCGGGAGCGAGCGTGTCGAGGCTCTCGTTGATCACCAATTCGCCTTGGACACGACCGGCGGGGCTCACGACGAGCACCAGGAGCACAACGATAGGAAGAAAGATCGGCTTCATGGGAAGGTGTCCTTGCACGATCAGATCAGACCGAGCTGAGGGTTTCGCGGAGAATCTTTAGGCCCCCGCGTGAGGGAAAGGCCACAGTCTAGCTTGGCTGCCATGGCGCCGCAACTTTCCCAAAACCGCTGGCGCTTTCGACTTCCTTCGAGCGGAAAAAGGGGGCCGGGCAATCGTGTTCTCGACTCGCGTCAGAGAGTCGGGTTCAGGCAGAGAGTCGGGGTCGGAGCCTTTTCTGAGTCGATGCACAAAGAACGTCGTGGCGGATCATGCTGGCACCCGAGCCGCTGAAGGGCTGGCGCGGAGGCGCCCGGGCGACCAACCACGGTCGAAGGGACAGTACTCGGTAATCGGAACGCCCTGGACCAGCTCCATCACGAAGTAGGGCTGCCCGGTCTCGGTCGCCCCGCCGTCGAACACTCGGGAGATATTCGGATGGTCCATCATCGCCAGGGCTTGACGCTCCGCCTCGAACCTGGCGATGACCTGTTGGGTGGCCATGCCGGGCCGGATGATTTTCAGGGCCACCTTGCGGCGGACCGGCTCGGTCTGCTCGGCCACGTAGACCACGCCAAAGCCGCCTTCGCCGATCTGCTCCCGCAATTTGTAGGGGCCGACAACCGTGCCGACCGATTCGGCAATGCCGATATGGACCAAGCCGGCCAAGGGTGTGGGACCGTTTTCGAAGAACCGGTCGGTCTGCGGACGGGCCCGTAGGAACTTCTCAACCTCGCGGCGAAGCGCCGAATCGCCCGCGCAGGCGACTTCCAGATATTCCCGCTGCTCGTCCCCCTCCAAGCTCGCCGCACGGAAGTAGATCTCATCGAGCTGTTCGAATGGAATCGTCATCGGTACTTCCAAACGGAGACTTCTCTAGATTGTGCGAAATCGGGCCGACCGGTGTTTCACCGAAACGTGGCATGGGCTGATCGGTGATCCCATAGGCGATTGAGCCACTGATGATTGGCTCATCGCTCGTCCAGTATCCGCAGCGGGAATAATTCCGACGGTCGGTGAGCCTGCTGCATCTTCTGCTCCATTTGGGCGACCCGCTCGGGGTGCTCGCCCGCCCGATTGTTCTGCTCGCCCTGGTCGTCGGCCAGATTGTACAACTCGACGCGAACCTCGCCCCCAGTCGTGCCGTGGCGCAGCAGCTTCCAGTCGCCCTCGCGCAATGCATGCGAACCGCGGCCGCGCGGTCGCTCCCAGTAGAGATAGTCGTGCGTTTTCTGCTGATCGGGCATTCCCAGCAGCGTGGGGGCGAAGCTGACGCCGTTGATCGTCTCCGGAATCAGCTCCTGCCGCTCGACCAGCTCCAGCACCGTGGGCAGTACGTCCACCTGATAACTGGGCAGGCCGGTCACCGTGCCCGGTTCAATATGCTCGTCCCAGCGGGCGATCATCGGCACGCGCAAACCACCCTCGTATAATGACCCTTTGCGGTCGCGCAAGCCCCCACTGGACTCAAAGAAGTCCGTGTCCACCTGCGCGCTGCCCGTCGGCCCGTTGTCACTGCTGAACATGATGATCGTCTCCTCGGCCAGGCCAAGCTTCTCCACCAGGTCGACCATCCGTCCGAAATCGCGATCCATCCGCGTGATCATCGCCGCGTAGGCCGCGCGCGGCGACGGGTGCGGCAAATATCCATGCTCGCCCAGATACGGCTGCTCATCCCAGGCCAGCCCCAGATATTGCTCGAGCGAATCGTGCGGCACCTGAAGCGCCAGGTGCGGCACCGGCGTGGCGTAGTACAAAAAGAACGGCTCGTCCCGGTTGTCGCGGATGAATCGCAAGGCCTGCTCGATCATCAGATCCGCCGCGTAAACCTGGCCTGTGAACGGAGGCTCATACAGCACGCGCGGGTCGTCGGGCATCTGGTCGAATGTTTGACGCACCAGGAAGTTGTTCTCCTGGCGTGGCACCTTGCCGTTGAACGGCCGGAGATCGATTTTACGGTCATTGCGCACCAGAAACTCAGGATAGTGTGTGTGCGCATGCCGCTGACAGTTGTAGCCGAAGAACAGATCGAAGCCCCGGTCGTTGGGGTCGCCTTCCGAACCGCGCGGCCCCAGGCCCCACTTGCCGATACAGGCGGTGGCGTACCCGGCCTGCTTGACCAGTTCCGACAGCGTGGTGTGGTCCGCGTCCAGCGGCCACTGGCCCCACGGCTGAACCTCGCGGTTGTTACGAATGAAGGCGCTGCCCATATGCCGGCCGGTCAACAGGGCCGCGCGGGACGGGGCACACACCGGCGCGCCGCTGTAATGATCCGTAAATCGCATGCCCTGCTCCGCAAGCTCGTCGAGCCGCGGCGTGGCGATCTTCTCCTGGCCGTAGGAACCGAGTTCGCCGTAGCCCAGATCGTCGGCGTAGACGTAGATGACGTTCGGCGGCCGATCGCCGCCAGCCGCTTCCGCCTGGAACGAGACGGCTGCCGCCAACACCAGGGAAGCTGCCAGTGCCGCCGAGCTGCTTCGCAGGATCGCTTCTCGCATCATGAGTCACTCCGTGCCGGAAAGTAAATGGGGTAACAAGGCGGGCACTGCCGCTCCATGCTGGGACATTGTATCTCGAAAAAAGCCTTCGCCTGGTCGTCCACGGAGGCGCGCGTCACCAGGCTCTTCAGTCGCCAACGTCCCAGGCAGCGTCCACCGGGCGCATCCTATTTCAAATGAAGGCGGATGCGTATGATAAGATCAGTCAGTATCGAAGAGCCGACAGTTTGCGCGAGAGGTGAACGGATGGCAATGATCCCTCTGCCCAGCGGCTTGCTGACCGATTTCATCGGGCGTCGCACTCCCGCATCACGTTTCCACAATGAGTCAAGACGGACGCTTTCTTCCACCTTGAGGTAGCCGCGGGCTATGGCTGAACCGCCACGAGAACAATCAAGTGACGCTTCGAATGGGGAGCGGCTGAGAATTCAGGTTCGTGGGCTTTGCAAGGTGTTTGGCGCCCGCACGCAGCAGCAGAGTCACGAGGCGTTGGAGATGGTACGTCGGGGCGAGGGGCAGTCCGATGTCGCCGAACGCACCGGTTGCACGGTGGCAGTCCATGACCTGGATTTCGATGTCAGACACCGCGAAACGTTCGTCATCATGGGGCTTTCGGGATGCGGTAAATCGACGGTCCTGCGCTGCTTGAATCGTTTAATCGAACCGACCGCGGGAGAGGTTTTGATTGACGGCACGAAGATCGGCGAACTGTCACAGGACGGGTTGCGGGAGCTACGTCGAAACAAGGTGGGAATGGTGTTTCAACACTTCGCTCTGCTCCCGCACCGCAATGTCCTGGAGAACGCCGCTTTCGGATTGGAAATTCGCGGTGTCCCCCATGACCAACGGCAGGCGAAGGCGCGGGAGGCGCTGGAGATGGTGGGTCTGGGCAGCGACCTGTCGAGTTCGGTCGCGGCACTCAGTGGCGGAATGCAGCAACGCGTCGGCCTGGCCCGTGCCCTGGCAACGGGCTCTGAAATTTTGCTGATGGACGAAGCATTCAGTGCCCTGGACCCGCTGATTCGTGGCGAGATGCAGGACGAGTTGCTGGAATTGCAGGCCCGCATGCAGAAAACAATCGTCTTCATTACGCACGACCTCGACGAGGCGCTGAAGCTCGGCGACCGCGTCGCCATCATGAAAGCCGGCGGGATCGTCCAAATTGGGACGCCGGAAGAAATTTTGACGCATCCGGTGGATGATTACGTGCGCTCCTTCGTCGAACGTGTCGACCGGAGCCGGGTAATCACGGCGGGGACGATCATGCAACAACCGCGAGTCGTGCTCGGCCCGAAGGCGGGACCGCAATTAGCCGCGCGGTGGGCGGAAAAGTTCGGGCTCTCCATCCTGTTCGTGGTCGATCAGCAGCGGCGTCTCCTCGGTGCGGTTCATATCAACGACGTGTACCAGCAACGTGGTGGCAACAGCGATGCTGAGCCGTGGGGGGAAGCGCTGAAAACAGAGTTGCCGACAGCCTCGCCCGGGACACCGGTTGAGGAGTTGTTGGACGCCTCTGCGCGGTCCCGCGATCCCATCCCCGTGGTGGATGACAATGGAACGCTTGTCGGCTTGGTCACACGAACGGCGATCCTGTGCTCGATAACAGGAGATCGGGCAACGGGAGCGAGTCCAGACGCTGACGCCGCAGACAAACCAGAGAAAACCGACGAGGGTGATTCGAAAGATTCCGGTACAAAAGGGTTGCAAACACGATGATCCGCATTCCCCTGGGTCGCGTCTTTGAGATCGTTGTTGAATGGCTCAAGGACCACGGTGGATTCGTCTTTGATGCCATTCGAAACGGCCTCGAATCGGTGATCAATGCTGTGGAAGATCTGCTTCTTCTGCCCCCACCATGGTTGATGGTGCTCCTCGTGGCACTGCTGGCATGGCGGATCGCCGGCCGACCGGTGGCGCTGTTCGCGTTGCTTGGGCTGTTGCTGATCGACTCGATGGCGATGTGGGAACCGACGATGGAAACGCTCGCCCTGGTGCTGGTGTCCACGTTGACGGCGCTGGTGATCGGAATCCCGCTTGGAGTGGCCGCGGCGCGGCGACCCTGGGTGGAAAGCACTCTGAAACCGGTACTTGATTTCATGCAGACAATGCCTGCGTTCGTCTACCTGATCCCAGCGGTCTTGTTTTTCACTTTGGGGAGAGTGCCGGGCGCAATCGCCACAACGATCTTCGCCTTGCCACCGTCGGCGCGGCTGACGACGCTCGGTATCCAGCAGGTACCGACCGAGGTTGTCGAGGCTTCTCAGGCCTTCGGAGCCACCCGCCGGCAACTGCTCTTTCAGGTACAACTTCCGATCGCCCTGCCAACCATTCTGGCCGGGGTCAACCAGACCATCATGCTCGCCCTTTCAATGGTCGTGATCGCAGCCATGATCGGCGCCGGGGGACTCGGCGAAGAGGTCTTGAAGGGGATCACGCAGTTGCGAATCGGACTGGGCTTCGAAAGTGGCGTGTCCGTTGTGATTCTGGCGATGCTACTCGATCGTTTGACCCAGGCGATCAAGAAAGGGCCCGCTGCCGGTGCGTCGAAAAACGTTGCGTGAGTGTTCCCCGTTTCGGATGGTTTGCTCGTCTGCAGGAATGCCTTTCATGTCGCACTTGGACGAACGGTCGAGCCGCGGACGATTCTGCCTGGTCTGGATGGTGGCGTTGCTGGTCCTCCTCAGCCTCCCGTGGGTCGGTTGCCGTGCGGACCGCGACCAACGCACAATTAAGTTGGCCTATGTCAACTGGGCCGATGCCGTCGCCTTGACTTACTTGGCCCAGGCAATTTTGGAGGATCACCTGGGCTATGAAGTGCGACTGACGATGGCGGATGCCGCACCCGTGTTTACCTCGGTGGCCGACGGTGGACACGACGCGTTTCTGGACGCCTGGCTGCCAATCACACACGCCGCCTACATGGATCGATTCAGCGACCGGCTGGTCGACCTCGGCCCAAATTACGCGGGCACCCGGATCGGATTGGTCGTTCCTGACTATGTCGAAGCCCAATCGGTCCCCGATCTTCAACGTCATCGGGATCGTTACGACGGGCAAATCATCGGTATCGATGCCGGGGCAGGGATCATGACCGCCAGCGAACAGGCGATCGAGACGTATGATTTGGATTATCGTCTGGTTCCGTCCAGCGAAGCGGCGATGGCGGCAGCCCTGAAAGAGGCGATCGACCGTTCAGAACCGATCGTCGTCACCGGCTGGGAGCCGCATTGGAAGTTCGCCCGCTGGAACGTCCGATTCCTTGCCGATCCCGAAAAGGTTTTTGCGGACTCGGAAAACATTCACACGGTCGTGCGTCCGGGATTCGAAGAAGATTATCCCGATGTCGCGCAGTTCTTTCGGCAATACCAGCTCGACCGCCGCCAGCTCGAGGAGTTGATGAACGACATTCGCCATTCCCACGAGCGACCCCTGGAAATCGCGAGACGCTGGGCGGAGAACCATCCGGAGGAGGTCGACGTGTGGTTGAAAGGGATTCCCGAAAACGGCGGTTCGTAAAGTGCCGTCCCCACTGCGACCGAAGCGTCCCGGCCCGGAATCCCTGCAACAGACCCGATGAGGCAGCTGGCGGGGTCAGAAATCGCCCGGCAACAGTGACCGAGCCGCTTTGCAAGATGTCGAGTTTGGCAGGGTCCAGACTTTGTGGCGCGCATACCAAAGCCCTCCCAGTTGTTAAATTTGGTGACGAATCGGAAACGTGTGCCCGCCAACCACCCAGCCCTCATTCCAGCGCCGCTGACACTCCAGCAGTCTCAAATGTTCTTTCAAGGCGAGCGCTACCTTGTGTTCACGATCGTCTCCGCCATGGACGAGGACGAGACGCCTCTGGCAGGCGATCCGACGGAGGCGTTCACAGGTGTCATGTTGCTGGTTCAGCTCGCGACGATAACGCCGACAGAACTCGAGCCACATTGCTGCATCGTCTGAAAACGATTCAAGCAAGGTCGAACTCGGAGCGAGTGATGGGATCCACGCATCCAGATCCCAGTTCACCGGGACAAAATCGCGGTCGCGCTGCTTCGCACCCTCGAGCTCGGGGAGGGCCCCTCGCTGCGGTGCGCCAAGGAACGCGACCCGGACGTCACGCCTGGAAGCACGAGATTGACTCGCCGGGGCCACGGCGATCGTCAACGGAATGTCTGAAACACGTTCGTTCATGGCGAACAAAAAAGGGGTCAGGACTCTTTTTGAGGGCGACAGAACAAGGGGGCGGGACTCATTTTCCAAACGCAAAAAAAAGTCCTGACCCCTTTTTTGCTAGCTTGCCGCGACGCTTGGGGTTTCGCGGCGGGGCAGGCACTTGGCGATCTGGCGGACCGCTTGTCGGAGCCGGTGCTCGTTTTCCACCAGGGACATTCGCAGGTAGCCTTCGCCCGCGGTGCCGAAGCCGCTGCCGGGGCTGACGGCAACGTTCCCCTCCTCCAACAGCTTCATTGCGAAGTCCATCGTGCTCATTGAACTTCGCCACGGCTCGGGAACTTCGGCCCAGACGAACATGCCGGCCTTGGGAGGCTCGACGTTCCAACCGAGCCGCCGCAGCCCGCCGACGAGCACGTCGCGACGGCTTTGATAGATCTGGGATTGGCGCTGCACGGTCGCTTCGGTGTCGCGGAGCGCGACGATCGCCGCAATCTGAATCGCCTGAAACATCCCGTAGTCGTAGTACCCTTTGATCATTCCCAGCCCGCGGATCATCTCGGCGTTGCCGGCACAAAAACCGACACGCCACCCGGCCATGTTGTAGCCCTTGCTCATCGTGGTGAATTCGACCCCAACGTCACGAGCACCGGGGGCGGCCAGGAAGCTTGGGGGGCGATAGCCGTCGAAGGCGACGTCGGCATAGGCGAAATCGTGGATCACCATGAATCCGTACTTCTTGGCCAGCCGGACGACATCGACGAAGAAGCTGGCCTCGACCACAGCCGATGACGGGTTGTGGGGGTAGTTGACGATCAGCACCTTGGGCTGCGGCGTCAGGTTCTCACAAGTGTAGGCGACGTTGCGGAGGAACTTGTCGGGATCAGCCACGTCGAGGGCCACCACGTTGCCCGAGGCGAGAATGACCCCGTACATATGGACGGGGAAATAGGGCGAGGGGATCATCGCAGTGTCCCCGGGTCCCATCAGCGCCAAGCACATGTGGGAAAAACCTTCCTTGCTGCCCAGACAGGCGATGATCTCTGCCTCGGGGTCGAGTCGAACGCCATATCGACGGTGGTACTTGCCGGCCACCTCGCGGCGCAGATTCGCGATTCCATTCGATTTGCTGTAGCCGTGATTACCAGGGTCGGCGGCGGCATCGGCCAACTTTTGGATCACGATCGGATCGGGCGGATCCGAGGGGTTGCCCATGCCCAGATCGATCACGTCGTCCCCGGCCCGACGCTTCTGGTACAGCGAGTTATTGATCCGCCCGAACATGTAGGGGGGCAGCCGGTCGACCCGCGCGGCCAGTTTCACCTCGAACGGGTGCGGCTCAGGATCCGTGGTCGGCGGCCCGATGGGCGGGCAGTCGATGTTGGGGGTGTCGGGGTTGAACGGTTCGCTCATGACGGATGGCGTGGGTGAGGCATTCAGGGACGAGGCGATCGCGATCGGAAGCTCCGCGATCTGCCCATTCATTCTCACCGAAGAGAGACGCCGAGGCCCAGGGGTTACCCTGAAACTGGCCGGATTTCCGTGTGAAAACAGGTCACGCAATCGATCCGATCTGGTCAAAGGTCCTCACCCGCCGCTCCGGGAGCCACGTCTCCCGCGACTGGGTCGCGCCCGTTGAAGTGGTCCCAACGGCACGACCTCCAAGCGGGAGAGGTGACCTATCGGGTGATCTCCACGGACTCCTTGCGGCGTGCATTGCGGCCGAGACCTTCATTTTTTTTCCGCGTCATCCGGCTTGGTTGCCACCTGCGGCTGCTTCTTTTGGACTTCGTAAAAGTTTTCGATCTCGGCATTGTCCTTGAGCTGATCATACTTCCGGGCCATGGCGAGGTTCGTCTTGTTCTCGATGATATCGCGGTGCAGTTCCTCGCGAACGGCACTGGGATCGCTCACCTTGGGCTCGGTGAAGCCTTGGCAGCGGAGGATCACATACTTGTCGTCGGTGGCGATGATGCCGCTCAACTCCCCCGGCTCCAGCTTGAATGCCTCGCGCTCAATCGCCGGTTGGCCGCCGTGTCTCTGGATCGGCGGAACCTTGCCGAAGTTGCTGGAGGAGACCGGTTCGACGCTGTACTGGGCCGCCAACTGGCCGAAGAACTGGTCGGTGGGGTTGCCGCGCGCCATGTCCCAAATCTTCTGCGCACTCCGCTGGTCGGACAGCACAATCGCGAGCACCTCGGCGCGGGGTCCGAAGGCCGATTCGAAACCAGCCTCGAGATCGTCCTCGGTGACTTCCACGGAATCTTCGACGAGTCGCTTCAGGGCGACGCTCGGCCAGACGGCGTCGGAGATGTACAGCTCGCGGGTAGTCGATCCTTCACGCGTGACCGATTTCAACCAAGCCTCAACGTCGGCGGAGCCGTCGCTGCGGACGTAACCGTATCGGGTTGCCGCCGTCTCGACTTCTGCCTGGATGTCGCTCTCACTGACCTGCACATCCGCCTTTCGCAGGGCTTGGTTCAGCAGCTTCCGGTTGATTTCTCCTTCGAGCACTTCGCTGCCGTGATGCTTGACGCATTCCCGAGCCACGGCGGCGACGGTGACTTGCTGGCCGTTGATGATCGCCGCCACGCCCGGATGCTTTTGCGAGAGTTCTTCATCCCCCAGCACGGTGACCACGTTCGCGTCGGCTTGCAGCTGCGAGAACAATTCCGTCGCGGCTCCTTTCATTTTTTCATCGCGGATCTGGTCGTTGATTTGAGATCGGATGGTCGGCATCGCTTGCGGGGCCGGGCGAGAGGGGGGAAGCCGGCGGACGGCTTGCAGCACGATCCACTGATCGCCCAGTTGCATCACAGGAGAGACCTCATCATCCTCCAGCGCGAAGGCCGCCTCCTCGAGTTCCTCGTCGCCAGTGTGGTGACGGATCGGCGGAATCAAGCCGCCCATGCTGGCACTCGTTTCATCCACGCTGTGCTTCTTCGCAAGTTCACCGAAGCTGTCGGGATCCTCCACAGCTCGGGCACGCAACGATTCGGCCTGCTCCTGATCGTCGAGCATCATCATCCGGCATTTGATCGCCTCGCCGAACTGAGCTGCGAACGCCTGGTTGAATTCCTCCTCGGCGACCTCGATCTTGTCCTCGACCAATCGGCGGAGGGCGAGCATCGGCCAGATGATTTCCCGGCCATAGCGGTTCGGCGAAATCTGCCGTTCCTCCTGCAAGAGGGCCAGATAGTTTTCGACCGATAAGCGGAACTTCGTTGCCAGCCGCTCGATCTCGTCGCGGACGTCGCTCTCGGTCACCTCGATTCCCCGCTCCTGGCAAGCCTGCAAAATCAGGTGCCGATTGACCATGCTCTCGAGTTGGTCCTCTCCATAGCGACGCACTGACTCGTCCGCCAGCGTCTTGTAGGTAATCGGGTCGGCGTTGACGACCGCGACCACCCCCTTGCCCGTCTCCTCCGCGAGCGCCCGAAACTCACCGGCGAGGAGAGTGACGGCAACCGCCAGGAGAAACAGGGCGGGAGCAAACAGGGCAGGAAACAGGGGGGCGTGCAATGGCGACGTCATCCGAAGTCGTCGGCCGGTGGGTTGCAGTGACATCACGGACACTCCTTTGTACCGATCTTGGGTCAGTGGACATGCGGTCTCCGGTGAAGGAAATCCGGCGCGGTTCGGCAAACCTTACGAAAAAAAGGGAAATCGACTCAAGGTCGATCGTGCGGCGTCCGACAAGGCCCGACCGGTTTCGCACGCTCGGGGGGCCTGATACCATCAGCCCAGCCTTGGGGGGAATGGCTCCCCACGGATAACACATTCCTGTCGACGCCCAAGGAGCGTCGGCCCATTTACGAGGGGTATTTTGATGACCCGATTGATCTATGCACTGGTCGCTGGCTGTGTGGCTCTGGCTGTTTCCGACGCACGAGCCGGCCTGGTCGCTTACTGGAATTTCAATGCGTTTGACCCGGCGGAGGAGACGGTCCTTGCCGCCGACCTGGGTAGCGGGGAGATCTCGTTGGCCGGATGGGACGGAGGTGTAGCGGCCTATGCTGGCAGCACGACGAACGCACTGGGCGGCGATCCGGCAGGCGATTCGCTGTCGCTCGTTGGCGATACAGGCAACGGCACATTTATCGACCTGTCCTTCTCAATGGCCGGGATGCGGGATTTGGAGATCTCGTACTGGACGCGAAGCACCGGAACCGGTTACGACGCCAACCAGTGGTCCTACAGCCTCGATGGGGCGAATTTCACAGACTTTGGCCCGGAAATCGAACCCAGTACGAACACCTCCGGCGCCCTCGCTCCGCCACTCGGCTTGACGGGGCTCGACGAGGCGGACACCGCCTATCTCCGCTACACCCTGGAGGGAGCCTCGTCCGGGGCCGGCAACAACCGGATCGATAATTTGCAGCTCAACGCGTCGGCGGTCCCGGAGCCCTCTTCGTTCGCGTTGTTGGGCGCGGCCGGATTGGGATTGCTGTTCGTCCGTCGCCACCTGCGGCGCCCGGGAGGGTGAAAGCGTTGAGCACCGCCTGGGAATTCTCTGCGAGTTCCCCTGCGGCCAGCACGTGGTAGCAGAAGTCGCGGAGACTTCTGGGCGCCCCCGACGGGCTTAGCGTCCCCGAGGGGAGCGGCGTCCCAGCAGACCTGTGCTACCACCGGTCCCTGCGTTACGCTGAAGCGTCGTGGCGGATGCATTGTGGTACAGGGAGGCCCGAGGACGGGATGACGACGGAAATCAAGGTCAAGGGAGCCCGAGAGCACAACCTGCGCAACGTCGATCTGACACTCCCCCGGGGCCAGCTGATCTGTTTCTCCGGTGTCTCCGGCAGCGGCAAATCGTCGCTCGCGTTCGATACGCTCTATGCCGAGGGCCAGCGCCGTTATGTGGAAAGTCTCAGCCACTACGCTCGGCAGTTCATGGGCCAAATGCCCAAGCCGGACGTTGATTTGGTCAGCGGTCTCAGCCCGTCGATCTCGATCAGCCAGAAATCGACCGGCAAGAATCCGCGGAGCACGGTTGGGACGATCACGGAGATCTACGACTTCCTGCGGGTCCTGTTCGCCCGTGTCGGAACGGGCCATTGTCCGAGCTGTGGCACCGAGATCACGGCGCAGACCCGCGACGCGATTGTGGCCAAGATATTGGCCCTTCCCGACGACGAGACGCTTTGGATCTTGGCGCCGATCGTCCGTGGCCAGAAGGGCGAGTTCCGCGATTTGTTCTCGGATCTCCGCAAACAGGGCTTCTCCCGAGCCCGCGTCGACGGTGAGACGGTTCGTCTCGCCGAGCCCCCCACGCTGGACCGGGCGCACCGTCACGACGTCGAGCTGGTCGTCGATCGCGTCACCCCGGACCGGCGCGACCGTGGGCGGATCACCGAGGCGGTCGACCTGGCGATCCGACTGGGGGAGGCGACGGTGCGGGTGTCGGTCACCGAGGCAAATGCCCGGGCCGCTGGGGAGGAGAAGCAGGATGAACTTTTTTCATCGCTTCATGCCTGCGCCGATTGCGGCAAGAGCTTCGCCCCCCCGTCGCCGCAGCTGTTTAGCTTCAACAGCCCGCGGGGGATGTGCGAGTCGTGTGGCGGACTCGGACGGTTGTACACGTTCCTTCCGGAACGGCTGATCCCCGACGACAAGTTGTCGGTCCGTGGCGGCGCGGTCGCACTGCTCGGCAAATGGAAAGATTTGTCTCGTTATCGCCGGCACATCTACCAAGGCGTGGCGACGACGATCGAGGACGCGCTCGATTTGGAGCCCGGCACGATGCTCAGCGCACCCTGGCGGAAGCTACCGGCGCAAGCCCGTCACATTTGGCTGTGGGGGACCGATGAATCGATGGAGTTCGTGTGGCGCGGCGGGCGGCGTGCGAAACGCTATGCGGGAACGTTCGACGGTTTCGTCCCCGAACTGCTGGAGCGGTACAAGACGACCCGCAACAAAATGCAGCTGCGGCAGTACGAAGCCTACATGTCAACGATGGACTGTCCCGACTGCGGGGGCAAACGGATCAATGCCCAAGCCGCGGCCGTTCGCATCACCACCGCCGCTGGCGCCTTTGCCGATGCCCCAAGCAAGACGCTTCCGCAGCTGTGCGAGTTGCCGGTCGACCGGTTGGCGGAGTTCTTCACCGACATCACCCTCTCGGCGACCGACGCCACGATCGCGTCGGAGGCACTCAAGGAGATCCGGACGCGGTTGGGATTCCTGCTTGGTGTCGGCCTCAACTACCTGACCCTCGCGCGCACGGCGCCAACCCTCTCCGGCGGCGAGTCCCAGCGGATTCGGCTGGCCGGCCAGGTCGGCAGCGGGCTGGTCGGCGTGCTGTATATCCTCGATGAACCCTCGATCGGACTGCATCCGCGCGACAACAATCGATTGATCGAAACACTGCTGCGGCTCCGCGATGTCGGCAACACGTTGATCGTCGTCGAGCACGACGAGGACACGATGCGTTCGGCCGACCTGATCGTTGACTTCGGCCCCGGCCCCGGGGTCAAAGGGGGCCGCGTCGTGGCTGCCGGTAGCGTCGATGAGGTGTCACAGAGCGCCAACAGTGTCACCGGCCAGTTCTTAGCAGGCCACCGGAAGATCGAGGTTCCCGGGGAATTGCGAGACGTCGAATCCGCGCCGCGACTGACGATCCGCGGCGCCCGGATGCACAACCTGAAGTCGATCGACGTCACGATTCCGCTGGGCACCGTCACCTGCGTCACCGGTGTATCGGGGTCGGGCAAGAGTTCACTGATTGGCGGCATTCTTGAACCGGCCCTGCGGCGCGATCTCAACGGCGCCGAGGGGGAACCGGGAGAACACGACGCGATCGAGGGCCTGGAACATCTGGACAAAACGATCGCGATCGACCAGTCCCCGATCGGACGGACACCGCGAAGCAATCCGGCCACCTACGTGAAGGTCTTCGATGAGATCCGGCGTCTGTTCGCCCAGCTGCCCGAGGCCAAGACCCGCGGCTACACCGCCGGTCGATTTAGTTTCAATGTCGACGGCGGCCGCTGCGCCGCGTGCAACGGGAATGGGGCGACCAAACTCGACATGGATTTTTTGGCCGACGTCTGGGTCACCTGCCCCGTGTGCCAGGGCCGCCGCTACAACCGCGAAACGCTGTCGGTACATTTCAAAGGACATTCCATCGGGGACGTCTTGGAGTTGGAAGCGGCGCGGGCATTGAAGTTGTTCAACAACATCCCGAGGGTTGCCGACAAGTTGCAGACGTTGGTCGACGTCGGACTCGGGTACCTGCAACTCGGCCAGCCGTCACCGACGCTGTCCGGTGGCGAGGCCCAAAGGATCAAACTGTCCCGGGAGCTCAGCAAGCGAGAAACGGGCCGCACATTGTATGTGCTCGACGAGCCGACGACGGGGCTGCACTTTGCC
>CAYWXT010000030.1:0-32063 GCA_964462125.1 uncultured Pirellulaceae bacterium | reverse complement strand
ACTAGTCGAAGGCATACGCAATGAACCAAAAGCAAAAGAACACGCTTTTAGCCGCCGGCATCGTCTCGGGACTCGTGTCTCTGCCGATGACGTGGATGACGATTCGCAATGCCGAAATGCAGATCCCAGCTGGGCTCGGCAACTTATTCGATTCGGCGTTTCAAGGCATGGCATTCGACGTTACAGGCCTGAATGGCCATGTGACGCTTTTGGTCAAAACACCACTGTGGTTCGTCATTGCTATTGCAATTGGCGCCAACGTCATCCAAATCATGCGATCATCGAATGCATTTGCCATTCCAAGGATTGCCCTCTGGATTGTCGCCGTTCTCGCCGCAGTCTGGGTCACTATTCCAATAAGTTTTGCGTTGTCTAGCGGCAAGGCGACAGTGGGCGTCGGTTGGTTTCTGGGTCTGTTTTGTGCTGCTGCACCTTTAGCCTGTCTTTTCGTACCGGACACACAGATTCCGAATTCAAAACTCCAAAACAACGACAACAACGCTTGACGCTGGAGCACGTCCTTGCGATTTGAGTGGGAGCAGAACAAGGACGCGGCTAATCGGTCGAAACATGGCGTTGGCTTTGACGAAGCCGCCTCGGTGTTCCAAGATCAGCGCTCGCGCACTGTCCACGACCCAAGACACAGCGACGACGAAGACCGCTACCTGACGCTCGGTTTCTTCGACCATGGTAGACTACTGGTTGTCTGGCACACCGACCGCGAGATTAGTAAGTACACCCACCACTTCAAAGGGGAGGTTCGGATGGTTGTCTTGGACCAGGACATCAGCGCTCGCTTCCCGGACTCGGCTGCAGTCAACGATGCGCTGCGTTCATACCTTGCCAGTCCACCGGCACAAGCGGACGGGTAACCATCGGATCCACGGGAGACCTCGGCGTCGTCGGTCCTGAATTCAACGTCAGCTCCTCGGTCCCCGTGATCCGGGTCGTTCGTCGCATTCGTGCCTTGCGTATGCAGTGAAGACCATTTCGAGAAGCCACTTCCAGTCGAATGAGTCATAGCGGGTCCCGACTGCTAATCACCGCGATTGGATTTGGCGCAACTTGGCAGAGCAATGCAGAGCGGACACCCTGGAGCGTCTACGTCACCAAGAACGGACGCGCGGTACTGGGTGGTGGTGGAAAATACCCGGACGATGATCCAAATGCGCAGCTTTTGATTGCGAACCTTCCCATGGACGACGCTATCGCACTTTCGGAAGGGCTAGAATCGGTCCTCACTGACCTCGGCGTTTCGTGTAATGTTGAGGTGCTTGCTGACGCCTGATCGCGATAACTCGCACCAAATGTACGGCGGCCGTGATGACGGCAATCCCTGAGTCGCCGCGTTAAACGAACGGATGCCCCGGCGACTTATCGTGCCAGATCGTTCGCGGTGAAGGCGGCCACCTCGAACGCTGGTGCCGCACGACTCCATGCTCGTTCGCACCTCACTGCGACGCGACTTCTCGCTGAAAGCGGCCACGTCATCACTTCCGCACCACTTCCAGAACCGTTCCGCAGCGACACTGCACGTCGCCGGACTACGGATTGATGCTCCGTTGGATCCCGAAACTCGACGGCGGCCCTACTTCTCCGGTAAAATCAGACGAACCACACGGTCCACGGGAGACCTTGAAAGCGTCACTGGGTGATGGACAGTCGTCCGCTCGGTCGCGGTGACCGCCGTCGTTCGTCCCGCAACACGAAACCAATCCGAGAAGCGTTATGTTCAGGCTTCACTCCACATCGTCCATAGCGGTACTGGGCCTTCTCGTCTCTCTGCTCAGTTCCGACGCCCTCGCCCAGCTCGGCCCCGCCAGCTACCGGTCGTTGCAGGCTGTGGTCCACAACTCCGAGATGGTTCTGCTTGGCCGGATCCTGGAGATCGACGGCGAACGCGAGCAGCTAGGTCAGGCGACCTACAAGATCCGCTTTGAGGTGGAAGAGGTGATCAAGGGTGGGCACCGCGAGCAGGGATATTTCTATTTGTTCGCCAAACGCAAGCAGATCGAGACCTGGATCAAGTCCAGTGCCCGACTGGTGCTCAATTCGCCGTATGAGACGCATGGCAATTCGGAGAGCGCTGGCGTCATTATCGATTTCTCGGAGCCGACGCTGATGCGACTGTCGCTTGGTGAGGACGGTGTGCTCACCCAGGTAAATACGGAGAAGGAGGTACTCGGGATCCTGCGTAGGACCGCACGACGACTGCCGGGCGTCTTGCGGATGCGCACCTTCCAGCTGCGCACCGAGCTCAGCTTGGTCAAACAGGCCAACCTTGTGATTCAAGATGGCCTGCCCATCGTCTTCGTCCCGGTCGACAAGCCGCTGGAGACCTGGGCCAAGCGCGTCGTCGCCGGCGATACGGAGCTGTCGCTCGACCATGGAGTGCGTGCCCTGAAGCACTTCAAGTCCGAGGCCAACATCAAGTGGGTGCGTCTGGCCATCGCAAATGAGACCAACGACCGCAATCGCACGGCACTGAAGGGCCTACTGGACGAGTGGAACGCCCCGGCCGCTGTACGCTAGTGGTCCAGCCGGTCGAACCTTCGTTGGAGCCGACCCGGCCACGCCCTCCGTTGGCGTCCAAGTCAACTCCGGGCGGCTCAACTCCACCGTTCCGCCAAAGTATGGAGATTCATCATGAAGTATCTGAATCGTCGTTCTGCCGTTGCAGGTGCGATTGCTGGAACTGTGACGATCGGGGCCGGCATCCGTGCTGCGGCTGCGGGCGATGAGGCGAAGGCCACCAAACTGTGGACACTCGAAGGCCAATTAGGCGTCCACCCTAAATTCGTCTACCGTTACTATCTCATGCTACTGGACGGGCAGAAGTGTGCACTGTACGGTGCAGATCACAGCCGTGAACCGAAGCAACTTGGTCATCTGCAAGTCCCGGTGCGTGTGCGAGTGCGTGGGACGCTTGGCACCGAACACCATTCCGGAGGTACGAAAGATAATCCGTCTCCGTTTCCTGAGGGCTGGTGGGTGTACATGGACGTGCACGAGGTCGAGGCGTTGAAATAGCTGCCGTATCGAATGGTCGAACCATCGTTGGAGCCGACCCGGCCACGCCCTCCGTTGACGTCCAAGTCAACTTCGGGCGGTTCAACTCCGGCGTTATTTAGGGTGGCTTGACATCGTTTCGGAACTGCTCACTTTGTTAAACGCGTGTGCCAAAAGTCCTGAACCTCAAGCCGGACCTCACCGGTCGGGAGATATTGTAATGCGAGCTATGCAGCATTGGATTCGAGTACGAGTACGAGCTGGAGACGTTTACCTTCCTGTCCCCAGCATCAGGTAGGCGAACAGGTCGCGGATCTGGTCCTCGGTCAACTCCTCGAGGGTGTCTTCCGGCATCAACGATGTCGGCAGCGTTTTGAGTTCCTCGATCTCGTCACGGCTCAGCACCGTCAGCTGGTTGTCGGCGTTCCGCAAGGTCACGGTCTGGGGACCTTGGTCCGCGATCATGCCGTTGATCACCCGGCCGTCGTCGGTCAGAGCAACGTAGGACTGAAAACCTTCACGGATCTCCAGGCTTGGCTCGATGATGCCGGCCAGCCAGAAATTGACGTTGCCGCGCTCGTAGCCGTCCAGCGCCGGCCCCACCTTGTTCCCCTCGCCAAAGAGTTGGTGACAGTTGCCACAATTCTCGGCATAGATCGCTTTCCCCGGACCTGGATTCCCCGTGCCGTCGGCGAGAATCTCGCGGATCTGACCCATCATCGCTTGCTTCTCTTCTGACGTTGACCCCACCGGGGGTCCGAACGCGGTCTCAGTCGCTTCCACGATCCGTGGATCGTCGTACGCGCGAAGTTGTTGCACGACATCGACGGGAACGTCTTCCCGTTTCAGCCGCCACTGGTTGAGTTCTCCAAGCAGCGCCAGGGCCCATTCCGGACGGCTGGCCAGGGTTCGGCAGGCGGCGGCGCGAAGCCCGTGTTCGTTGGAGATCGCCCCGCCGAAGCCGTTGACCAACGCCTGGGGGATCGACGGGGCGTCGTAGGCGGTGAGCGATTGAATCGCGACCCGCTGCAGCGCCGCTTCGCGCGTGCCCCGGCCGCCGGCCAGGCTGAGCAACGTCTTCAACGCCTCCTCGTGAGGGACTTCGCCGAGTGTCTTGGCCACCTCGATCCGTGTCACCAAATCGGCAGACTCGTCGGTCAGGATCTCCAGGGCGTCGTCAATCACCTCGGAAGCGTTCTGACGCAGTCCCAGCGCGAGCCCCGATTCCCCGTGCGAGGAGCGGTGTTGGTTCAGCGCCTCGGTGAGCGAATCGGGCAACGGCGGCAACGATCGTCCCTCGAAAGCGCGGCTCAGTCCGACAATCAGCTGTGTCCTCGAATCCTCATCGGGGGCGAGTTCCAACAACCGGGCGCAGCGCTGCAGGTCCTCGGGGGAACCGGCCGCGCCGTAACGTTGCATCAGCCGTGAGGCGATCGTTTCTTGCATCAGCGGGGTCTGCCATACTTGGCGGTTGGAAGCGAACTGCTTGATCGATTCCCACGCATCGGCATGGGCCTCCAACGCCCACCACAGCAGCAGCGGTTGGTGGGGGTCGTCCAGGTCCTCGTCGTGGGACAGCAGTGCTCGGATCACCGGAATCGCTAACTCGGGTTCGATCCGCTGGGCCGTCGAGGCGAGTTGCGTGCGGACTTGGACGTCGGTTTCGCGGGCCGCCATGGATGCCAGTTCTGGGTGCCCCTCATGCCGATCGCCGAGCAAGCGGACAACCCAGCGGCGGATGTGCGGGTCCTCGTGCGTGAACCATTCAACGGCTCGCGAGAGGGTCAGGTCGCCCATCAGGTTCAGCGCCCAGAGCGATTCCAGGCTGCCGCCGGAGTCGACTTGTTCAACCAGCGAGTCGGTCACCGAGCGGTCGCCGCGCCAGCCAAGTTCAAGCGCTGCGCGGTGCCGGACCCACTTGTTGGAATGGTCGAACAACTCGATCAACGCGCGTGACTCTTTCTCGCGAAGATCCCCCTCCTGATAGCTGGGCGAGGTATCCTCTGGGATCACCCGGTAAACCCGGCCACTGGTTTTGTGCCAGTCGTCGATCGGGCTGACGTGGCTCAGCCGCGTGTCGTACCAATCGGCCAGGTAAACGGCTCCGTCGGGGCCAACACCACTGTAAACCGGGCGGAACCAACGGTCGGAGCTTTCCAACAGGTTCGGCTCGTCCACGGTCCGGTAGGTCGAACCGTCGCGCAAGCGTTGGCTGTGCCAGACGAGATTGTGCAGCGAGTTGGGTGCGATGATCGTGCCGTCAAACGCCTTGGGAAGCAGGCCCCCTTCGTAGATACAGAACGCTTGGGGGAACCGCCGACCGTCCCCTTCAAACCGCATCGGCTGGAAGAAGCCGAACGCGTAGGGGTTCGTCAACGCCCCATGCTTGCCCCAGTTCTTTCGGGAGTAGCTGCCTTGGGGAAAATACCAACCGCGGGTGTTGCCGCCGTTGGTGCCGGCGAAGACGCGACCCTTGGCATCGATCTCGAGACTGAACGTGTTGCCGCCCCCCTCGGCGTAGATCTCGAAAACCTTCGTTTCGGGGTGGTACCGCCAAACGCACTGGCCCTGGTACGACACCCCCTTGGTCACCTCGCTGCTGACCGACGCGGTGGTGGTGCTGCCATTGGCGCCGTACAACCAGCCGTCGGGCGACAGCGTCAGGCTGTTGGCGACCGAATGAGTGTCTTGGAGCCCAAAGCCGCGGAGGTGGACTTCGGGGTCGTCATCGGGGACGCCGTCACCATCGGCGTCGGGATAGAACAGCAGGTAGGGCGGATTGAGAACCCAGATGCCGCCATCACCGACCTGGACCGAGGTGGCGATGTTGAGCCCCTCGATCACGTCGCGATGAGTATCATAAAGACCGTCACCATCACTGTCCTCAAAGACCGTGATCACGTCCGCTCCCGGCGGTCCGTGCGGCGGAGGATCGGGAACGCGGTCAAACACGGCCCGCAGGTGCTGGTCATAACGAATCACCTTCAACCCGGCCGGGTACTGGTATTGGCGGTACTGCACCACCCACATCCGGCCGGCGGAGTCCCAACTTAAAAACAAGGGCTGGGGCACTGCCGGCTCAGCAGCAACCAATTCGATCTCCAGCCCCTCCCGAACGCTGAATTCCTCCGCCGCTTCCTCCGCCGGGGTTGGCGACGAATCGTCCGCTTGAACCCCCCGTCCCGGGAACGTCTGCATGATCTCCGCAACCTTTTCGTTCCCCGCGATGGACAAGTCGGGTTTCGCTTCCTCGTCCGCGGGCGGCGGCTCGGCCGATTCCTGACCGAGAGCCGATGCAGCGGGGAGGGACAAGGCAATGAACGCGCAAAGGAAGGATGCTGGGAGATTGCGGTGGCGTCGGGTCATGGGCGAGATTTTCAGGCTGGGCGTAACGAAATTCGGCGAACGGGGGGCCTTGGGAGAACATTCTATCTGTTTGCGTCCCGTCTTGCGCTGCCGAGCTGTGCCGTCGGCGCAAGGCTTGAGCCTGGTACTAGGCACTGCCAGAAAACGCGAACGACGCTCGCGAAGCGACAATCGTCACCCGCCCAAGGGAGGGTAGTTACTAGGAGGGCGGCCGCACTTCGAATCATGGTGCGATGGGTGATTTCTGACAGAGCCTAAAACAGAGGGTGGGTACCTCCGGAAGGTGGGAATTGCTTCCGTTAACCCGTACTTGCGGCGGATTATCAAACCAAATATCTGGTTTTGGCGTATACTGTAGGGCATGGCGGTGCTGGGCCGCATCAGCTCGACTCGATCGGCCCCCATCGCCTGCCTGGGTTTGGAGTGACCCTTCGCTCCGGCCCCGAGTTGCTTGTCTTATCCATATCCGTGGGGTCGGGCCGGTTCGGCGGCGGCGCCGGAGTCGGCCAGGGAGGGTGCCGGCCCTGAATAGGGGAGATCCGCCATGGGTCATCTATACAGCGACTTCAACAACTTGCCATTGACTGGGAGGGCCGAGCTGCAGGATCGGGGCTCCCTGCTGGGCGAGGCAGGAATGTCGCATTACGCTGGTGTGCCCGCCTTTGGCCCGCTTCGGCATGCCGCCCGGGTGGTGCCCAACCGCGAAGCGATCCGCTACGGGGACCAGGTCTGGAGCTATGAGCAGCTCAACCACGACGCGGTCCGATGTGCGGCGATGCTGCAGCGGATGGGGGTGCGTCCTGGCGACCGCGTCGGGCTCCTGCTTCCCAACGTCCCGGAGTACCCGATTGCGGTCCATGGGATTTGGCGTGCCGGGGGAATCGCGGTAGGGATCAGCCCATTGATGGTTGAGAGCGAGGTTGAGGGACTGATCGAGGCGACCGGCTGCCGCCTTGTGATCTGTCTCGACATGCTCTCCCAGCTCGTCCCTGATGCGGTCGGCCGAGCGTCTGGCGATCGCGGCGAGGGGTACAATGTTGTCCGCATGCTGGTGTCGATCCGCGAACGGTTATCGGCGCTGGAGCAGGTCGGTTACCAGTGGCTTCGTCATCAGCGTACCGGGCGTTGGAGTTTGCCGACGGGGGAACACAGCGTTTGGTTCTGGGACGAGCTCCAGCGAACGCGTCGGGAGTGGCAGCCGGTGGCGATCCAACCGTCCCGAGACCCGGCGTATATCTTGCCGACCGGCGGGACGACTGGGCATCCCAAGGCGGTGACGCTCAGCCATCAGAACCTGGTCGCAAATGCGTGGCAGCAATATGAATGGACGCGGCGATCGTTTGCGGAAGAAACGATGATGGCGGTGCTGCCGTTCTTCCACAGCTACGGACTCTCCGCGGTGTTGATGGGGGGGATGACGATGGCAGCCTCGTTGATCCTGCAACACCGCTTCAATGTGCGGCAGACGATCCGTCAGATTGAAAAGCGGCGACCCACTGTCTTGCATGCGGTTCCCGCCATATTGGTGGCGATCAACGAACGACTCCGTACCCATCCCGCCAACCTGCGTTCGCTCAAGTGGGTGATCTCAGGCGGTGCGCCGCTGGATGAAGCGGTCGCCGCGGAGTTCGCCGAACGGACCGGGGCGATGGTCGTCGAAGGGTACGGCCTTTCGGAAGCTTCCCCGGTGACCCACGTCGGACCGCTGTTTGGCGACACCAGTTATGGCACCGTCGGGATGCCCCTTCCTGAAACCGAGTGCCGGATCGTCGACATCGAATCTGGCACTCGCGACGTGGCGCCTGGAGATGTGGGGGAACTTTGCGTTCGTGGACCCCAGGTCATGCTCGGCTACTGGGACGATCCCGCGGCGACGGCTGAGGTGATCCGCGACGGGTGGCTTCACACCGGTGACTTGGCGAGCCTTGGCAGCGACGGGTTGTACCGCATTGTCGGCCGACACAAAGACCTGATCATCACCTCCGGATTCAACGTCCATCCGAGCGACGTCGAAGAGGTACTGTGCCGCGCCGAGGGGGTGAAGGACGCGGCGGTGGTTGGGGTTCCCGACGAGCGTTGTGGCGAGTTGGTCAAGGCGTTCGTCGTCCTCGAGCCGGGAGTGGTCTGGGACGTGCAGCGACTGCACGCGTTCTGCCGCCAACATTTAGCAAAACACAAACAACCGCGGATCATTGAACGTTGCGAAGGGGACCTGCCCCGCAACTTTTTGGGCAAGGTGGTTCGCCGGCACTTACGCGGTCAACCCCTTACTGACCAATCGGTGGCTGACCAACCGGTGGCCGCCGTGACGACGGAGACTTCATCATGAGCACTGACTTTCGAACGACAGCTCGAGCGGAACCGACCGCTCCGGCACCCCTGGCGGTGCTGTCCGCGGTCAGGACGCCGTTTTGCAAGGCGTTCACTGACTTGCGGGATCATTCGGCGGTCGAACTTGGAACGACGGTTTTGAACGGTTCGTTGAAACGGAGCGGGTTGGTACCCACCGACGTCGACGAAGTGGTCTTCGGCAATGTTGCCGGGCCACCTGACGCGGCGAACGTCGCCCGGGTGATCTCGTTGAAAGCGGGTGTTCCGCAAGACCGGCCGGCACACACCGTCAACCGCAACTGTGGTTCCGGCATGGAATCGCTGATCGGCGGCTGGCAAGCGATTTCCGAGGGGCGTGCGCGGATCGTGGTTGCGGGAGGGACGGAGTCGATGTCCAACGTGCCGCTCCTGTTTCGCCCCGAGGCCGCCCGTCTCTGGTCCCGGTTGGCGAAGGCGAAAACGATCGGCCAGCGTCTGCGGGTGCTCGCAGCGTTTCGGCCCCGGCATTTCCGTCCGCTGGTCGGAATCGAACTCGGACTGACCGATCCGGTCTCCGGATTGAATATGGGCCAGACCGCCGAAGTGTTGGCGGAGGAGTTTTCGATTTCACGCAGCGACCAAGACCGGTACGCCGTTGAAAGTCATCGCCGGGCCGCCGAGGCTCAGCAGAGTTGCTTTCTGTCGGGTGAGATTGTGTCGGTTGAAGAGCGAGCTGACCGCCTGAGCGGAAACGAATCGAACGACCGCGATACGGTCGACAAGGACAACGGTATCCGCGAGGGGCAATCGATGGAACAGCTGGCAAAGTTACGCCCAATTTTCCGGCGCGACGGCAGCGTCACGGCAGGCAATAGCTGCCAGGTCACCGACGGCGCCGCGGCAGCGGTTCTGGTCGCGGCAGACGCCGTCGGCCAGTTCGACCAGCAACCGCTTGGCTACGTGACGCATTACGCCGTCGCCGGCTGCGACCCAAGACGGATGGGGCTCGGGCCGGTCTATGCGACCGCCAAGTTGCTGAAGCAGACCGGACTGAGCTTGGATAACTTTGACATGATTGAGCTGAACGAAGCCTTTGCCGCCCAAGTGATCGCTTGCGGGCGGGCGGCGGAGTCGACCTCCTTTGCCAGAGGCGAGTTGGGACGAGAACAGCCGCTGGGACCGCTTGTCGGGGAGCGAACGAATCTTCACGGCGGCGCGATCGCGCTCGGCCACCCGGTGGGCGCCACCGGGACGCGGCTGGTGTTGACGCTGCTGCGCGCCCTCCGCCAGTCGGGTCAGCGGCGCGGGCTGGCGACGTTGTGTATCGGCGGCGGACAAGGAATGGCCTTGATGATTGAAACCGAACTGGAGTGAGGACGATGACTACGAAGTATGAACACTTTTCGATGGAGACCGACGACCGCGGCGTGACCACGGTGAAGCTCGACGTCAGGGGCCGACCGATGAATGTCTTGGATGCCTCGGTAATCACGGAGCTGGAACAGATCGTCAGCTGGCTCGCATTGCGCGACGACGCTCCCCTGACGGTGTTTCGCAGCGGCAAGGAAAGCGGCTTCTTGGCCGGCGCCGATGTGAAGGCGATCCGCGCGATTGACTCGGCCGAGCAGGCCGAGGCAACTCTCAAACGGGGCCAACGTCTGTTTGACCGCGTCGAACAGCTGCCGATGCCGACCCTTGCCGTCCTCCATGGCCCCTGTCTGGGAGGTGGTCTGGAGTTCTCGCTGGCCTGCGATTACCGCATCGCCCGCGACAACAGCTCGACACAAATCGGACTGCCGGAAATCAAGCTCGGGCTGATCCCAGGTTGGGGAGGAACGCAGCGGCTGCCGCGGTTGATCGGTTGCCGCGAGGCCTTGGAGATGATTTTGCAAGGCCGCTCGCTCGATGCCCAGCAAGCTTTGCGGATCGGCCTGATCGACGAGGCCGTCTCGCCCCTTGGGTGGGAATCAAACGTTGAGGCGTTGGTTGATGACTGTTTGGCCAAGCGGCTGACACGACGCCCCATGGATCGACGGGTCGGTCGCCGTTGGATGGACATCACCGCCCCGGGGAGGCAACTTCTGTTTTGGTTTGTCGCTCGCCGGATCGCATCCCAAAGTCGTCATTATCCTGCCTTGGCAGCCGCCATCCGTGCGGTCCGCGCCGGCTTCGACCGCAACACAGATGGTTTCGCATGCGAGCGTCAGGAGTTCGTGCGGTTGCTGAACACGGCCACCAGTTCGAACCTGATCGATCTGTTCCTCGCTCGGGAAGCGGCGCGCAGTCTCGGTACCTGGGTGGGCGAGTCTGCCCGTGTGGCTCACGAACATCCGATTCGTACTGTGGGCGTTGTGGGGGCCGGCGCGATGGGAGCCGGGATCGGTCAACTCGCGGCCCACCGCGGTTTCCAAACCCGATTGACCGAGGTCGATGACGCCGCGGCGGAGGCGGGACAAGCTCGCATCGAAGGTTTGTTCAAGCGGCTTGCCGAACGGAAACGGTGGGCTCCCGAGCAGCTCGAAACGGCGCTCCAATCGGTCACCGTGAGCACCGATCCTGGCGATTTGGTGACTTGCGATCTGGTCATTGAAGCGGTCGTGGAGCGGGAATCGGTCAAGCACGACGTTTTCCGCCGACTCGATCAATCGGTCCAGGCCTCCGCGATTCTGGCGACCAACACGTCTTCGCTTTCAGTCGATTCCATGGCCGCGGTCACCGATCGACCCGAGAAATTCGCCGGACTGCACTTCTTCAACCCGGTCCATCGGATGGAGTTGGTCGAGGTGGTCCGTGGTGAAAATACCGACGAAGAGACTGTGGCGAAGCTGGTCGGCTTCGTGCGGGCGCTCGGCAAGACGCCAATCGTGACGTCCGATTCTCCGGGTTTCCTCGTCAACCGGATTCTGTTTCCGTACCTGGGCGAAGCGGTGATGATGCTTCGGGAAGGAGTGGAGCCGGGGACGATTGATCGGCAAGTTCGCCGGTTCGGGATGCCGATGGGGCCGCTGGAGCTGTTCGACCAGGTCGGTTTGGATGTCGCCCTGCACGTCGCCCGATCGCTGCAGTCGGTCCTCACCGATTCCGGGCCGGTGATCGACCCGCTGGCGGTGATGGCCGAACACGATCGGTTGGGGAAAAAGTCGGGCATCGGGTTTTACCGTTACCGGCGAGGGAAACGGCAACAACCCGCCGCGTTGCCGCCCGGGTTCCCGCGCCAGTACCGGCCGACGTCGGCGGATCGGTTCGTCGACGATGGGATGACGGTCGTCCAGCGACGTGCGGTCTACCCGATGCTTGTCGAAGCGGTTCGCTGTTTGGAACAGGGCGTGGTGGAGCATCCCTGGGCGATCGATCTGGGGATGGTCCTAGGAACCGGCTTCGCTCCCCATACCGGCGGGCCACTCCACCTGATCGATCACATCGGACCGGCAACGGTGCGGGAAAACCTGCGGCGATTGGCCGTGTTCTACGGATCGCGGTTCGAACCGCCGGCCATGCTCGAGGAGATCGCCGACGAGGAAGGTTGCTTCTTCAGCGATCAACCACGAGCAGGTTCGGCCCGCGCAGGCGATGCCGCCGTAGGTGATTCCGCTCGTGACGCGCACCCGGACACCCCTTTGGGAGGCAATTAGCGATGAGTCAGGACCAACAAACAGATCGGACCACTGAAATGGATCAAGCGAAGGCGGGGAACAATCGATCGTTTGCCGAAGTCGCACTTCGTCTGGGAGGAAAATCGGAGGACGAGGCGACCCGCACCGGCGTGGTCGACTCCGCCGACGATCAGGTAGAGGCTCTGTTCGCCAGCGAGTATCGCACGACCAGCAGCCCCATTCACCGCGCGGTTTGGGGCCGGAGCGTCCCCACAGAACTGTTCATCAACCCGGCGGTTCCGGCGTCCGAGGAAGTCGCCAGCGTGATCAACCGCTCGCTCTCGGTGGTGCGCAAACACTTGGCCGATGATACGTTGCTCAACGAGCAGGGAAAGATCAGCCGCAACGTCCTCGATGATCTCGCCAGTGCCGGTTATTGGGGGATGCTGGTCGATTCGGAACATGGTGGCAGCGGCGCGTCGATGCAGCAGTTTTGCCATATGATCAGCATGATGTCGGCCCTGGAACCGACCGTCGCTGGGTTGGCGTCGGTCCACGGTTGCATCGGCGCGGTCGATCCGATCCGCTCGTTCGGCACGCCGCAGCAGCGGGCTCGGTTTTTGCCGAAACTGGCCAGCGGCGAGCGGCTCTCCGCCTTCGCACTCACCGAGCCCGGGGCCGGCAGTGACCTGACGGCGCTGCGGACCACGGCGGTACGTGACGGTGACGAGTACGTCGTCAATGGGGAGAAGTTGTTCATCACCAACGCGGTTCCCGGCCGCACGATCGGGTTGGTGTGCAAGATCGACGACGTCCCTGCGGTGCTGATTGTCGATCTTCCCGAACAGGAAACCGAACACTTTCGCTTGAAACGCTATGGGCTCTACGCGCTTCGGCGAACCTATAACCAAGGGCTGATCTTTCGCGATTTTCGCGTCCCGGCGGAGAACCTTCTGCGTCCGGCCGACGGCGACGGTTTGACGATCGCCTATCACGGATTGAACCGCGGCCGGGTGGCGTTGTGCGCCAACGCTGCCGGGACGATGCGCTGGATGCTGGCCGACTTGCTTCCCTGGGCTCGTTACCGTCACACCTACGGCCAGTCCATCGACCAGCGCGAACTGGTCCGTCGCCGCGTCGGCCGGTTGGCCGGACACATCGTCGCCTGCGATGCGCTGACCCAGTGGTGTGCAGGACTGCTGGACCAAGGTTTTCGCGGTGAGATGGAATGCATTGTCGCCAAGATTTTTGGCAGCGAGTCCCAGAAGATGGCCGCGATCGAGCTGGTCATGAAGACGCACGGCGGACGCTCATTCCTGCACGGTCATCCCTTCGGTGACAATGTGCACGAGTTCCTCGCGCCCTGCATCTACGAAGGGGAAGGCGAGATGCTTGGCATGGCCTTCTTCAAATCACTGGTGAAGGATCATGGGAAACGGTATTTCGAACCGATCGGTCGCGTATTGAATCAGCTCAACCTGCGCCAGCCGAATCCGATCAACCCGCGTCATCTGTGGGCGCTGCGCCGGCCGCTGATCGACTACGCCCGTTGGTCGGTCGACACTCGCCTGTTCGCGGGCCGTTGGACGGCGCTGCCGCCGATGGACCGGGAACTGGCGCGGCATGCGAAGTTCGCGCAGAAACAGCTGGCGGCCGCTGCACCGCGGATCAGCAGCGTCATGCGGCGGCACCAACTACGGCTAGCCGATCGGCAATGCCGCATGTCCCAGATCAGCAGCGAGGTTCAGGACGCGGTTGTGATGTTGGTGACCAGTCTGCATGCCGCCAAGTCGAACGACTCGATTGTCAGACAGGCCGCCGATGCGATCTGTCGCGAATTGCGGGTAGGGATCACCAGTGAGAAGTTCACCGACGGTGATTTCCGGCAAGTGACCCGCTTGGGAAGCCAGATCGCCGAGCAGGGATGGGATGAACTGCACGGGATCATGGCTGGCGAAATCCTGATGCCTTACGACACCCCCGACGCAGCCGCGAGGACCGGAGATGAAACTGTTGAATCTGCTTAGTTTTCGGGAGCCGCAACCGGAATCGCCGCGGCAACCGGATCGTGCCGTCGTTGCGCTCGGTGGCGGTGGCGCCCGCGGACTGGCTCACCTGGGCGTGATCCAAGCGGTCCACGAGTCGTCGCTTGCACTGGAACGCATCGTCGGGGTCAGCCTGGGGGCACTCGCCGGCAGTCTGTCCGCGGTCGATCTCAACCCTCGGCGGGCACAGTCCGTTGCGGCCGAGTTCATCCACTCGGCAGAGTTCCAGGAGCAACAGCGGATTTTGATGGGAGCCCAACCGGCGACTGCCTCGGAGAGCACCGGCGGGTTCTTTTCCTGGTACGGGCGGCTGCGAGAGTTTGTCCAAGCTCACCGTAAGCTCGGACGGGCGATCACCGGCCCGGCGTTGCTTAGCGATTGTGTGTTGCACGACGCGATCGAATGTCTGCTCCCTGACATCGACATCGCTGAAACGCCGGTCCCCTTGAGCATCGTCGCGGCGGATCTGCTGAGCGGAAACAAGGTGGTGTTGGAATCGGGATCGCTACGGCAAGCCGTACTGGCGTCGATGGCGATCCCGGGAATCTTTCCTCCAGTCGCCCACCAGGGCATGTTGCTCTGTGACATCGGCGTGATCGATTCGGTCCCGATCGACATCGCCCGGGCGTACCCGCATGAAGTCTCGATCGCAGTCGACGTCGGCCAGGGGCACTCGCGCATCACCAGTTGTCCGAAGGCGATCGACGTGATGATGCGGATCGATGAGATCGGCGAACGGATGCTCCGCCGGCGAGCCTTGCCCGAGGCCGATCTGGTCATCCGCCCGGAGGTCGACTCTGTCGCTTGGTTCGATTTCAGTCGGCCGGAAGAAGTCGTCCGCCGCGGCTACCTCGCTGGCCGTGACCAACTTGCCAAGTTCCAGCTTTCGCAAGTCGCCTAGGAACGAAAGGGATCGTACCAGCGTTGGTCTTTCCGGCGATGCCCGTCGGAGGCAAGCCCTCATGGATTCTCGGAAGGGGACTTCGGCCGAGGTGCGGTTTGGATTTCAGCTGATGGGGTGGCGGCCCCGCCCGCCATCGTCGATTGGCTCGCGCCCAAGACGGGCGGGGTCAGCGGAGCGATGCTGCGAGCTTCACGCGGCCGTCGCGCTCGGGGGATTGTGGTCGTGGTCAGCCCGGAGGCGCGGGAGGAGTCTCCAGAGGAGGCGTGTTGCCACCGGCGAAAATCGGGTGACAACTTATCGGCGAATTGTTGTTCCGGGTCGGGACGGCGGCCCGGAAGCATCACCTTCGTCGGCACCCCTTGAACCGTCGTTCCTGATTCCGTCTTGAAGGTTGGCACGAGCGAGATCTTTCGCTGGTCACCGCCGACCGCATCCCAAGGGATCCAAACGCTATAGGAAGCACCCAGGTCGGACTGGCTGAAGTGACCGGTGAATTGCTCGGGGGTGAATGCGAACCGCTTCATCTGCTTTTCCGGATCAGCGGCGCTCTCGTCGAACCCGTGCACGACGAGCGTCCCGTCCACCGGCACCGCCTGCGACCTTTCGTTATAGAAGTAAAGACGTCCGCCAAACCCTCGCGTGGGCGTTCGGCCTGATTGGACCAATGTGTCGGGAGTCCAGGTGGCGACCAACTTTGCGGGGTTTGGGTAAGGCTCCGGTGGTGTCTCCTTTTTGGAGAACCATGGAATGCGATTGAATCCGTAGCCCTGTTCCTTCGTTTCCGCACTGGAGAAGGTGGAGCAACCGATCGCGCCGGGGATGATGGCCGACGCGATCGCCGTCAGGATGAATCGTTTGGATACGCGCATCATCGGATCCAGGATCGGGGTGAAATGGTCGGTTGAACGGACGACGAGTCGGAATCGCTGCGGTCGTATGGGTCCGGGGACTTCGACGGCGCTTGTTGGGATGGCCTTGAGGGGCCAGACGCTCCGAGCCGCGGCGGGGCGCTTTTCGGCGTGACATCCAACCCTTGTTTAACGATCGTCGTCCATTCGTTTTCCGGTTCGGTGACAGTCCGGCTCGGCGAGTCGGATGTATTGGGGCGCCCGGCGAGCGAGTCGTTTGGCGTCTGTTCACCCTTGGCGTAGGACGACTGTTGGATCCACGTCGATGCATTCAACGCGGACGTGGCGGCGGAGGGAAACCTTGCCGAGGCGGGACGCATCATCTCCGGCAGCGTCGATGCCGACGGATCGTCCGGCGCTGGTTCGCTTTCGGATCGCGTCGGGCCTGGAAGCTGAGGCTCCGAACCCGGGATCGCATCGACCGGTTCCGTCGGGGCGTCAGGCGACTCGATCACCTCGACCTCTTCATCGAAGAGGATTGAATCGCGCCGCTGGAGCTGGTGGCCGTCGATCACGTCGTCAGCGGTCGGCTGCAGGTCGGGATAGATCGTCGGTCCGACCGCGGGCCCCCACAGACCATAGCCGCCGCTGAGACCGACATCACCATGGGCTTCGACGACATCCGCCAAGCACCAGCTCATGCGGCTCGATTCTGTCTCCTTCACGTAATCCAAATCTTGTTCGCCGGTGACCAGCATAGGCGTCATCACGATCAACAGTTCGGAGCGTTCCTCGATCTCGGCATCGAACTTGAACATGTGGCCAAGGTAGGGAATGTCTGCCAGGTAGGGCACGCGCCGGGAGATATTTTCGCGGGTTTTCTGAATCAACCCACCGAAAATCACCGTCTGGCCACTGTAAGCGCTGATCGTCGACTGGGCGGTCGTTTCGTCGATCGGCTGGACCGTCACCGGCTGCCCCTCGAATACTCCGATTGCTTGACCTTGATCGGTATTGTTAATCTGTGACCGCGTGGCATCGATGGCCATCACGATCAGCCCGTCGGATCCAACGCGCGGGGTGACTTGCAGAATCAAACCGACAGGAATGTCTTGCACGCCGATCGTGGTCGCGTTCACTCCAGTCACCACATCTTGGGGCCTGGCGATCAGTTGTCCAACCTGGACGACCGCTTCGTTGTTGTCCATCACCATCACTTGAGGCCGGCTGATCACCTGCAGGCGTCCGGCGGTCTGCAGGGTGCGGAACAGCATGCTGACCGATTCGCTGGCGGCACTGAGGACGAACCCGCCGACCCCGGCGGTCGAACTGCTCGTCCCGACGCCGAAGGAGGAGACCCCGCGGGCGGCGAGCGAGTCGCGCCCGAAGGTATTTTCGTTTGGCGTGCCCGCGTTGTTGAAGTTGAAACCGGGCTCGGATTGCGGAGGGGCCAAGTCGGCGACTCCGCGGTCGAACAGCAACGAGTCTTGCAGACCCAGTTCACCGCCGACTTCAAACCGGTCATCCAACCCGACCTCAGCGATGATCACCTTGATCAACACCATCGGCGGGCGACGGTCGAGGTGGTCGATCAGCCTCCGGACATCTTCATACAGCCGCGGAGCAACGCTCAAGATAACGCTGTTGGTCTGCGTTTCCGGTACCACGATCAAATCGCGGTCGGGCAGGTCGTGCGGTCCGAGACCTTGTTGGAACTGCTGAATGGCGGTCTGACCGGTGCGGCGCTGGTTCACATATTCCTGGATCGCCACGGCGACGTTGTCGGCAGGTTGGTGTCGTAGCCAGATCACTTCGGTGATCCGTTCGGCAAAGCCTTCACTGTCCAGCCGCAACAGGATGCTTTCCACCACTTCCAAGTCCGCCCCCGAACCAGTTGCGATGATGCTGTTGCTGCGGATGTCGGTGGTGAATCGCAGCGGCACGAGTGAGCTGTCGGCCGCGGTGGTCGCGGGAAGGGCCGCCAGAGGCGCCGCGCCAACCCCTGCTCCTGCTCCTGCCCCTGCCCCTGCTCCCGCTGCTTGCGCGTCGGCGGCGAACAGATCCTGCAGCGCGGCGGTCAGCTGGCTGGCGTCACCGTTCTGGATGGTGAATACCTTCACCAGAGAATCGATGCCGGGCGCCCGGTCGAGTTGGCGGATCAGTTCCCCAATCAACGGCATGCTCGACGCCGGCCCGCGGACGACCAAGGCGTTCGAGTTTTCATCGGCGGTGACGACGACGCTTTCCAAAATTCCCGAGTCAAGCGTCTGGTTCCCTTCGGCATCGACGGCGACGATCGACAAGGTCGCCGAGGCGCGGGTCACGTTTTCGTTGTCGGTGGCTTCCCCCTCCCCGGTGATCGCCGATTGGATGGTCGGGGCCAGGTCTTCGGCGCGGGAGTTGTCGAGTTTGAAAATCTTGATCTCGTTCTGCGCCGCGATCTCTTGGACGTCGATTTTGTTGATCAGCCGCGTCACCTCGGTCAGGTCCCGTGGCGAGCCGCTGACGATCAAGGAGTTTGTGCGATAGTCGGCGATCACGCGGACGCGAATGCCGGTCCCCGGACGCACGTCGTCCTCGGTTCCGGGGCGGTCGACAAAGAAGTCGCGGATGGTCGACTCTGCGTCGAGAGCGGAGGCGTGCTGCAACCGATAAACCCGCAGGCGGTCGGTGTCATCGATCGGCTGGTCGAGTTTCTGAACCAACTCCAACACCGTCTTGATCGCTTCCTCGCGCCCGATCAGCAACAATGCGTTGGGGGTGTCGAGCGCGGTGATGCTGACCTCGCCCTGGCGTGCCGCGAGGACGTCTTCGTAAAGTTGGTCCAACAGCTCGGCGATGGCGTTGCTGTCGGTATGTTCCAGCCGCTTGACTTCGACTTGCGGCCGAGTGATCTCGCTTTGCAGTTCGATTTCTTCGATCAGCGAGCGAACACGATCCACATCACGGCGAGCCCCTTGGACGATGATCACCCCCAGTTCCGGGACGAATTGGAATTCGAGGTCCCCGATCGGTCCAGCGCCCTCCTCGGGCGGCACGTCTGGGTCGCCCTCGTCATCGGGATCGTCTTGATCGTCTGGATCGACCTGCACGAGTTCTCGGGGGCCCTCGGTCGGGTCCTGGAAGACGGCATTTCGGAAGACGGATTGGGGGGGATTCCCTGCGGCTTCTGGCTCGGCTTCTTGAGCGTGCGCCTGTTCCATTTCTCGGAGCAGGCGGATGGCGCGTTGGATCGGCCCCGGCTCGGCATTTTCCACGCGCATCAATTCGGTCACTTCGCCATGCTCGTTCTGGGTCTGGTCGATGGCGCGGATCAGCTTTTTCCAGCCGGCCAGTTTGGCCGCCGGGGCGACGACGGTAACGGAGTTGCCCCGCCGGTCGACCTCGACCACCGTCCCTTTCAGCCGTTCGGTGTTGAGTCGGAACGAGGCCCGCTCGCCGTTGCGGCTGGTGGTCACTGGAAGGTCTTGCCCAGCGACCTGTTGGAGCGCGTCCTCGAACTCCCGCCAGGTGATGCTGGTCAGCTGTGCCTGCAGCGGTCCGACCTGGTTCGCTCCCGCAGGCGGGGTGATATTTTCCACCAGCTCCTTCAGGTCGCTGGCAATGCGATCTTGTGCCTCTTCCGGCGCCAGCACCACCAGCTGATCGTGGCGGGGATCGGGTGAAATCGTCACCTCGGGGTTGTCGCGGTAACGAAGGCTCAGCTGGGTCGCGATTTCTTTCGCATGCGCTGCGGGCACCGGGAACTTACTCAGCCGCGGCGACTGGTCCGCCGGCTGCGGATCCGCGAGTTGGAGATCGGTGGCAGCCTGCTGAGCGTTCAAACCGGGTGTGACCACAGTCGCCACCGAGCCGATCGCTAGCAAACAAACAATGAAGCGCCGCATGAGCGACCACCCTTGGGAGCGAGTAAACCGACAATGCAGAACGGGCCCCCTGAACGCTCACCCGTTCAACCGGATTCATCGTCTCAACCGGTCCACGCCCTACAGTCAAAACGACCGAACCAAGCGGCCGTGGTAATCCAGGAGGGATGGGGAAAGATTGGCGCCAGCCGTTCTGGTGGCTACGTAGCACAGGCTGCCAGCCTGTCTTGCACGCCCGCGCAGGCTCGGCGAATTCGAGTTCGGCGACGCGTTGTTATGCCAAGAATTCGCGGTCGACGAATTTGGTGTCGCAATTCCCGCGAACGAACTGTTCGTGTTGCAATAGGGCGTCGTGAAAGCCCGCGGTGGTGGAGATCCCGGTGATCTGCAGTTCGCGTAGGGCTCGCCGCATTGTCGCAATCGCCTCCTTTCGGGTTGGGCGGTGGACGATCAGTTTGCCGATCATCGAGTCGTAATGGGGCGGGACGGTGTAGCCGGCGTAGACGTGGGAGTCGAAGCGAACACCGAGGCCTCCGGGGGCGAACATCGACTCGATCCGGCCTGGGTGGGGCTGAAAGTTGCGATCGGGGTTCTCGGCGTTGATCCGGCACTCGATTGCCGTTCCGATGCAGTTGAGGTCTTCCTGGCGAAAGGAGAGTGGTTCTCCGGCGGCGACGCGTATCTGTTCCTTGATCAGATCGACTCCGGTGACCATTTCCGTCACGGGGTGTTCCACTTGGATGCGGGCATTGACTTCGATGAAGTAGAAATTGAAGTCATCATCGACGATGAATTCGACGGTGCCGGCGTTGGTGTAGTTCGCCCCGCGGATCATTCGCGTGGCGGCCTCGCAGATTGCCTCTCGCCGGTCCTCGGGCAAATTCGGGCTGGGGGCCTCTTCGATCAACTTTTGGTGCCGACGTTGAACGCTGCAGTCACGTTCGAACAGGTGGCTGACATTGCCGTGGGAATCGGCGATCGTTTGGACCTCGATATGCCGCGGCCGGCCGATATATTTTTCGAGGTACAGACCGCCGTTGCCGAACGCTGCGACCGCTTCATTGCGGGCGGCTTGCAAGGCGTTTTGCAGCATGGACTCGTCCTCAGCCACCCGCATCCCCTTGCCGCCGCCACCAGCGGTTGCCTTGATCAGGACGGGAAACCCGATCTCACGGGCGACATCGGCTGCCCGGGAAAAGTCATCGATCAAGCCATCGCTGCCGGGGACAACCGGCACTTGGTTGGCTGTGGCGATCGTTCGGGCGGTGTTTTTGTCGCCCAATTGCAGCATCGATTCTGGGCGGGGGCCGATGAACTCGAACCCGCTCTCGCGGCAGACGTCATTGAAGTGGGCGTTTTCCGAAAGGAAGCCATAGCCAGGGTGAATCGCGTCGACATCGGCGACTTCGGCCGCCGCGATGATCTGGTCGATTTTTAAATAACTATCGGCACTGCGAGCGGCACCGACGCAGTACGCCTCATCGGCCAGCTTGACGTGCATCGACTCGGCGTCCGCTTGGCTATAAACGGCGACCGAGCCAATCCCCATTTCGCGGCAGGCTCGGATCACACGGAGGGCGATCTCACCCCGGTTGGCGATCAAGATCTTGTTAAACATCGGCAATGTCTAGGCGTTGGGCTGCACGCGGAACAAGGGTTTGCCGAAGTCGACGGGTTGATGATCTTCCGCCAAGACCTCGACGATTTTTCCGCGGCACTCCGCCGGGATCTCATTGAACACCTTCATCGCCTCGACGATGCAGACCACGGTATCTTCGTTGACCATGCTGCCGACCTTGACGAAGGCTTCGGCTTCCGGATTGGGGCGGGCGTAAAAGGTACCGACCATCGGGGCGTTGATGGTGATCGTTCCGGCGGTCTCCGCCGCTTCACCAGCAGCGGGACCCGAGGTTGGGGGCGGATGGTGGACCGCACCGGGGGCATGCATCATCCCAGGGGCGGGGACGAGTGGTGTGGTTCCACCCCGGGTCAGTTTGATCTTCTCTTCCCCTTGTTGGAGGTCGATTTCCACGAGTTCGTGCTGCTCCATCAGCTCGACGATCTGGCGGATTCGAGCGACATCAAAGATGTCGACGCCAGGTTTGTCGCCCTTGCTCATGCTTGACTCTTGATCGGGGACCATGGGGTTGGTTTCGTGGTGTCGGCAGTTTTACCGCATCAGACGGTTGTCATCGAGACCCTTGGGGAGACGGCTCAGGACCTCATGTCCTGTTTCGGTCACCAGCACGTCATCCTCGATCCGGATGCCGAACTTGTCCTCGAAGTAAACTCCGGGTTCGACGGTCACGACCATCCCCGGACGCAGCGTCTCCTCGCTGATCGCAGCGAGTCGCGGTGACTCGTGGATCTGCAGACCGAGCCCGTGTCCGAGGCCATGCTTGAACGCATCCGCCAAACCTTCGGCGGCGAGCGATTGCCGAGCGACCTGGTCGACCGCGCGGGCCTCGACTCCGGGGCCGATGGCGTCAATCGCCGCCAGTTGGCACTCCAACACGGCCTGATAGGCATCGCGAAAGGAGGCCGAGGCGGTTTCGCGGTGTAGGGTTCTTGTAAGGTCGCTGTTGTAGCCTTTCAAGCGGGCGCCCCAGTCGATCAAAACGCTTTCCGCCTCCCCGAGGGCGACGGCTCGAGGGCGATAATGCGGCAGAGCTCCTGAAGGCTGGGCCCCGACGATCGGTGGAAAGCTGACCCCCTCGGCCCCCAGCGCCCGCATCGTCGCCTCCAGTTCAAAGGCGATCTCCCGTTCACTCAGCTGCGGCGTCAACCTGGGGATGATCGAGAGGAACGCCCGCTCGGCGATCCGCACCGCCTCGCGGAGGATCGCGATTTCGTCGGCGTCCTTGATCTGCCGCAGACGTTCGACCTCCCCGACGGTTTCGACCCACTCGACGTGCGGGACTCGCAGCGCGAGCTGGCCAAAGGACGCGACGGTGAGCTGGTCCGCCTCGAACCCGAGACGCTGGAGTGACAGTTCGGCAAGGGACTCAGCGACGAAATCGGCCATCGATTGCGATGGTTGGCGAATCGCGAGTTGCAGCGTCGGACACTCCGTCTTGAGTTGGGTTTCGTAGCGTCCATCGGTCAAGATCGTGGCCCGCGACGGCTCGACCACCAGGAACGAGCTGTCCCCGGTGAAACCGCTGAGGTACGCCACGTTGGTTTCGTCGGTCACCAGAATCGCGCCGATCTTGATCTCGTCGAGCCTTGCCGCGAGCCGCTGGATCCGTGGAGTCATTGCGAGCCTTCGTCCGGGTGGTCCGTCTCGTGGTGCCGGTGAGCCTTGGGGTCTCGGTCGTGATGCTGTTGGTTGACGTGCACGTGGAGCTGCGGATGGGTTTGGAACAGCCAGTTCCAGCCGGCGTCGGTCACGGCCGCGTCGTCCAGGTAGAGCGACTCCAATTGCGGCAGGGTGGCGATCGCCTTGACTCCGCCGTCGGTCAGCGGCACCCCGATCAGATGGACACCGCGAAGGGAGTCGATTTTGGCCAGGGCGCGACCGACGTCATTGCCCAAATGGGGCGAGCCGAGCCGGATCTGACGCAGCCGCGGCGTTCCCTCCAGAGAAGCGACCCCGGCGGCGGTGCAGTCGGCATGGGGGAGATTCAAGTACCAGAGCGTTCGGGAGCCGGAGAGTCGGGCGAGCCCTTGATCGGTGATCGGGGAATGCCGCAGCCGCAGATAGCCCAGGTTTGGCAACGCGGCGATCGCGTCGATCCCACGATCGGTGATCACGCCCTGGTCCAGAATCAACGTTTTGATTTGGTCGAGCCCGCGGAGCTGCTCGATCATCGCGTCATCGACTTCGAAGTCGGTGATCCGCAGCGTCTCTCCACCGTCTTGCTTCAGCTGCTCAAGCGCATTTTCGAACAGCACGTGCGAGGCCAGCCCCACTGGCTCCGGCGTGCCGGTGTTGCGAAATCGGCCGATCGACCATGCCGCGGCGGTGATGGCCACGAGTGCCAGGAGTGCCAGCAAGATCCGCCGGGTGCGTTGCCTTCGCATCGCCAGCTCATCGCGGGCCGAGATCGGGGAGTGGTCGCTTGGGACACTGCTCGGCGACGGATCTTCCGATGGGGGCGGTTGATCCGCCATGAGGTCCTCGGCTTCGGGGGTGGATCCTGGCATCGGGACGCCGCCGAAGCGGCGTCCCGATGCGCAGTAAAGTTCCATCGCGGAGTCGCTCGATTGAGACGATTGACCCAGAAACCGTCGCAGCGAACGTTGGTTACTCCGGCCGAACGGGTCGGCTGACAAACGCTTCCCGCAAAACGTCTGTAAACGATGGAACTTCCAAAGTGGATGGTGGTGGGGTTCGTTTGCGGGACATGAATCGTCCGCAATCGAAGCACGGGGGTGGGATTAACAATCGATCCCCTCTGTTGTCAACGCCGATTCAGGCGTGCGGCCTGGGCGGGGTCGGAAAACGAAAGGACAAAAGCACTAAAGCGGGAAGTCGTCGTCCGCGGCGCTGTCGGCATACAGCGGCATGTGCCGGTAGTAGACCTCCAGGATCATGGTGGCCAAGGCGGTGCTGGCCAAGCGACCGCCTTCCTTGGGGCCACGGTGACCGCGGCTTTTGGGAAAGTGCCAGCTCCCTTTGGCGCCGCCTTTCTGGGCCTGGCTCTCCACCAACCAATCGCGCAGCTCTTGGTTGAACTCGTCCCAATCCGATCCGCCAAAGTGCCGCAGAACCTGGGCGGCGTAGTAGTTGTAGTACATGTCGTCCTTCCGCACGCCGACTTTGCTGAGGTTCTTCACGCCGGCGACCATGCCGGGGTGGGATTTGTCCCATCCGGTGTACATGCGGCACAGCAGCCCGATGGCGGTGCAGGCGGGGCGAACGCTGGTGGAGGGGGTCTTGTAACCGTAAATGGCTCCCTCGTCGGAGCTGACCTTGTCGAGGAACATCTTGGCCCCCTCGATCGTGATCGGCGGAATCGCCAAATGTCCCATGTGACCGCTCTTGAGCGCCATTACCTGCCAGCCAACCACCGACGTGTCGCCCTCGGCTTGCTGAGGGCTGTACCGCCAGCCCCCATCTCGGCCCTGGGCGTAGACGATGTAGTTCACCGCGGCTTGGGCCGGGCCGGCCAGCGCGGGGTCTTCGGTCATCGCATAGGCTTCGCACAAGGCGATCGCGGCGAGGCCGTGGGAATACATGTTTCCGGCTTCATCGCGGAGATCGATCACCGGCATGCCATTCTTGCGTCCCGACTTGCCATGGTTGATCAGGAACAACAGTCCCCGGCGGACGACCTCCTTGAAGTCACCGGTGTAGTGCGTCTGCCCCGCCCCCAAGAAAGGCAGCAGCGCCATCGAGGTCGCCGCATTGACCGACTTGGCGTATTTCGGCTGCCCGGGGTCGCCGCAGCGTCCCTTGCACACCACGTGATGCTGGAAGGTCCAGGCGCCGTTGGGAAGCTGGTGTCTTGAGAGCCACTTCAATGCTTCGGTCACCGCCGCCTCACTGCTCGCATTGCCACCGTAGTCGCGGAGCAGCTTCTGTTTCATCTCGTCGCTGCGGCTACTCATCCCCGAAGCTTCGACCGAGGCAAGCGTTTGCAGGGTCTCCGAGGCCGGAGCCATTTGAGAGGCCAAATCGGCGATGTCCAGCGGAGTCGTTGCCACCTCCGTCGGCACCTCCAGCGGCATCGGTTCCACGACCTCCGAGACCTCCGTCACCTCCACCGGTTCGGTCAGCTCCTCCATCTCGGGTAAATCCCCGGGATCAACCTGCTCGATCGCAAATTCGTCCATCTCCGGGCCGTCATCCTGGCTACTGCTGGCCGAAAGGACATTCACGACCCGGCTCGGGTCGGCAATCGTGACTAGCCCCAAGAGCAACAGGATCACGACATGCACCAGGGTACTGATCAACCAGGCCGGAGTGGCTTGGAAAAGGAGAAAATGGCGTTTCGGATCGGCTGCGGGGGCCGCCTCCTCGCTGCCGTGTTCCGGTTCAGGCCCCGGCGAACGTTCGGAACCCGGCGTCTCCGTGGTGGGCAAAAGTGATTCGGTGACCGATGCCATGCGGATACCTTTCGCGAGATGAGCCGCCACCGCAGAAGGCTGGCCTCGTCATCACGGATGAGGATTTGAACACGCTCAGTATAAACACGAATTTGCCCCGCGCCCCGGGCAACGCGGCCGATACGTCCGAAACAGCCCGGATGGAGGGCAAAGGACCCCCGTTAACGGCGCAGAACCCAAGTTGGGCGTGCGCTGACGATCTCTAAGGAACGAACGGATTGGGGGCACTCTTGTACCCACCCGGCCACCACATCGGTTTCGGCATGTACATCCGGCTCGCCGAGCCGGATGTCACCGAGCAGAGCGCTGCCCCCCTAATCGCGGGCATCACCGCGTGGGGGACTGGCCCCCTGATCGTTGGTCGTACCGCTTGCGTGTCACGTTGGAGATCATTGTCAACTGATGCTTCACGGCGGGCTGAACGCGTTGATTGAAACGGACGCGCTGGTTCACCCCCGCCAGACCGACCCAACCCTGCTGAAGTTCCAGTGCGAGTTCCGTCACCGGGACCCGTTGGCCGACGGGATCGGCGAACCGGAGTCGCACGCAGACCGACTCCGCGTCCTCGCAGCGTTCCGAGACAGGCTGTGCGGCTTCCGTTTCCCACCGATAGTGCCGGTCGTCAAGCAGGGCGCGTCGCAGGTGCCCGAGTCCTGGCGTGCCGGTCAAGTCAATCGGTTCGAACTTTTGGCCAGGGCCGGGAAGGAGCTCCACGCGGTCGGCCAACTGCAGCGCTGTGATCGTGGTTGGCCCGAAGAACGTGGTCGTCTTCCCCAGGCTCGTCCGCCGGGCGTAGATGCTCGCCAACGCCACGACAAGGGCGACCGCGACCAGCACGGTACCCAACGCAATCAACCGCCGTGGGCTGATCTGCACGCGGGGGTCGTTGTACTTGTCAGCGTGTTCGGGCATGGGAACTTGTCGATATGGAGAAACGTTTCGAAAATCCGTACGATGGCTGCCTTTGCGACAAAGCTTGGCCCCGCACCCCCGCAGAGTCCCATCATGGTACCGGAACCACAAACCCCCGACTCCACCTCGTTGCAGGTACCGCTGGGGGAGCGGAGCTACTCGATCGAAATCCGAACGGGGAGCCTGGACTCGATCGCCAAAGCTCTGTGCGAGGTGGCCGGAGACCTGTCCCACGCCGTGCTGGTGACCGATGCGAGTGTGGTCGAGCCGTGTGCTCGCGGGATCGAATCGTCACTTCGCTCGGCGGGAATCCGTACCAGTGTGATCGCGGTTCCCTCGGGTGAGACCAGCAAGTCGGTGACGCAGCTGTCACGGCTCTGGGAGTTTTTGCTCGAGGCGGAGGCGGACCGCCGCACCGTCGTGGTTGCCGTCGGCGGAGGGGTGGTGGGGGATTTGGCGGGATTCGCGGCGGCCACCTTTGCTCGCGGTATCCGCTTCGTCCAGGTCCCGACGACGCTGTTGGCCATGGTCGACAGCAGCGTGGGGGGCAAAACGGGGATCAACTTGCCGGGGGCGAAGAACATGGTCGGGGCGTTCTGGCAGCCGGCCATGGTCATCATCGATACCGAGACGTTGACAACCTTGCCGGACCGCGAGTTCCGCAGCGGGTTGGCGGAGGTGGTGAAATATGGCGTCATCGATGACGCCGCGTTCTTCGAGTGGCTCACGCGGCATGCGGGGGAATTGCTCGCTCGCGATCCGGGGGCGCTACGCCAAGCGATCCGCCGCAGTTGTGAATCGAAGGCGCGGGTGGTGGAGGAGGACGAACGGGAAACGACCGGGAGACGCGCGATCTTGAATTACGGGCACACCTTCGCCCACGGGATCGAAGCGACCGCCGGCTACGGCACCCTGTTGCATGGCGAAGCGGTCGCGATTGGGATGCAGATGGCCGCTCGCTTGGCGATTGCGTTCGGGCTCTGTGACGCCGACGTGTTGCGGCGACAAACCGAACTGCTGCAGGCATGCCGCCTTCCGGTAACCCTTCCCACCGCTTCGGCCGATGAGATGCTTCCGGTGATGCGACGGGACAAGAAGGCGGCCCACGGAGACCTGCGGTTCATCCTGCCGCGGGAAATTGGCAACGTCGAACTCGTCGGTCAGGTCGATGAGTCGGCGGTTCGCCAAGCGATCGAGCATACCCGGCGGTAGGAATGGCCTGGGTGGACAAGGACATCTGGCTCGCCGAGCCGGATCAAGCCCCGATCAGTTTCTTGTTGAAGCGACCTTCATTGATCGTGGGCCGTTCGGGGCGGCCTCGGTGGTCGTAGGTGAGCTGCATGTTGTTCAGCCCCAGGAGACCGAGGATCGAGGCGTGGATGTCATGGACATGCATTTTGTCCTCCACGGCGTACAGGCCGAGTTCATCGGTGCCGCCGATCACTTGGCCACCTTGCACACCGCCCCCGGCCATCCAGATGGTGAAACCGGTGGGGTTGTGGTCACGACCATCCCCTTTCTCACTCATCGGTGTCCGGCCGAATTCGCCCCCCCAAACCACGAGGGTGTCCTCGAGCAAGCCGCGACGTTTGAGGTCTTTGAGCAGCGCCGCGACGGGACGGTCCATCGAAGCGCAGAGCCGCGAGTGATTCTTTTCGATCGCTGAATGGGAGTCCCATTTACTCCCGGTCCCGCTGTAGAGTTGGACAAAGCGGACACCGCGTTCGACCAACCGTCGCGCGAGGAGACAATTGCGTCCGAACGGTTCGGTTTCCTTCTGGTCCAGCCCGTAGAGTTGTTTGGTCTCTTCGGTTTCCTGGGCCAGATCGACCGCCTCGGGGGCCTCGGCCTGCATTCGGAATGCGAGTTCGTAGCTGCGAATGCGAGCCTCCAATTCCGACTGGTGGGCCCGGGGCGCTGCATGTGCGTGGTTGAACTCCTGAAGCAGCGCCAACTTTTGCTGTTGACGCTCGCCACTGTAGTCGGCGGGCAGGTGCAGGTTCGAGATCGGTTCCTCCGACGTGCCGTCGATCCGCACGCCCTGGTGCGTCGCCGGCATGAAACCGCTGCCCCAGTTCCGCGTGCCGTTGACCGGTCGACCCTTGTTGTCGCACATCACGACGAACGACGGCAGATTCTCGTTTTCGCTGCCCAAACCGTAGTCGACCCAAGCCCCGAGGGCGGGTCGGCCGGCGACGTTGATGCAGGTGTTCATCTGGCAGACCCCGCCGGCATGGTTGATGCCGTTGGTCCAGCACGAGCGAATGACGGCGATGTCGTCCAGGCATTCGGCGATGTTGGGAATCCATTCGGAAGCCCACAGCCCGCTTTGGCCATGTTGCTTCCAAGTTCGCGGGGCGGCCAGCAGCGGCGAGCCCTTCTCGCCCATGGCGGTGATCGGTTCGTCGAAGCTCTCCGGGAGCGGCTCACCGGCCAACTGGTTCAACGCAGGCTTGGGATCGAGCAGGTCGAGATGGCTCGGCCCCCCTTCCATGAATAGCCAGATCACGCTTTTGGCATGCGGTCGGTGGTGAGGTCCGCGGGTGCCGTCCCCGGCAGGGCTCTGGCCGGCAAGCAACCAATTCAGGGCGACGGCGCCGAAACCACAGCCGCTTCGTTCAAGCATCGCGCGGCGTGAAAAGGCGTCCCATCGGCGGCGCGGTGGGTCGGGGTGGACCGTTGTCGGGGTCATGCGTCAGTCCAGGTAAAGGAACTCGTTGGAATTGAACAGCACGTGGCAGAGGTCGACCAGCTTGTCATGCTTGACCTCTTCGGCCGGCGCTGCGCCGTCGTGACCGAGAAACTGGTGGGCGGCGTCGCGTTCTTCCGTGGTCGGCAAGCGGCCCCACACCCGCTGAAACGCCTGGTCCAAGGTCGCGTCGACATTGTCTGACTGCTGCAGCAGTCGATCGGCGGTGACCGCCGCACGGCTCAAGGCGTAGTCGCCATTGATCAACAACAGGGCTTGCGTCGGGGTTGTCGTGCTCGGCCGCTCCGCGGTGCTGTTCAACCCGTCGGCGATGTCGAAGGCATGCAGGAATTCCTCGGGCGTGTTGCGGTAGGATTTGACGTACAGCCCGCGCCGCGGTTCCTGGGCGTCGACACTCGGGCCACCGACCCGATCGCGCAGCTCACCGCTGCAGCGGAGCATGGCATTGCGAATCTGCTCGGCTCGCAGTCGCCGGATGGGGGCTCGCCACAACAGCTCCTCGGCCGGGTCGATCAGCTCCTGTTGCTCCGCGTCGGGGTGTTGCGCCGACTGTCTCCAGGTCGCGGACATCAGGATTTGTTTATGCAGCTTTTTGAAACTCGCCCCCTGTTCAACAAAGGTCGTCGTCAGCCAATCGAGCAACTCCGGGTGGGTTGGCCGTTGGCCCTCACGGCCAAAGTCGTTTGGGGTTGCCACCAGTCCGCGGCCGAAGTGTTGTTGCCAGAGACGGTTCACGATGACCCGCATGGTCAGCGGGTTGTCCTTCCGTCCGATCCATTCGGCCAGGGCAGTCCGGCGGCCGGAGGAGTCGTCGAGTTCGGGGAGCCGGATCGCCGAGGCTTCGCCAGGGGGGCTCATGGCGGCAAGGAATCCTGGCGCCACCGGTGACTTGTCCGGATCCTCCGGGATCACTGTCGGCGAGAGCTTCCCATCAAAATCGGTAACCGTCATGACTTCGGGGAGCGGCTCGGGTTTGATGTCGTCAAACTCCGCCAACTCCGCCTTCAATTGCTCGTGACGTTCTTTGTCCTCCTTGGACATCCCCTTCAGCGGACCGCCACCCTCCTCCCAAAACTGGCGTGAGACCAGGTAGGCCATTTGGTGTTGCCGTGACGTCCGCTCCTGCTCCGGTGTGTGGAAGCAGTCCTGGATATCGAGCGGGAACTTGGCGACGGTCGACTTCCACTTGCGGTCGTAATAGGGTTCAAGCAGGTCGTCGATCTCTTGCCGAATCTCTTCGGTTGCCTCTTCCCAGTCCGCCCGTTGCCGGGCATGTTCGTCCTTCTCTGCCTCCGTGGCATACAGCAGATCGTCGCGCCAAACGACCGGTTCAAAGAAGGCCCGCAGGCGAAAGTAGTCCTCCTGCAAAATCGGGTCGAACTTGTGGTCGTGGCAGCGGGCGCAGGCCATCCCCATGCCCAAAAAGACGTCGCCGACGACATCGGTCATCTCGTTCATGATGTCGTTCCAATGCCCGCGAGCATCCCGCTGGTTGTATTCGTAAATCCCCAGTCGCAGGAAACCGGCGGCGGCCAAATGATCGGGATTGTCCTCCCCGATCTCGTCGCCGGCTAACTGTTCGCGAACGAAGTCGGGGTACGGCTTGTCGTCATTGAACGACCGCACGACGTAATCGCGGTATCGCCAGATATCGGGACGGTACGCGTCCTGGTTCCAGCCGTCGGACTCGGCATAGCGGACCAGATCGAGCCAGATACGGGCCCAGTGCTCACCATAACGCTGGTCCTCCAACAGTCGCTCGACGAGCCGCTCCCAAGCATCCTCCGACCGGTCTTGCAGAAACGACTCGGTCTCTTCAGGTGTTGGCGGCACGCCGAGCAGGTCGAAGTAGAGCCGTCGCACCAGCGTTCGACGATCCGCTGGTGGAGCCGGCGTCAAACCTTCATCGGCCAGGGAACGATAGACGAAGTGATCGATCGGAGTCCGCGACCAGGTATCATCGGACAATGCCGGAGGCTGCGGTTTCACCAGTGGCTTCAGCGCCCACCATTGGCGATCCTCCTCGCTGATCCCCCCCGATTCCTCCCGAAGCGGCTGGGAACGTTGCGGCCAAACCGCCCCGGCGTCAACCCACTGTTCGAAGTGTTGGATCTGTTCGTCGGACAACGGCCCGCTGGGTGGCATCTCGAAGCTTTCGTAACGAATTGCCTCGAGGATCAGGCTTCCATCTTGGTCGAACGGAACGACACCAGGCCCGGAATCGCCTCCCTCGAAGATTGACTCGATCGAGTCGAGCCGCAGATTCCCCTCCGGATCCTCCTCCCCGTGGCATTTGACGCATTTGTCCACCAAGACCGGGCGGATGTGTTGTTCAAAGTGCCGGATCGATTCCGCCGAGGCTTGTTCCGACCCGGCGTCGGCCGGCTGCGGGGCCGGCTCGTCGCCGCGGCTGACCGTTGCCAGGAGCATCGATACGAGGGCGATCCCG